>JADJOH010000001.1 GCA_016713925.1 Bacteroidota bacterium
CAATTCATTTGATGGACTTTATTATACCTGATTAATTACAAAGCCAATAATGATTCCGGAGTCGTGTTACAAAAAAATGTAATAATTACAACAGGTGCCCGCTTTTGATGGGCTTTACTGCGGTGCGTCATGGTAATGGAAGAGAGTGTTAGTTTACTGTTTAAAAAATGGGATGGAACAGGACAGACAGGAAATAACTTAACTTATTGCTATCTGATTAATCCAAATGGAATTGATACTTCCATTAATTCAAAGTATTGGTCCATTCTTTACCACAGGTGGTGGTCATTTGATTTCAAATTTGAATGGAAGCAAATTGGTTCATATTGATTGGAGAGGGATTGATACTTTTGTTTTAGCGTTCGATCGATGTACAGGATTATTATCTTTTCCTATTACGATTCAAGCGGAACGTAGCAGAAATCCATATCCGTATTATTTTTCCAGCCGCATTTTCTCCCGATGATAGCAAGTTATACGTGATGAGTATTGCTTATTTAAATCAACCCGGTCAAAATGATAAACTTGCAGTTTACGTTTGCTTTTTAGCAGTAGGATATTGCAAGCAAGCAAGTGATTGCGGTATTGCCAGAGTTATGAACTAGAGGAGCAGGTAATATGCGTTTAGCTCCTGATGATAAAATTTATGACATCGTCAGATGAAATCACTAAGTATTCCATACCCTGATTCATTATTCACTACCATCTTTTATCTCAGCGTCATAAATTATCCTGACTGCTAGGAGCTACTTGCGATTTTCAGCCATATAGTTTTACCTTGGTGGGGCAAGGACTTATTACGGTTTGCCTAATAACCCTGAATTATGAACTAGGCGCGTGGATTGGAAGTCCTTGATACATAACCGTAGGTGGTGAACATATAGTTCCAAATAATGAAGTCTTCTTCCAAGCACTGGTATAATCCCGATTGGAATATGATTCCCGTAAACGCCTCCAAACTTAAAGGGAGAACGGGGAGTTTGCGGTTGTTTGTTTGATATGGAAGGGAGGTTGGTGTACGAAGAAAATTGAGGTGATAGCGGGAGGGTATGTAACGGGAGAGATACCGATGAGTGCGGTGGCGAATGGGGTTTTTATCTGGTCAATTTAATTACTGATTCGGAAAGTGTTTCGTCTAAGTTAGTCAAATTTTGATTTGAAATTTGAAAGGTTGATTTAAAGATGGATGATCGCGAGAATTCGCGACGCAGAGTCGCAGGGAACTATCATAATAAATCATAATAATCATTAGCAATCTGCGGCCCATCAAAATAGTATTGAACATCCGGTTTTTCAAATTGAATCCGTAAATTCAAACCTCTGATTGCGACGTATGGCAATACTTTCTATTTTAAAATAATTCTATGACCGAATAATATTAATCATTTCGATGAATGCAATTGTCGTCTCCGAAGGATTTTTCCTTTTAACCACGGGATACAGAGCACTTGGAGCTACACGGAGATTTTACTATAATAACACTGATTATGTATATTCAAAACATTCATCATTCCGTATTCTAAGACTCATCAATTTTTATTCTAAAACATTCATCATCCCGAGGCTTCGGGACAACCACTCATTAATTCACTAATTCCTCCATGCTTATCCAATCAAAAACACAGGGTTTTATGTAGCTCAGTGGGGACTTTCCAGTCTTTAACTTTTAAAGTTCGGATGTGTTCATCGGGGGGTGGTGAGATCGGAGGCGAGGCAAATCCTGGTTTCACCGCTGAGATATTGAAGTAAATCGGCGAGGAGTTGGTTGTTGCGATAGGGCGTTTCTATGAAAACTGAGTTTCTTTCTTGCTTTTGCTGCTTCTTCCATGCGCTGAATTTTCTTCATGCGCTCCGCTTTATCAATCGGTAAATAGCCATGAAAGCAAAATTGTTGTCCGCTGAGTCCGGAGGCCATCAGAGCGAGTAGGAGAGGAAGGTCCTACCAAGGGCATGACTTTATATCCGTTTCGGTGGGCTTCGGCCACCACTCTGGCACCGGGATCAGCAACACCCGGACATCCCCGCCTCACTGAGTAATCCCATCGAAATACCTGACTTCATCGGCAAGAGCAGCTCAGCCATATCCTGATCGGGTTGATGTTTATCTAATTCCTGAATAACAAGCTCTGATTGAGGAATCGTAATGCTGCAGGTTTTCAAAGGCTCTTGCTGTCTTGCCATCTTCTACAATGAAATGTTGCAGACTACGAATGATGGTGAGCGTTCCTTCAGGTAAAAAATCTTGTACATGAACTCCACCCAATGAAGATGGTATCAGATATAGTTTTGAAATCATCCTGCAAAGGTATCTTTTGGAGAATAAAACCGTAGCGTTAAATCAAGATACTGATCACCAATTATTGATTACAACTTCAATGAACTAACCTTTATGCAATTCAAAGACGGTAATCTCCGGTAAAATCCTACCCGCCCGGGATAGCCCAGAATCCGAGTCCGCGGTTCACGTAGAGATGCTGATGTCCTTCAGTGTATAAGCCCGCCCATTCTTTGTACACATACTGCACCGGACTCCATTTGAAAAACGGCAATTCCACTCAAACTGAAAGCCATGGGTATGTCCGGCCAGCATCAGGTGAATATTTTTAAAATCCTTCAAGACTTCTCCTCTCCAGTGACTGGGATCATGAGAAAGCAAAATATTGAAATCGCTATAGTCGATATCCTTTGTCGCCAGGGGTAAACTCCCATACTTGGGAAAACGAAGATGCATACTGTAATTCTGCACACCAATCAGGGTTATTCGCTCTCCGTCTTTTTCAATGTGGCGATGTTCATCCATCAGGATATCCCATCCCATCTCCTTATGCCCTTTTATCAGCGTATTCAGGTTATCCACCTTTGCCTGATCTGAATCCCAGGCAACGTAGTCACCATAGTCGTGGTTACCCAGCGTAGAATAAATTCCCTGACGTGCTTTAAGTTTTGAGAGTGCAGGTTTATGTATATTCAGTTCCTCCGATTTATTATTCACCAGATCGCCCGTAAAAAGAATGATATCTGCTTGTTGTTCGTTGATAATTCTCACCGCCTCTTCGAGGGGAGAAGTGCTAACAAAACTACCCACGTGTAAGTCTGAAATTTGTACAATTTTATATCCCTGAAATGCTGCAGGGAGATGGGGCAACGTGAGTTTGATGTTCTTGACCTGATAATCATAGGCGCCACGCACCATTCCATAAATCAATGACATGAACGGTAAGGAGCCGAGCACTAATCCTGTTTTGATTAAAAAATCAGATCGTGTAATGGCATTGTCAGGTATCACACCCAAGGACTCACCGGCCTCTTTTGGCGAATTAAACATCTTCTCAAAAGCCCATCTTGCCCCTCTGAAGATATCATCTGTCAACAAAAAAGCAGAATAAAATTTTCGAGAACGTCAACACGAAAATAAAAGCACCGGAATAAGTCTTCAAAGCCTTTGGCCAAAGATCCCAATCGTAAATTCGACTAGCCAGCAAAACAACCACACAAAAGCAGTCATCGACCAGAAAGTAATGGTAGTTACTTTTGAAACATCTCCGAACTATTGCGCATAGCAAATTTGAATGCCTGAAAAACATAGAAATCTAATGCAACAAGGATAATTATAAAGATAAGAATTCTAATGGTCATAGTGATGGAACAAACTTATAGTGATATTGTTATTTTTCTAGCTGCCAGCTACCGGCTACCGGCTACCGGCTACCGGCTGCTTGCTTCTGTGCTGACAAATGGTGCAACTTTAAACTTTGAACCTTGAACCTTGAACTTTAAACCTTGAACTTAATCTCGTCAGCACAAGGCTTACGAGATCACATCGCCCGTGGTCACTTGGCGAGTGAAACCTTAAAATCAGACGATTCAGTTCGATTAATATTTAAATTAACATCCTAAGGTGCTAATCTAAACACCATCCAACCCGTCGGACTATCTTCATAGAGGAAGCGATCATGGAGGCGGTTGGGACGACCTTGCCAAAACTCGATACGATCAGGAAGGACTATGTATCCTCCCCAATGTGCAGGGCGGGGGATGTCTTTTCCCTCGTATTGTTTCTCTAATTGGGTTATATTTTCTTCTATCACTTCCCGATTCTTTATCACGGAACTTTGCGCAGAAGCCCATGCTCCGATCTGACTTTCTCTTGGGCGGCTGGCGAAGTAGGCATCACTTTCTTCCGGACTCACTTTCTCAATACGTCCTTCAATTCTAACCTGCCTTGCCTGTAAGGTCCAGAAGAAATTAAGGCTGACAAAGGGCGACTCCGCCATTTCCTTTCCCTTCCGGCTATCGTAATTGGTGTAAAAACGAACCTCGCTTATCTACTCCTTTCAATAGAACAATTCTGGAAGAAGGTCTGCCTTCATTTACCGTGCTAAGGTCCACCGCATTAGGTTCAGATACACCGGCTGCTATGGCTTCCTTCATCCAGGCTTCGAATTGATCTAAAGGGTTCTCCAGCAGGTGATTCTCACTTAAGATACCCTTATCGTATTGTATACGAGATCCTTGCAAATATTCGTTCAGATGCTGCATAGGGCTCAAAGTTAGGTGTAAAATCAACAAAATAAATTGTAAGGTTCATTATCAACATGATCCAATTTTATAGGGCTTTTGGATCTTTTTTTACAAACCGTTGGCGTTTGACTTCCGTATCAATGTAAGGCTGGCATACTTTTGGACTTTGCTACAGATAGTAAAAACTTGATTCAAATCCGACAGATTATAAGAAGGAGAGATCAGCAATGAGCGATAAACAATTAAAAAAAGAGGTTATGAAAAAGTTATCTAAACCGGTCCAGGGCAGCCTCCTTATCTCGGAGCCTTTTTTGGTCGACTCTTATTTTAAACGCGCAGTAGTATTACTCAGCGAACATGACGATAAAGGAACGCTGGGGTTCATTCTAAATAAACCAACAGATGTCACTTTAAACGAAGCGGTAGATGATTTCCCTGAGTTTCGAGTACCTCTCTATTTTGGAGGTCCCGTTGAACCCGATACCCTCTTCTATATCCATACAGTAGGTCACTTGCTGGAAGGATCAAAAGAAATATTGAATGGAATTTTCTGGGGAGGTGATTATGAACAATTGAAATTCTTAATCGACACCAAACAAATCCGTCCTAATCAAATAAGATTCTATGCCGGCTATTCGGGCTGGGAACCCAAACAACTGGACCATGAGTTAAAAGAAAAATCATGGCTGGTCTTTAAAGGAAGTAAACAATTCACCTTCGCCGATGATCCTCGCTCTTTATGGAGTCAGGTGCTCCGAAGTATGGGCAATGAATACGCCATACTCGCGAACTTTCCGGAGGATCCGAATCTGAATTAAAAAAATTTTTGAATTGGGTTAACGATAAAGGAGGGCCGGGGGGTTCTCCTTTTTTTTATAATGCTTTTCGTAAGGTGAAACTTTATCGAGGGGGGGATTACGAATGTACGAATGATTACGAAAATACGAAATACGAATTAACGAATACGCGAATTGACGAATGTACGAATTGACGAAATTACGAATTGACGAATGTACGAATTGGTTACAGAGAGCATCCGTGAAAATCCGTTCAATCTGTGTAGGCCTCCAGGACTCCGTGTTCCCCCTTGGGAGTTTTGTTATGACGAATGGTTAGTTTTGCAGTATGCAGGTGCAAGTACTACCGATAAATGATTTTTTGTTGCAAATGGGTTTGAAGAAACCATTGCTCCTTGATACCAGGAGTGAAAAGGAATTTGAAAAGGCTCATCTTCCGGGTGCTATTTCGTTGCCCTTGCTTAACAATGAACAACGGCATATTATCGGTACCGTGTATAAGAAAGAAGGGCGTCAGGCGGCAGTGCTGAAAGGCTTTGAATTGGTGGGTCCGGAGTTTCATGGGAAAATCAAGTTTGTTTTAAAAGAAGCAAAAGACAGACAGGTGTTTCTGTACTGTTGGAGAGGAGGAATGCGCAGTAATATCATGGCCTGGCTGTTAAAAATGGCAGGACTGAAAGTGGTCTTGCTTGAAGGTGGGTATAAGTCATTTCGACATTGGATCATTGAACAACTCAATCGACCATTGAAAATATTGATTCTCGGTGGGAAAACAGGAAGTGGAAAAACAGATCTCCTGAAAATGATGCGCAGTCGTGGTGAACAAACCATTGACCTGGAACAATTGGCATCTCACAAGGGCTCTGCTTTTGGCCTATTGGGCATGCCTCCTCAGCCCATGCAGGAACATTTTGAAAACTTATTGGGGATGGAGATGCATCTCATGAATGAAACAGAAATAGTATGGTTGGAGAACGAAAGTCGGGGCATCGGAAAACTGATTATCCCTAACACGTTGTTTGAAAGAATGCGATTAGCCAAAGTAGTAGAGCTGGAGGTGAGTCACCGTGAACGTATGGATAGAATTCTCAAAGAATACTGTATTTTTCCGAAAGAATCTCTGGCTGAACATACCCGCAGAATTGAACGTCGTCTCGGTGGTCAGCATATGAAAGCTGCATTGGCATTTCTGGAGGAAGATCAGATGGAGAAATGGCTGGAGATTATTTTAGGTTATTACGATAAAACCTATGCATTCAGCAATGAAAAACGTGATCAGAGTCAGATCCATTCCTTGTCGTTTAGCTGGAATGAAGTGGAGTCCGGTCTGAATAACATCATTCAATCTAAAAATAAATTCCAGGCCATTTGACTTTTTCACTACAATCTTAAAATTAAACCTTGAAAATAAATTGAAATGTCAGAAACAGTGAAGTTGACGCAGTTCAGTCACGGCTATGGTTGCGGATGTAAAATAGCTCCTGCAGTACTGGATGAAATTTTAAAAGGAAATGAAACAACTACCTCTTTTCCCGGATTGCTGGTGGGCAATGATAGTCGCGACGATGCAGCAGTTCTTGAAATAGGTAATGGTCTGGCTTTAGTCAGCACAACAGATTTCTTTATGCCTATTGTTGATGACCCCTTCGAATTCGGTCGCATTGCAGCAACCAATGCGATCTCTGATATCTATGCAATGGGAGGGAAGCCGAACCTGGCCATTGCTATTTTAGGCTGGCCGGTGGATAAACTTTCTCCGGAAATTGCCGGTCGTGTAGTGGCAGGAGGCAGATCAGTTTGTGAAGATGCAGGTATCCCTCTGGCAGGTGGACATAGTATTGATAGTCCGGAACCCATTTTTGGTTTAGCCGTGAACGGGATAGTACATACCGATAAATTACTCCGTAACGATACAGCACAACAGGGAGACATCCTTTTCCTCACCAAACCATTGGGAGTAGGTATCATCACCACTGCGGAAAAGATGGGGAAGGCCGGTGCAGCCGATGTAAAAGCTGCCATAAGGTCCATGACAACATTGAACAGAATAGGAGAGCGTCTGGGCGAGATTACGGGGGTGCATGCCGTTACAGATGTCACCGGTTTCGGGTTATTCGGACACTTGCTGGAGATGGCCAGAGGAAGCGGACTAGCAGCGGAACTTAACATTAAAGCCATTCCTGAAATTCCGGGACTGGATATTTATATGGATCAATTTACCATACCTGCTATCACCTACAGAAACTGGAACAGTTACGGACATCTCATTCAAGAAATCGGTGCCCGGGAATTGCATCTCGGCTGCGACCCTCAAACCAGCGGTGGATTACTCATTGCTATCGCAGAAAGTCAGGTCGATGAATTGATAAGACTGATGAAAGAATATAAAATTCCAGAGACCTGTATGCAGCCCATTGGAAGAATGATCACCCAATCCGGTGAAAAGTGGGTAGAGATTGTGTAATTCAATTTTCTCGCAAATCGTCCTTTGGTACCTTTCGCATTTCGACCTCTACTTCATAAACTTCCTTCGAAGACTATACTATTTTCAATGCATTAAAAAATTTTAGCGAACCTGCCTGCCGGCAGCTACTGTTTGGACACATCTTTAAGTGTAATTTGAAGCCAATTTCCATCCTTCATAAATATTCTCAAATTTTTCTACGCCTTTTAGTAATATAATTGGGCCTGGTGGTCTTTGATTTGGATTTCCTTTCCAACCACCCAATCTTCCTATTATCCATGATGCCCATGCTAGTACTTTAGGAGAATATGGGTTTGTTGTGGCTTCAGTTACTTTTAATTTTTGCTCGATTTTTTCCAAGCATTCTATTTCTTTCTCGTCGAAGACGTTTGTTATGGGCTGGCTTTTTTCCACTCCATATGCAAGGTAGAGTTGCATCACTTTTAGTGCAGCTGCCAACACCAACAGATAGAGTTTTCTAATACCCCATCCATTTTTAAGTTGGGTTTGCTCTATTTTAAATCCTTGCTTCTTAGTCAATCGAAACAACTGTTCAATATACCATCTTTGTTTATAACGTTCAATGATTTTCTCTGCATCTTCACCTGTTCGTACTTCAATTGTAGTGAGAATTCGCCAGTGTATCGGATCCTTTATTTTTACATTACTTTTTTCCTGAACATTTACTACAAATAACTCTTTTGACTTTGGTAATTCCTTGTTAATATATTTCCCATGTGGTCGTTCTAACTCTACTTTGCATACTTTAATTTCGGCTTGTGCTATCCTTGCAATCTTTTGTTTTCTTAAATCTTTAATTATCGGAATGGATAATTGACCGAGCGACTTTGACTTTTTAATGGTTTCATCCATTGAACTTCCATCTGCAAGTTTCCTGTCACTTCTGCTTCTAATTATTAAATCAGTCCGGTCATCCGGCACAGTGCAAAACTGATCATAAATGTCACCTTCACGATCTTCTATTATCGTGATTGTTGCTGCTTCTGATAATATAGCTTTTGAGCTTTCACTCGCTTTTATCCACTTATAGGACTCCTTTTCTTCAATGGGTTGTTGCTTATAAATCCGTGTTGTATTGTTTGACTTATCTTCTTTTCGATGCCATAATTGTACATCGGAATAGCCCAACAAATCTTCAGTTTGGGCATCAAGTACCAAGCTAATATGAGTTAAAAAGCCTAACCCCATTTTGTTGCCAACTAATCCTAAACCGCTATCTTCTTCTATGCTTTCCTTTAGATGCCCTAAACCATAAGAACTACTATCTTGAATTACTAATACATCTTTTCCTTGAACATTTCTTTTACATCGTTTCGTTAGAGAACTGATGAGCTCTGCCTCACTAACGTTTTCATTATCCAAAAACCTGTAAAACCCTTTTTTGATCAGCTTCAGTTAACGTGCTACCGTGAACAGAACTTGTTCGAGAAATTACTAAGGCTGAAACAACCTTTCTTGCCCTGTCTTCTAACCTTTTATCGCTCAGTTCGCCTTCGAAATCAATTATATAATTTGGTTTCTTCATAAGGCTAATTTAATACATTTGTGTCCAAACAGTAGCTGCCGGCAGGCAGGCGCAGATGACGCTGATTTTTTAGGATTTTCGCGGATTAGATTCGTAAGTCTAAACAGTATTCGGATCCTTTCGTACTTGCATGCCGGCAGGCAGGTTTCACCATTCAACGAATAAAAAAATATATATTCAGTACAACACTTTACAACGACTTCAATTCTGTCACCAATTTCGTCAATACATCCTTTGCATCTCCAAAGAGCATGCTGGTTTTTGGATTGAAGAACAACTCATTTTCAATACCGGCATACCCTGCACTCATTGAGCGCTTGTTGACGATGATATGCGCCGCATTTTCAACATCCAGAATAGGCATTCCGTAAATAGGAGAGGCGGGGTCATTGTGAGCAGCCGGATTTACAACATCGTTCGCACCAACTACTAAAACGACATCTGTAGAGCTGAACTCAGGGTTGATATCTTCCATCTCCACCAGCTTATCATAGGATACATTCGACTCCGCCAGCAATACGTTCATATGTCCCGGCATACGTCCTGCCACCGGATGAATGGCGTATTTCACACTTACACCGCGTTCTTCCAGTATCATCTCCAGTTCATGAATCACGTGTTGCGCCTGGGCCACCGCCAGACCATATCCCGGAACAATAACCACTTTCTTCGAATAGTTCAAAAAATCACATTACTCAACGGACGATTCATCGCCTTACACATGATGAGCGTAAGTAATGTACCCGCCGATCCAACAAGTATTCCGCCGGTCAACATGATTTTGTTGTCGTATAAAAAGCCACCAAAGGCTGCCGCCAGACCTGTAAATGAATTTAGCAATGATATCACTACAGGCATATCCGCACCACCAATCGGAATAGTGAATAAAATACCGTAGATCAGCGCAGCAAAGAAGAGCGCATACAAAATAGTCATGTTATTAGGAGAAGCATACACCACCCAGGCACCAAAAGCCACTACTGAAATCATGACAACCGTATTCAGAATATTGTATTGTGGCAACCGCAATGGCTTTTTCATAGTCCCATTGAGTTTCAGATAAGCAATCACTGAACCACTGAATGAAACTGAACGCATGGACACCAACTCCGGCATCTTTGTCATCTGTACACGCTTAGCTGTTAACCATCCAACTACGGTACCCAGACCAATAGCTCCGAAAATGAGGCCATACACCATACCGGGAACAACAAAGGAAGTATCCACCACGCCCATATGGTCATGTTTTTCAAAAAGAAAAATTGTACCAAGTATGGCCAGGATCATTCCACCGGCTGCAATAAGATTTCCCTTACGGGCTGTTTTGGGATTACCCATCATTTTCAGTCCCAGAATAAAGGTGACTGATCCAATGAGGTAAGAAATTTCGAGCAGGGAGCTCTTCATATAATCTGTTTATTTAATCGTTCGAAATGAATTATTTTTTCTTAAACATCTCCAGCATACGGTCTGTTACCACAAATCCGCCCACTACATTTAAGGTACCAAGCAATACGGCTAAGAAGCCAAGAATCAAGGCAGCGATATTTGTCGCGTCCACATTCAGCATCACGTAGATGGCTCCAACAATTACGACTCCATGTATAGCATTTGCACCGCTCATCAATGGCGTATGCAAAACCGTTGGAACACCTCCGATCACTTCAACACCTACGAAAACGGAGAGGACAACGAAGTAGATCATTTCACGGTGTTCTGAGATAAGATTTAATATATTTTCCATAAAAGAATTGATGAATTAATGAGTTATTGTATTGATGAATGCTTTTTTTAATGAATGTTTAATGTGAATGCTCTATGGGTAGATCAATTAATATATCTGGATTTATAAGTGCTTTTGGAGCGTGCCAGAATTGAGGTTAACTCCGAAGTTTCTTTTAATAGGAGAGTCCGTGCTTGATCTGATGAAAGGTCTGTGTCTTTTATGAGTTCCAGCCATAGGTTGGTTTCATCTATTTCTTCTACCACGATACAAAGCTTAGCATAAAACTCATTGTTTGACCTTGCCCTGCAAACAGAACGATAATTTGCAGCTACTGAAGTGGCAGAACGTATCATTTGTTTTTTAATAATATATGACTCATCACTGTTATTAATAATCCTACTGAATTTTATGACTTCAGTTGCCATTTTCTGCGTTCGCATCAACATCTGTTTAGCGAAATCTACTTTGTCTGTTACTTGCTTCATAGTTAAAGTTATTTATATAAAATATTTTTATTTTCATCATTCAACTTCCAAAAAAACTTCCCCTCATAATCCTTCCTCCCTCTTCAAACACTCACCCCTTCCTTATTAAACATTCATCAATTCAACAATTCAACAATTCATTAATTTTTTTATTTCAAACGACTAACCCCATCGTATACAACTGGGCTCCTTTCGTAATTTCTTCTTCCATCTCCCATTTGAATCCATCCTTAGTGGCTAGGTGCAAGAGGAAGGTTTGTACATTCTTGGCATAGAGGTCGCTGGCATTCAGGGGCAGGAGGGAAGGGATATTCGCTTCCCCCGATGATGGTTACACCATGCTTCACTACTGTTTGATTGAGTTCACTCAGCACGCAATTTCCGCCTTGTTCAACCGCCATATCAACAATCACAGACCCGAATCGCATCTTTTTCACCATCTCCTCTGTGACTAATACCGGAGCTTTTCTTCCGGGAATTAAAGCTGTTGTGATGACCAGGTCGGCTTCGGCAACATGTTTTGAAACCAATTCCTGTTGCTGTTTTAGAAAATCTTCAGAGACACCCTTCACATAACCACCTTCAATTTTAATGGATGCATCTCCTTTCACTGTGATGAACTTGCCCCCCAGGGATTCTACTTGTTCTTTCGTCTCCGGGCGAATATCTGTTACTTCTACAATAGCTCCCAAACGTTTCGCCGTCGCAATGGCTTGTAATCCCGCCACACCGGCACCAAAAATGACGACTTTAGAAGGCTTAATGGTCCCTGCAGCAGTCATTAATAGCGGAAATATTTTACCAAGTGCATTGGCACCCATGATCACGCTTTTATAACCTGCCAGATTTGCTTGTGAACTCAGAGCATCCATTTTCTGAGCTCTGGATATACGCGGAATGGCGTCCATTGAAAAAGCATTTATACCTTGTTTCACACAGGCGTCCACGAATTCAGGATTAGTAGCCGCCCACATAAATGAAATTAAGCTCGCGCTCTTTTTCATTAATCCGATTTCAGCAGCAGTAGGTGCATTCACCTTTAAAACGACATCTGATCGGTTATAAATAGCAGCGGCATCCCCTTCCAGGTTTGCACCGGCTGCGATGTATTGATCATCAGCGTAATAAGATTTTAATCCGGCTCCGGCTTGTACAGATACCGGAAACCGGCTTTTGACTAATTGTCCGCAGACATCCGGTGTAATGGCAACGCGACATTCGCGCTCTTTGGTTTCAGTAGGGAATTCCCAACAACATATGAAAGAATTTCTGGTTTTCAGCGATAGTGTGTTTCGCAGGGCAAAGGAATATAAAAATCCGGCATGAAGGGTGTTAAATTCAAAACAGATCTTGTTAATAAGATGAACTCACACATTTTTGCTTTGAGCGGAAAAATCACGACTTTTGGGAATTATACGTTATGGCAAAATTCACACCCGCATATTTAAAAAACTGGAAGACCTATTGGAGCAGTCGGGGTATGATGTTCGCTACGAAAAGGGCAACTTCAAATCAAATTATTGTATCCTTGAAGCAAAGAAAGTAGTGGTAATCAACAAGTTCTCTGTTTTAGAAAGCCGGATTCAGTCTCTGCTTGAAATCATTCAAACTTTAGTGGCGAATCAGGTCATACAGGCGGATTTGCGTACAATTGGATTAAAGAACCCGATTCATACCAATGAACTTGCTTTTGAAGAACCGACAAGCACCGCTGAAAATTTGATTGCTGTTGACAAGGAGGAACTATCAGAGAATTCACCGGAAACAGAATCATCTAACCTCTAATACCTTGCTTAAAATTACATTTCTAGGTACCGGAACCTCTCAGGGTGTTCCTGTTATTGCCTGTGAATGTGAAGTATGCAGGAGTGGAGATGAAAAAGATAAACGGCTGAGGACTTCTATTTTAGTTGAAAATGAGGATACTACTGTTGTTATTGATTCCGGCCCGGATTTCCGACAACAATTATTAAGAGCAGGTGTCAAAAAGCTGGATGGATTATTATTTACCCATGAACACAAGGATCATATTGCGGGGATGGATGATATCCGTGCATTCAACTATGTCTGCAATAAACCGGTTGATATCTACGCCACAGACAGGGTACAACATGCTATCAAACGAGAGTTCCACTATGCTTTTGACGCTATAAAATATCCCGGCGTACCAGAGCTCAACTTACATACCATTGACCTGAATCCCTTCAAAATAGGGAGTATCGAATTCACTCCGATTCTTGTTAAACATTATTTATTGGATGTACTTGGTTTTCGGATCGGGAACTTTACCTATATCACCGATGCCAAAACAATTCCCGAGGATCAACATAGCAAAATCTACGGTTCAGAAGTCCTTGTTTTGAATGCGCTTCGACGTGAACCTCACGTATCGCATTTTACATTGGAGGAAGCATTAAAAATGATGCAGCATTTTCAACCCAAGCTTGGCCTACTGACACATCTGAGTCATCAAATGGGTTTGCATGACCAAATTGAAAATGATTTACCGGCAGATGTGCGTATTGCTTTTGATGGAATGGTTTTAAATTTTAATTGAACCATTCTTTCATTTCGGTTCTTTCAATTTCAAGAAATGAAATAGAGGATGGATTATTTTAATTATTCAGTACTCCAACCTTATCAAATTGCTATTCCTTTCCACTGATAATTCCACCCAACAGTCCGCCTAACCCTCTTGATTCCTCTCGTCCACCACCCACACGCGAAGCAGCCACAATTCGATCAGCCATTCGCGAAAACGGCACACTCTGAAGATAAATCAAACCCGGACCGGTCACCAGTGCATAAAACAAACCTTCACCACCGAACAAGGAGTTTTTAAAACCACCAATAAATTTAATATCATACTGTACACTTGTTTCAAATGCCACTAAACATCCGGTATCTACACGCAATTGTTCTCCGGGAGCTAATTGCCTTTTCAGAATCGTTCCACCCGCATGAATAAAAGTATTTCCATCACCTGATAATTCCTGAAGAATAAATCCTTCCCCTCCAAAAAAGTCCGGCGCCAATTCTTTTCGTAAAAGCTATATTTATTTCGATACCCTGCGCCGCACATAAGAACCCATCCTTCTGGCATAGAAATTTCCCTCCAAATTGAGCAGGGTTGATCGTTATAATCTTTCCCGGATAAGGAGCCGCAAAAGCCATCTTCCTCTTCTGATTACCATTATTCGTAAATGACGTAATGAAAAACTCTCACCGGTGATCATCCGCTTCAACCCTTTAAATATTCCTCCACCCGTCGAAGTCTGCATTTCAATATCCTGTTCCATATACAACATAGCACCCGCTTCCGCCCTTACTCCTTCACCGGGATCCATTTCAACTTCTACTACTTGTATGTCATCTCCAATAATCTGATAATCTATTTCGTGTGCCATTGGGAAAGTTTAATGTTTAATGTTTAATGTTTAATGTTTAATGTTTAATGTTTAATGTTTAATGTTTAATGTTTAATGTTTAATGTTTTCACTCGCCACGTGACCACGGGCGATGTGATCCCGTCTCCCGATAGCTATCGGGATTGTGCAGACTGGAAAGGTTTAAGGGTCCCATGAAGCGTATCGCTTTTCGCGATTCTGCTTCATGGTTCAAGGCTTAAGGTTTAAAGTTCAAGGTTCAAGGTTTTAAGTTTGAAGATTAAGGTTTGGTTTGAAGTTGCCACCACGGCGAAGTGATCCTCCCAGCGAGTGTTGCGAGCGTTCCCCAAGTCTCGTCAGATTCAAATCGTCGCAGACGAGATGAGTAATGACGAGACGATCCAATACAAACGAAGAAGAAATTTAATCTTCCCCGAAATTTGTAATACATCCCAAAATTAATTAATTTAGAGGCATGCGTAAACTAAAAATAATCTTAAGTTTAATAACCATTATTATAGTCTCAGATTCTCTGTATAGTCAGAGTTTGCGTCAGGATAGCTTATTTGTCCCCGATCAGCTTCGGCAATACCAGTTTCAGTTAGAGGAACCGGTGCAATCTATTGAAAAACTGCGCTATGAAAAAGTGAAGAACCCATAAAAGGAACTTTGTCGCCGGATGGAAAAAGGGTGATTATGGAAAATTATAAAAAGGACAACGGGTGAAATTAGATGCCATTTATCCGGATGGGCGAAGAGTAGAAGTCAGTAAGAGCCCTTGCTTCATTGATCCGGTCTCGTATGAATTATAAAAGGACGACCTGTTGAGAGTCGCCCTTTTAGTTTAAATTTATTTAAGTGTTTTACAAACCCAATATTTGTTTATCCTTAGGATATTTCACCTTAAAGACAGTCGCTTTTTTGCTGTTTCACCTGCAGGAATCTGCAATTTCCATTTGACTTCTCCGGTTTCGGTATTGTGTTCCCCACCACTCAACTCTTCCACTTTCACTTCAATATCTTTTTGCATGGTGAGCGGAATTTGATCATAAAGCAGGATACTGATCGCCTCTTTTTTTCCATTTTTTATACTGATATCATAAGAAAGAGAGCGTTCCTTATTTCCACCAAATAATTTAGAGCCACTCAAATCCTTTAACTTCTCACGTTTAACCACGATTCGTTTATCGCGACCCAATGAAATTTCTAGTGTATCATTGGTTTCTGCAGGATTGACAAATGACTCTCCAACATAAGCTCCGTCAAAGTAAATATTGGCTCCTCCGGCGGTCAGACTTAATTCTTCCCATCCGGTGATGCGTGCAGTTAAAAATGCATCTGCATCCAACTTTGGAAGGACAATCTAATTGTAGTCCGCTTTTAATGAATGCTTTTGAATTTCTACCTGATAATCCTGGCCATCAGAAGGGATAGAGTAGGGCTGTTGAATCTCAAAGCTGGAAGAAAGTTGATTTTCACTCATAATAACGGAAACATTCTTCATATCCTGCTGATCCTGTTCCATGGAGCATTACTGCACCTTCAGCAACAGCAGGTGCAGAAGGCATATCCATTCGTTTTGATTTCTCCTGAACAGAATACATTGGACGAGGTTGGTAAAAGTTGAGATACCATGGATTTAAAAAGGGGCGCTCGCTTCCTATTGCAGGATTCCCTGTGCTTAAACTTAACCGTACCTGATTCCAATCCTCACCTGAACTTTGATTTACTTTCGCTTTGTAGACCAGTTCAACAGGACTGTTTACATCTTTAACTTTAATGTCATAAATGCATACCAGGTGACATTGGAGTTAATGACATAACTGAAATCAAAGAAGACATGGTTCGCGAACGTGCATCTACCTTCACAATAATATTTCCGGTGGGCTGCTGCTGCTCTGACGAAGCACATTCAGTTGTTGCTGTATTTTTCCCGATCTGTTCGTTCAGCTTCTTTTCTTTAAGTTGAGTCATCAGCTGATCTTCCTTTAATTCGCCCATCTTCTTAATGAAGTAATCAACTACCGGCTCCAGTTCATCCACGAGTACCCGTTGTTAGCACCTCAATTGATTTATTCGCCTGGAGAAGGGCTTGCGTTTGGACAGGACAACGATTTTATTTTTACCTGTTGCAGTCGAAGACTTAATGAATCAGGTCTTGTTCAAGAAATGAAATTTCCTTGGATTTTTCTTTTCTACAGAATAATTTTGCTGAAACTGAGCACCAGAATAGTGGCATCCCCGGTTACTTTTAAGCTAGCACTTTCGGATTTATATACGGTGGAAGTCCGTCGAGGGGACGACTTCACGGAATCCGGGATTCAGGGTTGCTTTGGCTGTTCTGGTGACCGTGCACCATTTGAAAGATTTTTACCTTCCTTGATTTCTGAAGTGCCCACCCATACAGGATCCTGAGCTTTTACACAGACATGGCAGCAACAGCGTTGCGGGCATGAAACGAATGATGATCTTCATATTGTTGACGAAATTAATTGTTTAACAGTAGGGCGGAAAATTATTAAAAATTCCGTAATGATTGGATTGTTTTAATCTGTTCTTCATGCTAAATCTTTCCAATGTTCAATTTGAGCAATACTTTCAAGATGATTCTGCTTAAATTACACTATTTTTTTGTGAGATGTTTTTACGCAGACTTACCCTATTCAATTTTAAAATTACGATGGGGGCGAATTTAGTTTCAGCAGAAGGAGCCCAATGGTTTACCGGTCAAAACGGCAGCGGTAAGACCAATATCCTCGATGCGATCCATTATCTCTGTTTGTGCAAAGAGCTATTTCAATTCGGAGATGCCTTTCCATGAAGCATCTTCAATCGTTCTTCCAATCAACGGAACGCAGATTAGGCGGAAAAACGAAAGAAATATTGGTGCTGGTCAAAACAGACAAAAAAAGAGCATTAAAAGGAATCAAAAGGAGTATTCCCGACTGGGAGAACATGTTGGATTATTACCTTTGGTTATGGGCGCAGTTGACGGAGCTCATCAGTAGGGGAAGTGAAGAGAGAAAATTAATGGACAGTATTATTGCCAATATAATCATCCATATCTGGATGATCTGATGTGGCTTACAATCATTCGTGCACAACAACAGAATGCTGCCCTTCTCAAGCAAACTGCAAGGGAGGCTTTAACTGATGCCTCTCTTTGTAAGTCTGGGATAAAGAACTGGCAGTGTGTGGTGAAAAAATTTATCTTGTCAGGGAAAGATTTTGTGGAGCATTTTCACCCTTATTTCAGGGAATCCTATGCCTACCAACAATAGCGAAGAAGCAGGATTGAAATAATTTGTAGTCTTGAACATGAAAATCTTCAATCCCAATTAAACAAAACGCTAAAAAGATCTAATTCTACAATATACTACTGCAGGAATTCATAAGGATGATCTGACACTCACTTTAAATGGTCATCCTGCAAAACGTATCGGATCTCAGGGACAGCAAAATCAGTTATCCTTGCCTTAAAACTTGCACAATTCAAAGTCATTAAAAGAAACGGCGTGGGTTAAAACCTATACTCCTGCTGGATGATATTTTTGACAAGTTAGATTTAAACAGGATTACCCGACTCCTTGGGAATTGGTCAGTAAAGAAACCTTCGGACAACTCTTCATCACAGATACCGAAGATCATGTAAGAAAAGTCTTTCAGACCATAGGTGTCCCACTCCACCACCTTTCCTGTAATAAATAAGCCTGTGTAATTCATTTGATCAACGGATTGACACCACTATGCTAACAAAGACGTTTGATGGTATAAAACAATATTTTAAAATCCAGAGACAAGGACATATTTTCAATATAAATGATGTCATACTTTAAGCGTTAGATCATTTCCTCCACATTCTGCATATCCATACTTGCTTACTTACAACACATAATTCCCGGACGTACTTTATACAAATAAGCGTGATGGCAAGCGCTCTCTGCATAATCTGATCCTATAAAATACTGCCGTTCGGACGAGGGCCAACCAATGAAGCATATCTCTCCGATTAAAACGTTATAAAACTGGCAGGATTTCATCCAAACGAATCGCTCTCATAAATTTTCCAAAAGGAGTAATTCGGCTATCATTATACACTGGAAAGCATCAGCGCACCCTTTTCAGCACCCAAAACATCGATCGAAACTTATAAATGGAAAAAGGATTTCCATGCGGTCGAATTCTCTAGACAAAAGAAAATGGGGCTCGTGACGTCCTTTAATAATGATTGCTGTTGTTATATAAACCGGACTGAGCAGGACCCGGGGGAAAAACAAAAGAACTACAATATCAATAATTCTCTTCAAAGATTGTTGTAAACCGGCATCAAGAAGGATTAATAATAATCAATGGCGACCCGAAAATCGAAGAGTCATTTTCACAGTTCCTGCAAGAATATCATACATGTCAGGAATGATTTTGATTACTAACATCTTTATCTTCCAGTTCATTGATAATTCTTCCTATAAACTCGTGTTCCGAGGACTCAATGGCAATAATAATTTCTTCGATTTTATGCTCATCAATCAATCGTGTTAAATCTTCCAATCCCACCCAAATAGGGCAATAAACTGCCCGAAATACTTTCCCGTTATTATGATCAACATGGACCGAAAGCCAATAAACTTATAACCCTGACTTAAAACTTCGGTTTCGTACTCATTAAATAGGTTCACGGCCGTTGACTGCTTCCAATTATCGGAAGTAGGAAGCCAATTTTCTATATCTTAATTCTTCGGGCAGTATGGGGTGGTTATCAGAAATCGCACAAAGCAGTTATCCCGAAATGCAGAAAAAACAGAACGAAAAATGCTGTAATAGCTTTTATAGGAAACGATGGCATCATCAAGCAGGAGGGAGAAAAAAAAATAATAATTGCTCCAATATGAGGAGACATACATGGTCAGAGCCAAATTCCTGTAGTCTTGATTTCAGGTAGATATCATTGTAGAAGTTCCTACCGAGAAGGCATAAATGGCCACCCAGGCCCAATCGGTAAAACAGTAATCCCCAGATAAAAATTTTTATCCGGAACAAAAGGAACGACTTCCATACAAAGCAGCCTCCAATTCCTGCTTTTTCCGAAGTAAATACAAAAATAGCCCACCCGAACATAGCCGATAAAAGATCCGCTATCACATACTTGATAAATTTGACGCGGTTTGTTCATTAATTCAAAATCCAGCTTTAAATTATCAACGTAAACGGTACCTTCTGTCAATCCTCCTTTAGCGCTACGCGAAAATAAATCTTGAACTTCCACTTTTGTCGAATTCGCGCGTTTACATAGGGGCCTAAACGAATATAAATTTTGTTCCAGTCGGTTTTGTATTCAGGCAGATGATCAGGTTTTGTTTTTCACCGGAGAACGTGGTACCAAAAGCCCATAATAAAGGCTGTATTGCAGCGATAATCCATTCTAAATAAACATCCTTTCGGGTATAAGTTGATAGCCATCACCAACGGTCCGGCATTCTACTCAAAATTGCCGCGGTCGTCACCTGCATTTTCGAACTTCGCCGACCTTCAAAACATCAGCAGAATCGGGTAAGATGTTTGCCAGGCTAATTCCTGTTGTATCCAGACTGATACCACCACCGCTGGTATCCTTTCCAAAATCTTCAGACCAGGTATGCCTTAGGCAGGAAGTAGGCTGATTGTATCCAGATCCACTTACCTGACCAGGAATAAGGTCAACATCTGTTTCAAAAATCGATATAAAGGATAAAGTTCATTCGTGAGGCGATACCATTTGCTTCAATTCCCGCAGCGAAACTAATTTTTTTCTTACCACTTTTAAAATCGGAAAACGAGCCGGTAATTCATGGGTCCACCACCAAGCACCATCTGCAAATACCCATACATCAGTGATCTTACCTGAGGCTGATCCACAAGGTCGGATAATTTGAAGTTGTTTTAAATCCCTTTACTTCGATATGGGCGGGGAATTTCTTCATCAGGATTGATCAGATTGCATGAAGCAAGGCAAAGTAAAATGGCTGAAACATAATACGAAAATCACTTGAATTACCTTCTTTGTCTTCTTCAATTCAGCTTAGTACTATGAAACAATAGGGAGGAGTAATTTCAATTTATCAATGACCTGATAGGCCACATTCAAAGCGGCGTACCCACGTCATCAATAGAAACTTTGGGTGTTTATCACCTCTACAATGGCTTCGGCAAAAGATCTTAACTCCTCCCGGATTGCGTTGGAATCTTCGACACCCGGGATTCTCAAAATATATTTGCTTTACCGGCTTTCCATCACCCATTTCAAGAAGAACAGCTGAAGTGGATCAGGATCCTCTCTACTTCTTTCAGGAAAGAACGACTTCAGTGCTA
>JADJOH010000003.1 GCA_016713925.1 Bacteroidota bacterium
ACACCTCCATTGTATCCCACATGAATTGGTAATCCTGATCCTGCGTTGGTAGATTCAACGACATCATTAAAAACATCTCTGGTGGAATTAGTTAACAAGAGATATCCGGTTCAGGAATTCATAAAGAAGAAGAAGCATTAAAAAATATTATTCCCATTACCGGCATCGTTTGCTGCCCCGGTTTTAGTGACAGAAATTGTTCCATTAAAAGTCGCACCATTAAAATGGATACCTCCACTGTTTATGGAAACATCTCCATTCAAAACCAAAAGCAGGTCCCAGATTAAGTATGGCCCCTGTCCCCAGTGTAAAGGAAAGAGGGTTGGCACCCGTCTGTGTTAAGAGGAAAGTTTAATGAACCGGAATTGAAGCCCGATGTTCACGATAAATGTTTTACCTGTGGCCAACGAAGATGTACCTGTGCTCGCACCAAATAGTAATATTCAGTTGTCGATGAAACTGTAATATTTTCATTAAACTCTGTATTAGTGCCTCTGTGTGCTAAATGAAATTATTCCACTTAATTTGTCGTTGCTGAAAGAACTCCATTATAAATATCTCTCACTGAATTAGAAAAAAACTTATAGCCCGTACCATTATTCACGATAGAAGAGAATCGCTAAAAACGTTATTTCCGTTTCGGTATTATTTCCTGCCCCTGTTTTAACAAGCTACTTTTCCACCGAATGCGACCGTTCATACACACTCCTCCGGCTTCCATTTAAAGGACAAGCCATCGGCGCTGCCGGACCAATGGTTACAGTAGCATTTGGTCCAGTGAAAGTCAATTTGAGAATTGTTGCTGACATGGTTACAGCACCCCTAACACATCAGATCTCCGCTCACAAAACCTGCATTCCCTGCTAATACGGATTTCCCATCTGCCAAATAGCCGTTCCATTGCCTGTGCACGATTCGAGCTCCACCTCCACCACCTGAGCTGTTGAGGAAAACATTTTTTCGTTAAAGAGTGTATTCGTACCCTTATGCGCCACATAAATGGTACCTGTACCATTACTGCTAAAAGTAGACGGAGCATTAATATCTCTTGTACTATTCGACATGACCATATAGCCTGTGCCATTGTTAATCCGTGTACGGAATCATTGTAGGTAGTATTGCCACTGCCATTATCATTCGAGCTTCCTGTCTTTACTGTAGTAACTTCCCGTTGAAGTACAAACCGGATAAACACGTTCCACCACTTGTTACCCGCAGTTACATCATCTGCAAAGGTAGAAGGTCTAGTGTAAGCGTAACCACACATTACCAAACCCAAATCAAAGTTTCCGGCCGGAAAAATACCGCCCAATTATAAGCTTCGCTTTCAATCCCCCCCTACTCTGATGGATTTACCCGCTGCCAGCATTGGAAGTACCTGCAGCATTACCAAACAGATGCTACCACCAGAAATTACTCTCCATTCACATGATCATTGAACTGGTATTGACACCGGTATGTGCGACATAAAGGACTCCGGTACCAATACTGTTAAATGTCACTTCTCCATTGAAAATATCTCGGGTAGAATTGGGGAAAAAAGACATGAATCCTGTTCCCTCGTTGGTTATCACGGTGGTACCATAGTAGGTATTATTCCCTGAACCGTGCGTGTTAGCTCGTTCTTAGTGATATTTACATCGCCATTAAACACAACCCGTTCAGACTAACGCCGAGGACTTACCGCTATAAAATCAGATGGAAAATGATTTGCAGGTCCCAATGTTAAAACACACTTCCGTTTAATGTAAGTGACTGATCTGAACTACCGGCTATGGACATACGTGATAATTGAAGTGTTCTTGGAAAACCCAGTATTGCCAATAATTAATTGTTTATCTGCTACCGGTATGGACGTACCATTGCTTCCTCAATTCTAATTCCTCCCCGTACTGTTAAAAATCAGATTCTCATTAAACTGTGTATTTGTTCCATTATAGGCGATGTAGAAGACTCCCGGCACCCGTGCTATTTAAAGTTAAAGGAGCATTATAAATATCGCGGGTGGAATTCGAAAAAATCAAGTACCCCGTTCCTGAATTGGTAATAAAGTGGAATCATTGAAAGTATTATTCCCTGAAGCAACATCATTGCTTGCACCTGTTTTTAATCAACCGGGTGATCCCATTAAATGTGGTATTTCTTACAGTCACAATTTCTGAATTCACTTCAATATCCGTATGAATAGTCGGTCCGGCTGAACCGCTTCCGAATACGGTGGAACTGCCATTGGTCACCATGTTGCCTGTACCGGTTGAAGTGGCAAATAGTGCCTACGTTGAACGTTGCGTTTCCATTAACAACCAGGTTTCCTCCTCTTAGTTCTAAAGTGGAAGTCGTATTCATCACAAAACTACCTGCTAATGTCAATGAAAATCCATTCATATCTAACTGTGAACCGGAATTAATTGTTATATCTGATGTATTTACGGCATTGTCTAAAACAGGATATCTGCTCAGGAGGAAGGGATCGTGATTTGATCATTAATTGTAGGCAATCCCGAAGGCGTCAGTTGTTTGGTTGGACCATAAACTATCAGAAGAGCCATTCCAGGTATAACTGATTCCGGCAACAGCGGTGGTGGTGACTCTCAAATTCCAATAAATCAATCCTGCAACAAAGGCAAAAACAGAAAATACCTCCTGCAATCAGATAACGTTGCACGAGTTTTGTCCTTTGTTGTTGTTTGATTTTCAACCTTTTAACTTTAGTTTTAGCTCTTTCCATACTAATTTCTGATTGTTTAAAAAATCAAAAAGTATACGATAAGGGCATGGAGATGTTTCAGTAAGTACTCAACAATTCGCGAATCGAAGTTCACCTGACCTCAAAAAGCGAACACATTTCTTTAGTGAAATCGTTCACAACGCAAAAAAATAAACATTTAAAATTTCCCGGATGTTATGCTGTCGAAATCAAGCTGATGTTTTTCACTTCAAGCAATTCATTCGCTGTACGTGTAAATAAATCAACCAGGAAACAGTTCCCAACAGCTTCATGGCATCTTCTAAAAATGTATCCTTCGAAATAGGCAAGGGTAAAAATATCAATGATAGTGGAAAGACCGAGGAAGAAAAAAAAGCGAGAACAAGAGCAATAAAATCAGAATTCAATAACTGCCTTCTGAAGCGAATAAAATAAATCAGGTAGATATTCAGATAAGTCAGATAAATCATATTATCTGAAATATTAAAATAAGTGGAAACACGAGTTCATGCAACTGGAACAAATCATCAGGTATCAATAAAGTAATGATTCCGCTGAAGAGGAGAAACTGTTGTGTTTTGCACTTACATTTCCATCTATTCGCCATGCCATAAAAGCAAATGGTCACTGCAGCACTCCAAATCATAATTCCGACATTGGAGAAGAAGCCGATATAAAACGGAGCAAAAAAATTGAGCATTCGGGTCCTGTAAAAAGAATCTAACGAGATATCTTTGGCAGTACTGATAAAAATCGCAAGCAGCAGGGCAAGAGTAGTCAGTAACCATGAAATCAATAAAACCGGAGTTACCTTTCTGAACTGTGAGCTGATGCTGCGCATACTACTGTTTCTTTATATTATTCTCCGAGAATCTGTCTCTTTTGCAAATTGAACTCATCGTCTGTCAATAATCCCTTATCACGCAGATTGCCGAGCTTTTGAATTCTATCCAACTTGTGATCGAAATTATCTTCACCATTGGAAACTTTTCGACGATCATTGCGAGCCGGTTGTTCATCCGATTCAGCATCTCCTTTTTTCGCATGAACATCCAGATAAGACCGATGAGCAGAAAAATACCTACACCAATGTTAAAGATAAAAGAATAGAATTGGTATGTGACGATTGAAGGTTATCACCTTGCGCATCTTCCAACTGTAATTTTAATTCTGCATTACCGGCTTTCAATGCTTCGATCTCTGTGTTGGCATCTGATATCTTTTCATTTTGCGCACTTAAAGCACGATAAAGCGAATCTTCTCGCGATCCCATCTCACTATCATCGCACCCAGACTATCAATCAAGAGTGCTCTGCGGTCGAATGCAGGAGCGATATTTTCACAGGTACTGTCTTTATTTGTGCAGGCCTTCGAATACTATCCTGGGCCCTTACAGGTGCTGCCGAAAAAATTAACGAGCAGAAAATACATGTTAAGAGGCTATAAACAACTTCTTTCATGCTTGATAGGGATCCAGGGAATGTCATATTTCAGTTGGTTAAACTACAAAAATGTTTGGCAAAAGTAAAGAAGCTACGGAGATTTATTAAAAAATTGATCGTAATTTTGATAGAGTTTGTTAACTATCAATGAATTCAACCGGTAATTTAATATATTTGAATCTGACAATTTGCGTTAAGCGATTGTTCCTCAGCATTTCCCAACTATGACACCGACCAAAACCCTAAGTTATCAACGGCATTTCACCGCCGCTTTAAGGTTACCGGCGGTTTTATTGCCATGATCGTTTTTTCATTAAAATAAATGCCCAATCCTCCTATTGGTACGGAAGCCTGCATTCGCACTCTGAGTACTCGGATGGAAATATGGGCAACGATCCCGACTATCACGATGTCAAATCCTGCTTTGAATATATCCAACAAAACACTTTGAATGTAAATTACTGGGGAATCTCTGATCATAATCATAGTGGTGCCGGCATGGCTATAGCCGATTATCATAAAGGTGTATTAGAGGCCGATTCTGTGAATCAGGATAATGTGTTTACCAGTTTCTATGGAATGGAATGGGGCGTGATCAGCACCGGTGGTCATGTTATTGTGCATGGGATTGATAGTTTGATTGGATGGGATAACCGCAACTATGATATCTTTAACGGACAGTCGGATAATGGTGGATTATTTGACTTAGTAGCGCAACGCGGCAACTCAGCTTTCGCTTATCTGGCGCATATGGAAGATACAGATTTTGGCAATTTACTGCAAGTGCCTTATAACGCAACCTGGATTCCGCTATCGTTGGACTTGCACTAAGAAACGGTCCTGCATTCTCGACAGACACTACATATAGCAGCCTTCCCTCCTACAATTACTTTGATCGCTATCTCGATCTTCTTAAAAAAGGGTACCATGTGGCACCCGGAATCGACCATGACAATCATTACATAGTCTTTGGACGGACACATCCCGGAAGAACCGTTGTCATTACGGATAGCCTTAACCGTGAGAGTCTGTTATCTGCGTTTAAAAGAAGAAGTTTTTACGCTTCTGATGACTGGAATGCACGTGTCGAATTTTCGATCAATGGATTTGGCATGGGAAGTATTTGTTCCGGACCGGACAATCCTGAAATCAAATTATATGTTTCTGATGCCGATGGAGAGTCCATTACCTGGCTGCGGATATGGGTGGGAGTTCCGGGAAGCGGGCTCATGGCCTCCTCCATCGTTTCCATGCAGGGGCCGGGCTCTGACTCACTGCAGTTTATAAATTCAATCATTCCCGGACAAACATTCTATTATTTTGCTGAGATCACAGAGGCCGATGGGGATAAAATATGGACAGCGCCCATCTGGTACACACGTAGTGGAAATCCACCGGCGTTTGAGCTGCTGAGTTTTACTGCACAGCGCATAGGGAATCAAGCTTTGTTAAAATGGTCAACGGCCAATGAATTTAACCTCGACCGGTTCGATATCGAAAAATCCACCAACACCTTGCTCTTTACTACAGCAGGAAATGTAAATCCTACGGGCAACCTGGGTCAAATCGCCAATTATACCTGGACCGATCCTCAAACACTCGACACCAGCACTTACTATCGTTTAAATATTTTTGACAATGCCGGGCTTTCACAATTTTCGCAAATCATGAGAGTTGATCCCGAATCCCCTGCGTCCGGTGTCAGCATCTACCCCAATCCGGGAGGAAATGAAAACAGCATCATTTCGGTAAGCCACAACCGTGAAGAACCCTTTCGGATGGAGATCTTCAGTGCTGACGGGAAATTAGTTGAACAATCTGTTTTTCTTGCCGCGGAAGGCATCATTTATCTGACCTTACCTGCAGATAAACTTAGCCGGGGCATTTATACCATACGCATCACCAACAGTGATTATAGCTTCAATGAGTCTAACCGTTTTAACCGACAGTAACATGAACTACCTCTTCGAAACCACACGATGCAGGATGCGAGAGATGCAGCCTGAAGATGGATCCGTATTCTATGAATTGAATCTGGATCCCGATGTTTTAAAATACACAGGTGATGAGCCCTTCAAAAGTGTAGAAGAGGCCACCACTTTTTTAAAGAACTACGACGTATACCGGAAATACGGAATGGGAAGATGGGTAGTGGAAAGAAAAGAAGACGGAGTTATCCTCGGCTGGTGCGGATTAAAATTTCTTGTAGACGAACAGGAAGTTGATATCGGCTATCGTTTTTTCCGCAAGTACTGGGGAAAAGGTTACGCGTCTGAAACCGCTTGCGCCAGCATTGACTATGGCTTTAACACGCTCAAGCTGGCGCGCATCATCGGACGATCAGCAGTGGCCAACCTCGCCTCGGTACGGGTCCTCGAAAAAATGCGGACTCAAGTTCGAAAAATTCTCCGATGCCCTCGGTGAAGAAACCGTACAGCATGCGATTACGAAAGCAGAGTATGTAGCTTACAGAAAGATGCAGGAGGCGTGATGTGAGCACAGAAATGAGCATGTAAATGAGCGAAGCAGAAAAACATTTTGTAAAACAAATAGAAATCACTGCCGAAAAGCTAAACTCCAGGAAACCCTAGAAAAAAAACAGAAAATAAAAATTTATGGCACTCATCAAACCCGTACACGGTATTCATCCCTCCTTCGGCAACGACTGCTTCCTTGCTGAAAATGCAACGGTTGTCGGACAAGTTACTATGGGAGATAATTGCAGCGTTTGGTTTAATGCCGTGGTGAGGGGTGATGTCAATACGATTTCAATCGGCAATAAAGTGAATATTCAGGATAGAGCGATAATACACTGCACCTATCAAAAAGCGAAAACGGTGATCGGTAATAATGTTTCCATCGGACACAATGCTCTTGTGCATGGTTGCACTTTACATGATAATGTATTGGTAGGAATGGGCGCGATTGTGATGGATCATGCTGTTGTTCATTCCAATTCTATCATTGCCGCAGGGGCGGTGGTCCTGGAAAATACGATTGTGGAAGAGGGGTGTATTTATGCCGGAGTCCCTGCGAAGAAAGTAAAGAGCATTAATGCGGAACAGACGAAGCAGTTGATTGAAGGGATTGCGAATAATTATGTGATGTATGCGAAGTGGTTTGAGGATTAACTACTTTGCTTCCGGCTGCGAGCTACCGGCTACCGGCCTGCTGCTGCTAGCTTCTTGCTGCTGGCTCCTTGCTTTTTTTGAGGGCATGATAATACTAAACACTAGAATATAGTTTACAGCGCCTCTCGTAAAATTCTTTGCGACTCAGCTCCCGATAGCTATTGGGAGCTGCGAGACACCTTAAATCAAGAAGCCTCGGTAATTTCTGTTGAAAAAACTAATTGAGTATCGAAGAAAATATCTTTCTATTTTATTATTTTTAGTCTGAATACCGGTGTTTGAGGACCGGTGCAAATAAGTTGATAGATGCCCGGGCTGAGGTTTTCTTTGGATATGAGGGTGGTGGTGTTTACTATTTCAGCAGCTACAATTTTCTTTCCCTGCATATCGATGAGTTCGTAGCGATCATAGTTCTTATCCTCCTGTTGGTAGATGATCCATTCCGTTGATGTGTTGCCGATAAGAAGTGGTCCGGAGTTGCTCATCTCCCCTACTCCTACACCTGTTAAATCAACGACCTGGCATATGGTATCTGTAAAACAATCGTTGCGCACCACCAGACAAATAGTCCAAACACTATCGTTGGCATAGCTATGCGTTGGATTCGTATTGATGGAGTCGAGGTTTCCATCTCCGAAATTCCAGAGGAAGGAGGTATAACCGGAAGAAGTATTGCCGAAATTTACTGTGAGTTGATTGGTTGAAAGTGAAAACCCCGCTTGTGCCGGCGGTATCACTTGCAGCAGAATTGAATCCGTACTGATACATCCACTCACATTCAACTGACATATAAACTGCACCGTTTGTAATCCCGTAAAAACAGGATCAGGAATACTATCGTTGTCTAATCCACTGGCGGGCGTCCAGGAATATTGCGCTCCGGGATAGGATGTTGCATTCAATTGAATTAAATCTCCGGAACAAACAATGGTATCAGTTCCAATATTCAGCGGCAAATTGGTGACATAGAGTACCACCGTATCCAGCACCACACATCCATTGTAAACGGCAGAGGCGATATAGGTAGTTGTCATTCTCGGAGTGGCGTTAAGGTTAGGTCCTACAAAATTGGGAAGAGCAATGGTGTCGTTATCTGCCCACAGGTAAATTTGACTAAACTCCCGGAAGGATTGGCGATTCCCTGCAACTGCACAAACGAACCGCAAGCTACTGTATCGCTCCCGTTCACATTCACATTCATCGTAAAACCATTATCCGGAATGGAATCAAATCGGAATAAAACGTAAGCTCCTGTAGAAGGTGCGTTGAACACATAAGGATAAACCGTCACCGTTCCATCTCCTGCCCCTCCCGACACATGCACTCTTCCGAGAGGATCTACAGCAACGCCGTAGAAATAAATATCACCTCCGCCTCCCGTATTGCTTATCCCACCGCGTAACCATTGAATTACGCCCATAGTATCATATACAGCAACAAAAGTATGTGTCGAACCCACTGATCCGAGATGATCAAACGTCACCTGATTCGCATAGGCCTGACCGATAGTAACGACTTTTCCTTCGCGATAAGTGATATGACCGGGAAAAGGATAAAATGTATCGATGTTCCCCAAACGAACAAAGGAAGCTTGTCCTGCCGGATTGATTTTAACCAGAAAGGAACTCGTATAATTTGGTGTTTCAATTGTATCTCCGTTAAAAATCCCCCAGGCGTTCACGACTCCCATCGCATAGGTATTTCCATTTTCATCCATGGCTACATCATAGCCGGCGATATCCGGTCCACCTCCATAATAGGCTTCCAGCGGATAGAGCCATCGTTCATTTCCGACACTGTCATACTGTGCCACAAATCCCTGATAACTGAACTGAACATCCTTGTATAAATGAGTGAACGATCCAAACGTGAAGACCTGATTATCTGCACTCGTTTGGCCGGTGATAGCAACATTGCCGTTCAAATCTACTGCAATACCGATGGGACTTTCATCCTGCGTAGGTGTTCCGCAGGCCTTCAGCCATCGCGTTTGTCCTTGCGGGTTCAATGAAAAAGTAAAAGCTTGCGCATAGCTGTTCAAACCTACATACACGCCATTGTCCACCGAATCCGTATTCACGATGAACCTACTCCCTTCAAAAGTTCCCGTCACATAGATATTTCCGGATGCATCGACTGCAATGGCCCGACCATGATCATCGAAAGTAAATGTTGAACCGATATTTCTTGAACCAAAACCTTTTAAAAGTGTGCCGGTACCCATCGAATCATATCTCACTAAAAAACCTTCCGCATAATTATCGCTGTACACGGTATCCATGCCCACTACCAATGTATCATCCGAATGCCTTCCGGTATAATAAATATTTTTTTGTGCATCCACCACCATATCAAAAATGGTTGTGGTTGTGAAAGAGCCTCCGCTATTTTGGAGACTAATTCCATTCATCAATCGTATCAATTGAAATGACGAGTCGAGGAACGCCACCCAGGTTGTCAATGCAGCACCGGGCGGTGAAAAGACGGTATCCCCATCCATGGCAAAATAGGGGTTGGTATAAATTCCGCCAAGCACCACCTGATGATCATCGGTACAATGCACCCAATTCGCGAAACCGGGGCCGTTTTTAAAACCGGTGGCACTATGACATGATTGCGCCTGCACAGAAAAGTTAGCTAGAAACTGCAAGATGACAATAATTGATATAATTTTTTCATTGGAATTAATTTAAGCGAAGTTAAAGATGTACAATTGATTTATTGATATACTTTCTCCCTTCAATCACCCTTCACTGCTTCGATGCTATTGAAGTTATAGCCACCCGGTAAGAGCCCTTAAATAACAAAGTACTCCTTTAAAGAGGTGATCAGCAAGTAAATCGGGCTCCGGGACTTAAACAATAATCTAAAAGCCGGGCACGTTTATCCTTGAATCCTTGTTAACAGTGTTGTGTTAGCAATTGCATCCACCTTAAAAAAAGCCCCAGATAGCGGAATTCTACCTTTACACATTCTTAATCTTAGCTAATTCCACTATCCTATGTCATTACTACTTCAGATTACCCAGGGGGCAGGCACTCTGGCTGATTCTGCCGCAACTGCCACTGCTCCGCTTACAAGTGCTCCTGTTGAGCAAAGTATGTCATTTTTTGAAATGGCCGTTAAGGGAGGTCCCATTCTCATTCCGATCGGGATATTGAGCATACTCGCCATTTACATTTTCTTCGAAAGATTATTTGTCATACTGAAGTTCAGTCGACTTGATCAAAATTTTATGAATCAGATCCGCGATCAGGTGCATCAGGGAAATGTTCAGGCGGCACGTAGCCTCTGCAAAGCAACAGATAACCCGATAGCACGGATGATCGACAAAGGATTGGCGCGTTTAGGAAAACCCATTCGCGAAATTGAATCCGCGATAGAGAATCAAGGGAAACTGGAGGTCTTCACGATGGAAAAAAATCTTGGCTTCCTCGGAACAATAGCCGGTATAGCTCCGATGTTTGGTTTTCTTGGAACCATCTTCGGAGTAATCAAAATTTTCTATCAGATCTCGTTGCAAAACAGTCTGGAGATTGACACTATTTCCGGTGGATTGTATGTAAAGATGATCTCCTCTGCATCGGGTCTGCTGGTGGGAATGATCGCCTACTCTTGTTATCATTATCTGGTACAACGTGTGGATCGTGTTATCAATAAGATGGAGATTAATGCCGTTCAATTTATTGACCTCCTCGAAGAACCTGTTAAGCCATGAACCTGCGCCGACGACAAAAAGCCGCTTCAGAAGTATATAGTCATTCGCTGAATGATATTATGTTCTTCCTGCTGCTCTTCTTCCTGATTACCTCTACGCTCGCCACTCCTTCGGTGTTGAAGTTGCTGCTTCCGAATTCAAAGACCGGCATTCAAAGTATGAAGCACCCTATCGTAATAGCAGTGACACCTGACTTGCAATTTGTGGTAAACAAAGATATTGTTCCGCGAGAGGGTGTTGAAGCAGCCGTGATGGCAGCCGTAGCAGGTCAGGTTGATCCTACCGCCTTACTGAAAGTAGATAAAACAGTGCCCTGGCAAGAAGTAGTTTTCCTACTTGACATTGGCAACAAGAATAAAATAAAAATGGTGGCCGCTACTAATCTCACCAAACAACAGCAGCAGTAATGAAATCGTATCAATACCGTTCGCTTGCTTTAACCGTGCTGATTCATGCGGCTATTCTTGCTTTGCTGATGTTGTTTTATATTTCCTCTCCTATTCCACCCTGGGAAGAAGGGTTGGCAGGCGGAGGTGGCGGTGGCAGCTTCGTGGAATTTGGTGAACTTGAATTTAATGATGTTCCGCCGGTTCCAACACCCTCCTCGTCTGAACAGGCTTTAACAAAAGAGGAAGAAGATGAATTGCTGACATCCGATATTGAAGAAACAGTAAGTGTCGAACAGCCGGACAAGAAAAAAACAGAGAAGAAGGAAGAGAAAATTGTGAAGAAAGAAGTGAAGAAGAATACGTCTACTCCTGTTATCAAACAACCGGAGCTGGCGAAAGTAGAAGAACGAAAAGCAGATCCGCGAAGTTTATATCCCGGTAAAAAAGGTACCGGTGGCGCTCCTACGGGAACACAGTCCGGCAAGGGTACGGGTGGAGAAGGAACAGGTGATGGAGGAGGAATTGGAGATGGTACGGGTCCGGGCTCTGATGGAGGAAGTGGTGGCGGAAGCGGTGGCGGAACCGGTCCGGGCCAGAGGTGGTTTCGATTTAACGGGAAGAAATATGCGCAGTATGCCGCGACTGGAAGATCGTTCACAGGAGCAGGAAAGATTGTTATTGAAATTATCGTCGATAAAAACGGCAATGTTCTCAGGGCAGAAGGACCAGCGCGCGGAAGCACGATCACTAACGGCACCCTTGTCCGCAAATCGAAAGAGGCAGCCATGAAAGCAAAATTTAGTCCGAGTGCAAAAGGAGTAGAAGAGCAAAAGGGAAGTATTACTTTCAATTTTATTTTGAGGTAAGGGATGGGCTTGGGGGAAAATTTTTCGATTTGAAAGTTTAGAATAAAATACCTCCCAGTCTTTGGCTCTGCCTGTAAATCGAACGTGAAGTGTTAGATGCTTTTTCTATAGGTCATTTACATCAAGGGATTAATGTCTGATGTAAAACTTCTCAAATGATAGAGAGTAAAGGATGTTGAAATAAAAACATGAATTAAAATTACAAACCACTAGAATGAGCGGCTTGTTTATGGGAGCAACAGAGCTTGTCATGTCGTCAGAAAAAGCAGAGACGGGACTAGATCTGTGACCATTGGCTCTTGTTATTTTAAAGTTATGTCCTTCTTTTTCATTTTAAAACTTCAAGAATTTATGCAATGAAATGGATTTTTCCTTTTTAAATAATGCAATATAAATTCCATCTGAAATTGAACCCAAGTAAATTCTTCCCTCGGTTGAATTAACCAACTCGCTTATTATAAATCTCCCTCTACTGTCATAAATGATAATTTCTTCTATTTTATGAATTGATTGAAATCGAAAATAATCTTGCACAGGGTTTGGAAAGATTTGTACTTCGTTGGGTTCGATATTTTGTAAGCTTGTCCATGTTGCATTGTATAGTGAATCGGTGCTGACACAGATATCGTCAATAAAATAATATGCAGGGGAATAAGTATTAATTGCTAATGAATCAGTATTTGAGTAATCATAAAAATTTCCAATTGAAACATACTGGTAATTTGAATCTGCAACGAATGACCCACTTATTTTATGCCAATATATAGAATCGCTTAAGATCGAATCGACATGCAAATGTGAAAAATTATCAATTGGAGCAGGATGGTTCACTGAAAAGGGAATAGAAAAAAATCTCAATCCTAAGTTGTTACTTGCAAATCCAGTATAAGTTTCTGCTAGTACTGCATAAAACGAAAAATAATATTTAAAGCCTACTTGTAAAGGAGTACTCAAGTTGACACCAACAAATTCTCGGGCATTTCCTCCTGCAGCTGTATTATTTTTGTGATAAGTTATTGCTCCAACAAAAGCTCCACCTGAATGAGCAAATTGATATCCAAAAGTTACATTTGGAACACTCAACCCAAGTCCGCCACAAGAATTAAAGTAGTCTGGTGAACCTCTATATGAACTCCAATTAGCACATGCAACCATTTGATCTAGGAATATTGGACAAGAAATTGTATCCTCAAAACTTGGATTAGGCACAAGATTTATTTGACTCCACGCTGAAAGGGAGCAATAAAGCATTATAAGAAACAGAATATTTCGCATTTAAAAATGACTTTAGTGATTAATCAAAGGTATATTAAATCATGTATATTTTATTATTTTAAGGAATCAATAGTGTATCTGAAATAACCAATTAAACAAAATTAGGTAAGTGGTTATGGGATGTAAACTTTAACATTTAGAAGAGGGAGTTGCACTTTATACTTATGCAAGTTTTGTGGAAACGAAAAAGGGTTACTGCCATTTTCGACAGTAACCCTTTGAAATTGAAGTGGGAGCAACAGGGTTCGAACCAGTGACCCTCTGCTTGTAAGGCAGATGCTCTGAACCAGCTGAGCTATGCTCCCTTTGTTAATTGGGACTGCAAAAATAGGTATGTACGGGATATCACCCAAATAAATATGGAAAATGTATGTTAATTATTGATTATCAACTGCTAGAGAATTTGTTTTTTGGTTTATTATCGTTATTTTGGCTCCATAAAGCTTAAAAAATCATGAAAAGCACCTCCTGTCTAATGAAATTGGTTCGTCGATACGCTGTTTACTTATTGCTCAATGTTGTATTCAATCCGTTAGCTTCCGCTCAAACCATTTGTAATCCGGCGGGAAATATTTTTATCGTTTCCAACTATGATGGGGGTACACTCAATATCGTGGTGGATGTAAATATCCCCAATCTTAAAATAGGTGTGGTGAGCTACGAAGCTATCGCTATCAATATTTCGGGTGCCTTCTCCGGAAATGTGTCGGAAGTGCGCTATGCCGGTTACAATAGTCAGAATAATAATAATTGTTCCCTAACAATCCCAACTACTGTAATTACCGGTGTTCCCGGAACCGTGCAAACCAGTATTTCTTTCGCTCCTCCGGCCCCTACATCAAATCCCAATGGTAATTCATCTATTATTTGCGCTTATGATTGCGATACGCTGACCAGTCAGGGTGGATGCAATACGGTGGATCAGGTGGAGGATTATTTCCTGCAGGCATTTTCCGGTGGTTCTGTTTATGCATCTTACAATATGGATGCTATACCAGTCAGGTTTTAATATCGAATTCTGGTAATTGTTGTGCTTCTCCGCAACCGGCAATTTCAATTGCAGTCAGCTCGGTGAATGCCTCCTGTTTCGGTGTTTGTGATGGTTCTGCAACAGTAGTACCTTCAGGTGGATTTCCACCTTATACTTTTCAATGGAGTAATGGTCCATCAACAGCGGATTATGATAGCCTTTGTGCGGGAATTTATTTTGTAACCGTAACAGATTCCACCGGACTCAGCACCGGTCAGTCCGTTTCGATTGTTGCACCCAATGCATTGGCTGGGACTTTCTCAATTACTGCGGATAATGGTATCTGTAATGGCTCCGTTTCTTTAAACCCTGCCGGTGGTAACGGTGCCCCCTATACGTATTCCTGGGATAGCTGCGGGAATGGTGCCGGTTCAATTACCGCGAATGTGGATAGCCTCTGCGCCGGGGCCTGCTGCGTTTTTCTGACCGATGCTTCCGGTTGTGTGGATACGTTTTGTGTGGCTGTTCCTTTGTCAGTGGGAATAAATGATATAAATGGAAATGAATCTGCGTTCATTTACCCGAACCCGAGCAACGATGGCCTTATTGTCATTAAGGATGTAGACATTTCTGATCTCATCGTTACTGATTTGAAAGGGAGTGCCGTTAAATTTGAAATTTTGAAAGCTGAGCGTGATGCCTGTATGATTCAATTGTCTGAGTCGGGAATTTATCAGTGCAGATGGCGTTCGCAAAATAATATGAGGGTTGCCCGTGTAATTGTACAAAAACAACGTTGAGGGGATTCTTAAACCACTTCTGCTACAGTGAAAGTACTTCCACCAACAAAGATCAAATCCTTATTTGATGCTTCATTTTTTGCAGCGCTAAGTGCAGCATTGACACTCGAATAGGTCAAACCTTTCAACCCGGAACGTTCTGCCATCTCTCGCAAAACCTCGACATTTAATCCTCTCGGAATATCCGCCTTGCAAAAATAATAGGTAGCATCAACAGGTAACTGCTCTAGCATTTACTGAGGTCCTTGTCTTCAACGACCCCGAGAACAAAATGTAAGCGTTGATAAGATAGACTTTCAATCATTTCCAGCACTTCCTTCCAGCCGTCTTCGTTATGGCCGGTATCGCAAATGAGCAAGGGTTGGCGTGAAAGTATCTGCCAGCGCCCTTTCAGTCCCGTATTTCCTTTCACATCAGCCAGCCCTTTTCGGATATGCTCATCCGTTATATGTAGTTCTTCCCTGATCAGGTCCAGTGATTGAAGAACAGTAAGAATGTTTTTTAATTGATATTTTCCGGTGAGGTCGCAGGAGAGCCCTTCTAAATACAGCTGTCCGTCTTTGAAGACGTTGACATGTACTTTTTCGGCGAGTAAATCATGTTTTATTACCTCTAAACTGAAATGATCATTGGCAAAATGAATAGGAGAATTTACCTTTGATGCTTGTTGGTTAAAGACAAAATTGGTTTCGATATTGGATTCCCCAATCACCACAGGCACTCCTCTTTTAATGATACCTGCCTTTTCGCCTGCAATTTTTTCAAGTGTGTCTCCCAGCAGATTCATATGATCCATACCAATATTCGTGATAACGGAAATGAAGGGTGTGATAATATTGGTGGAGTCCAGTCTGCCACCCAATCCGGTTTCTATAACGGCAATATCTGTACGCATCTGTTGGAAATAGTAAAAGGCCATGATGGTGCTCATCTCAAAAAAGAAGGACTGATTTCATCGAATATTTTTTTATTTCTTGTGACAAAGTTTGCTACCCATTCCTCGCTAACCATTTCACCGTTTACACGGATACGCTCTCTGAAATCCTTGAGATGTGGAGAAGTATAAAGTCCGGTTCTGAAACCCGCCTCCTGAAGTACCGAAGCCAGCATATGGGAAGTGCTTCCTTTGCCGTTGGTCCCGGCAATATGAATACATCGAAGATTTTTTTCGGGATTCCCTATTGCACCTGCCAATGCTAACGTGTTATCCAGGTTCGGTTTATATGAGCCTTGCTCTTCTGATCACTTCCTGTGGAAGTAAAACAGAAAAATCTGGTAGCATTGCTTCTGAATCTGCACCAGCATCTGAAACGTACATTTCAAGTACAGGTAATAGCGCGGACAGCTCCTTATATACAGGTGCGCAGAAGATTATCCAGCAGGCTACTCTCCGGCTTCAGGTAGATTCATTGTCATCGGCTCGAAACTATCTTTCCACCATCCTGCAGAAATACAAAGCCTACATCGCCAATGAAAATGAAAATCGTCAGTCCGGAAATCATGAAAGTACACTAGTGATCCGGGTTCCGGGACAGTTTATGGAAGCTTTGATAACCGACATCAGCAGTAAAGCGAAGTTCATCGATACTAAAGATCTCAGCAGTGAAGATATCGGAATGGAATACATGGATATTGAAGCCAGACTGAAAGCAAAGCTGGAAATGGAAAAGCGCTATTTACAACTCCTGCAACGAACAGGGAAAATCAGTGAAATGCTGGAAGTAGAACAGCAACTGGGAATTGTCAGGGGCGAGATCGAGTCCATGCAGGGAAAGCTAAAATACTTCGACAACAGGGTGGCTTATGCTACACTAACGATTAGCCTATACGAAGTCGTATCAATTATTGATTCACCCGGACTAACCTTTTTCTCCCGTGCAGCTTATTCTTTTCCAATGGACTCCAATTGATTCAGGAAGTGGTGTTATTGGCCATCAATATCTGGCCATTATTTCTTATCGTTGGAATTGTCTTTACAATTCTATTCGTGCAAAAAAAGAAAAAGGTCGAATTACCCTACACCGGAAATAGTAAATAACCTTGAGTATTTCAGAAATAGATTTCATTAAGGGTTTAAACTCATCCTTCCCAGGATATGATTCCAACTGTAAAATGTTTGCTAAGGAAATAGTATCTTATCTTTAAACCATGTCCTTACAACCGCAAATACCTGTTTATTACTGCCCGAAGAAAAGGCGCATGCGGAAACCGATTGATAATTCGTAATTCTTCCCACAAAGAGGTTTCTTCATCCAGAAAACGGAAGATATCCGTCACTTTATTCTTGCTGTACATCGATGTAAATATCTCCTCACCTCTTTCATTCTGATGAAACAAAACATCGAGAAAAATACGATCATAAAACCGGAATCGGGGTTTCGTTAAGGTAAACGATGGCGATTGGCCACTCTTGATGGCAGCTACCATGCGTTCAGCATACTTCTTACCATTGTAGAAAGAATAACCCGAAGAAGGCTTCACCCACCCTCCGGCAGTGCCGATCTTTGTAATCCTTTGCGTATGCTGTTCGTGAAATGGAAAATCACTCATGGGAATAATACCCATCTCCGTTTCTGTAATGGTATATTTTCCGATGCCCGGAATGGCAGACATATACTTCTTCAAAATTTCATCATACTCTTCTTCTCTGATTAAATCCGGAGTAAACAATGTGAACTCCACTAAGGCCCGGTGAGGAGTGGATGGTAGCACATAAATGAAACTGCTGGTTCCCGCTTTTCGCAGCCTGTAATCCATCATTACAAATTGTTCAGGATGAAAGACCGGTGCTTCGCTCTCTATCATCCATCCTTTAAAATGCTGCAGAATCTTTGTTGACTTTTTATCTGTCGCAAACGCCGGATCTATCCGACTGTCAAAAACATGTCTGGCAGAAAAGACACCTATACCGGTCTCTACTTGTACATTTTCTCCTTCCTTTAGATGCAACACTTCAGCCTGGATCCTGGTAAAATTTGAAGCTGATTCAATTTTCTGCTTTGCATAAGCATAAAAAATCGCCTGAACGAAGCATCTTATACCTATAAGGTTTTTAAATTCAACTCAATTTGAGCTGTGCTGCTCAAAAACAAACCTCTCTCCCAGCTTTTGTAAAGCAAATGATCATATCGCCCACTACCCTTCTCCCAATAGCACCAGGTATGATCGTTACTTACTTTTTCTTCCTTGTCGATGAGCAACACTTGTTTATCCTGAAAAAAAGAATCTTCCAGCATCGACAATGCCAACTGCAATCCTGCTGCCCCTGTTCCCACAATAGCAAAATCAAATAGTTTTGGAATCATAACTGCCGGAAGTACCTGTTTTTTTTAATTTATTGCTAATACGAAATTAATATATGATGTGAACAATCATAAAAGTACAATAGTTTCACGATTCTGATTTCCTCTGAATAATTAATCCAAATATACCAATTATAAATCCATCTAAATACAAAAGCGCCCCTTGCAACGAAGCAAAGGACGCTTTCGATGAATGTTCTTATTAATTTTTATGAATCATACCAGACACCGATCCTTTATCGCTGATCAAACGGTAATGATAAATACCGGCACTTAATGTGGTAAAATCCATCTGTACCTGATGATCACCTGTTCTTAAAGTCCCAAGATTTTTACCGGAGACTCTTTGACCAAGGATATCATACACTTCCAATTGTATTGCAGCTGCTGACTCAAGGTAGAATGGAATAAATACCAAACCTGAAGAAGGATTCGGATAGGCGTTAGCGGTATAAATTCCGGAAACATTTGGCGTTTCCAAGCGCTGTAACAAAATTATACTTTATCTGAGCTTGTTGAGCACTTCCTTGAATATCTGACAACTCATTACCGGCAATCAACGCAAATGCCACCACCACTGAATCGCCGGGAGTAATGGTGAAAGGTCCTGTACCTACTACATCAATAACATCATTTCCTGTACCTGCACCACCGGCAGTCGCACGTAAAGTAGAAAGTGCCTGATACTTTTCTCCATCGGTCATTCCATCAATCATATTGATCCCGCCGGCACCTCCACTGGTATTGTCAATTGCATAATGTGCAAAGCCACCATTGGTTAACAATTTAATACCCGCATAATATCCACCCGGATCGGTACAATAAACATAGCCCATCTTATTCGCAATATCTTCATCAGCCTTATTATTCGCATAGGTCTGAATATCCCAATCCGAGAACACACAGCATATAGATTATTCAATGCTGTTCCTCCAGTATTGTGAATGGTATATTCAAAAATATGGAACTTCGAAAATGGCGTCGGTGTCCGAGGACATCGAACGATAATTCACATCTACATTTATGGGAGATGGATTGGTGGCATCACTGAAGGTACCATAAGTATCGAAATCCGACCATTGTCCGGGATCATTTTTTTGGATCGTAACCTGAGCTTGAAAATCACTATCAGTTAAGCCGGCTGTTGCGCCACGAACATTATCAGAAACAGAATTATTGATACCAACCATGAATCCTGTTTCATAAGTCATCGTGCCATCCGAATTATAATCAAATCCTAAACCTTCGGTTTGATCTTCTCCATTATAACAAATGCGTCCCTTACTGGAGTTCGTTGTAAACACGTCATTGATCGTAATGTTGAGATAATCCACATTCACCGTTTGACTGTAGAATTGAAAATCATTGTAAGTACCATCCCGGAAAAGAATACGGAATTGGATCGCGGTATTCAGAGGGGCATTGGCATTTATCTTTACAACAAATGGATCAGCATTGTTATTGGTGGTGGCCATCATAGCCAGCGCTCCAACAGTAGTACTTCCATCAATAATGGTCACATAAGGAGAAGTAGAAGTCAAAGTCACCACGAGGTTAGTGGTGGCATCCAGATAATTAATGATATCACCTGTTAAGCGCATGGTATCATTCACAATCAGGATATCATCATTATTATCTGTAACAACGATATTATTCATGCGAATCGATGGTCCATTCACTGTTAATGCATTCAACAGATTAATTCGACCGGTACCGAGAAGATTCTGGTAACTGGCATTGGCAGAAAGTCCATAAATATTATCAGCAGTTACTCTGAGTTTTTCACCAACTTGCAAGGCGTTGAATGCCGGGAAATAGGATTTTATGATAGCGGCACAACCGGCAGCAACAGGTGAAGCCATCGAAGTACCGGACTGTGGTGCATAACTATCGTCATACTGTGCTGCAAGGATAGCCGATCCCGGAGCGCAAACGTCAACTGAAGTTCCATAATTTGAAAAACCTGATTTGCCATCACCTGATGATGTTGAAGCAATATTTAATACATTGTCAAAGGAGGCAGGATAAAATAAAGCGTATTACCATTGTTACCGGCAGCAGCTATAACCAGACTATTTTTATTAAAAGTAGCGTAGTCAATAATATTTTGTCCGAAGGAACCTCCTCCGCCACCCCATGAACAATTTGTGATTTGACAACCCATGTCGGCAGCGTAGACGATACCTTCATAAGCTTTGGTGGAGTGCACCGGAAGCATCGGCAATCTTGACAGGAAGATAACGACAATAAAAACCGGGAGAAGAAACTCCTGTAGCATTGTCGGTAACTGCTGCAGCACAACCAAAACAGTGAACCATGTCCACTGGCATTCACCTGTGGATTGTTATCATTTTCACCGAGATCCCATCCATTGAAATTATCTGTATACCCATCGCTATCATCATCAATTCCATTAATAGGATCCGCATAATTGTATTTGAGGTTCGGCTCGAGATCAGGATGATCCATATCGGTACCGTATCCGTTATACCAATCACGGTATTGGAATCTCCTTTATGAATATCCCAGGCATTATATGCATCTATTTTAGTGAGATGGTATTGCCCTCCATTCTGTGGATCATTTGGATTGAACTGCGTGCGCGGAACGAATTTTGGTTCGGCATACATGAATAATCCTGTTTTCAGGAATGCATTAATCGTCTTTACCAAATCCAAATTCGCTGAAAAATGCATCTCATAGATGAATGAGAGATCAACCAATGGCTGACCTAATTCATTCGTAGTTAATGGTGCCTGGTGACGGGAAACATTTTTAAGAGTTGTGATTGTCCAACTGCGCCATCATTTTATTGAAGGATACAGACTGAATTGCATTCTCAGTACATAAAGACCTGAACTCCGGTTTCACTCTGAAAATAATGGTGCGTGACATATAATCTGAAGAAGTGATTCCTTCAGGTAACTTATATGCTGTATTTCCTGAAGTACCGGCCGACAGGATAAAGGGTGTTAACAGCATGATCACTGTCAACGCTAAATGTTTTTTCATTGGATTTGTTAGGATTGTGTAGTTACGAATTTAAGACCTACGTATCAATATTAACAAGAATAATTGAAATTTTGTTTAAAATCCTTGATTTCGTCTAATGGAAACTTAGAATTGCCACCTAATCTGTGCTTATTTCATCTTTTCCTTCTATTTCTTCACCGGATGCTGTTGGATTTGAAAGACAGATGTACTTATCTAAGCCAGATATCCATCCCCTATCAGCCTGTATCGGGTGATCAGGTAATACCTATAGCCCGTTCCAGAGTAAGCGGGTAAACTGAATGCCCCCGCCATATCCTGTTCATAGGTGTATATCCTTGAATCATAGCTTTCGTACTAAAACCGACCATCCCAGAAAAACTATATGCCTTTCCCATCGGTTTATACCGTATCTCTGGATAAACATAACCCCTCTTGCCTGCTTTCCAATTGACGAATCCCCACCCATTCACATCGCCTGAAATTCCCAGTTTTTTCCATTCATCCACTGCACATTCACCCTAACATTATTTTTTAATTACCGGCAATGGAACTTTTTTGGATAACACTGATTCGTCCGACGGTTTCTCTTCCTGTTTATATCGGACATAAAATCTCTGTACTTCTGTTTGGGGCATAGGCTACCTTCCGAGCCATTCCTTTTTTCCGTTTTATGGGTGATGAACTTGTAAAACGAAGCCAGGAAACCAAAATAATCGAGATATCCTGCATTTTAACACGCGTTAAGGAAATCTGCCAAGGAATTCCCGTCAGGAACCCATTTTCGGTTTGCACTTTGCTCCCTTCACGAAGAGCATCACAACCGATACACTGATACGCTCTGTCGCATTGCGGTAATGAAGACTGATGGTCCAGCGTTGATCAGGCATAAAAGGAGTCCGGCAATTAATGCAGGATCGCCTTGTTCCATCAGTTGCGACC
>JADJOH010000004.1 GCA_016713925.1 Bacteroidota bacterium
TTGTTCAATTTGTTCTTTGGCTTTTTCGATGTTTGTTTTTGCATCAGTTAAAGTTTCAAAACTGGATTTTAGTTTGATGAATTTTTCTTCTGCATTTTCGTTGTCCTCTTTATACTCTTCGAGCATATTAGTCCTAATGAATTCATCTAAATCTTCCAAAACCTTCACACCAACAACTTGATTAAATAAACTCAATCCTTTTATTGACCGCATACCAAAGACATTTGATATTCTTTCTCCATACGAAGTTGGACCATCAAAGAATTCAACTTTCTTTTTGTTAGAATTGGAATTGTATGTTTTATCAAGTCGCTTTTTCCAGGTGCCCTTACCATCAAATTGGCTAAAATCTTTTCAATATCAAGGGAACATATGCAATTCCAAAAGCCTATTCAATTTACCATCAGAAACAAACCATCTAACTTGAAAAAGGTAATCGTCTTTTGGTCAGTATTTGAAAACGATGCCAACAAAACAGAGACAAATTGTCCTTGCCTCATAATGTTTGTGTTGTGGTGTAATTCTCCTTCTCGTTGTATATTTCCATAATGCCCGCAAACGTAAGTTTCTTCGGTTCTGTCGCCCTTCTTCTCCTGATGATTGATTGTAAAAACGGTCTTTTCTTTACTGGAACAAGTAAGGTTAGCAATGCATCAATAAAAGTGCTTTTCCAGAAGCGTTTGCACCAGTTAAAGTGAATTATTTTCCTTGTGGATTTATTCTAAATATTTTGTCGTGAAAAATTGCCCCAATTGTAAACTTCCATATATTGAAGTCTAAATCCAGCCTTTCTGAACTTGTACTAAATAGACTCCAATTTTCTTGTAATTTTAAGTTACGCTCTTGAAGGATGTCCCAAAGTTACTTTCTCTTTAAGTATTCTTTAGTTTAAGTATTTCCGTTTCGATTTTCCTTTTTTGCTGACTTCGGATAAATAACCCAACTTCCACAATATTATTTATGTAACCATCTAACTCTTTCAAAAATTTAACTCTGTTAAATTTTTCGGGAAGAATAATTCCACTTCTTCTTTTATTTCCAAATTGGTAATGAATTTTCAAAAACCTGAAATTGAGTGAGGGTTACTGTCAAACTCTTCAAGGGTTTGTCTTAAAACAACTAATACAATTGATGTTTCAAATCCAATTTGTCTTCTTGTTACAAGCCCTAATGTGTGCCTTGCTGTCTTCAAACTGTTTTATGAATGCAAATCCTTCTTCTTTCTTAACGATTAGTTCTAAGCCAATTTGACTAATGTAATCTTGAATTTCAGTTTGATAATTCACAACATCATCCCAAACATTGGAAGTGCGTTCAATTGAACCTTTGAGCAATTTTACAATTGCTTTTGAATACAGTTTTATATTTCTCTCTAAACTACTCATTTTGGTCAAGATTATTTCAGGTATTTGAATTGATTTTATTCTCAATATCAAATTCGATTCTTTGTTTTTATCGGGGCTTATGGAATGCTTAAGTCTTTACTACTCCAATATATCAAACAGTTCAGGCAGTCCTTTTCTATTCCACCATAATTCTCAATTACCTCGGCTATTATTGTTGTTTTTGAGATTTGTCTCTAAGGACTTCTATTATTCTTCTCCTTAGTATTTCCTTGTCATTGCAGAAAGGTTGAACAATTTATTAAGATGGTTTGAATGTGAAATGTTTTCGTCTATAATTTTGGTTTCGTTTTATAGAGTAAGTTCTTCGCTTTTGCTCAAAAGTTAGTTTTCTCTCAAAATTGGAATATTGATGTCAACATCTATTTCAAGTTCAAAGGAAATGTCAGGTTTTATTTTTGCCTTGCTCAATTCGATTAAAAGACTTCTTAATGTCTTGAATAATATTTTGTAATCTCTGACTTTGACACTACATTTTCTCGAATTATTCTACTCAAACTTCTCTGCCATCTTATCGTTGGCTTTGAAACCTTTTGTCCAGAAGAATGAAGATGTTTCTTCATTCCTTTTAGAAAGTAATCGTAATCTCAATTTCCTTTTCTTCAAGTGTTTTATACAATTCCTTTGTCAAGTTTCCCCATTCTTCTTGTAATGCAGGGGTTAGAATGAAAGTGTAAAAAAGCATAAAAACTTTTCCTTGTTGACTATTTTCAACTCGTCAATTGCATCAAAAGTAAATTCAAGAATGTGGCTTTTGTTAAGCTGCCCTCAGCGTGTTTGAGATAAATATCTTTTGTTATTTCTTTGAAGTTGTCTTCAACTTCACTAAAGTCAGAAAAGATTCCTTAGCGGGTTTAGTCAACTGATTGAAACGAGGAACCTTCAAAGTCACAAATACTACCCATCTTCTCCGATTTTAATTCTTTGTATTTGTTGTTGTTCTATTTCCAGTTTTTTGTCTTCGAGTAATTGTATTCGTTTTTCAATATCTTCATTGGTAAACTCAACAAGTTCACTAATTGATTAAATATGTTTTTGAACTTGATTCTGCTCCCACATATTCCTCTTTTTTTAGGCTTGAAAGCCAGTCCAAGTGTTTTGCTTGAATGTAATGAAAGTTCATAATATATTTCTCCTGTTTCGTCTTGGTAGTTTGTCAAAAACCCTTTAGTTGTCCAGCTCTGAACATACTTTTTTGCTTTAATTTCATAAGAGTGTCAGCAAAAGGTAATTTCAATCTCTTCGTCAATTTTCCACTTGAACAGATTCTAAATAGTCCGCCAGTTGGTTATGTATTTTTCTGATGAAATTGTTCTTGTTGATTTAGAAAGAGTATTGACTAAAAAGTAATAATAATCTCTCTGTTCCGAAGTTTCAGAAGGTCAACGCTTGGAGAGTTGTTTAATATGTCTGCTATTTTTGAACTGTCAATCATTAGACGTATCGGTGTTGTGCGGTGGCAAAATTTAGCTCTTTTGGTTTTAAGACGTTGAAAGCGTGTGTCGGGCAAAACCAAATGCTAAATGTGCGGTTGGGTTTTCTGTCTCGTATGTTTTTCTGTTCATTTTTTCTGTCGGTTAATGTTAGCACTGTCGTCTTATAGGGTGACGCATAACGTTTGACGGCTTGCCCCAGGCAGGGGTTTAGCTGCTACGACGTCGCCAAAGCACAAAGGTAAGTAGGAAGCAATACAGTTTGATTCCATCATCAGCCCCGCTTGCGGAACAAGCCGATATTATGCATAGTTATTATCCACGCCAAACTTGGTCAATAAGTAGTCAATGAGTAGTCCATAAAGTATAAATACTAAAGGGTAAATAAAACTACAAACAACCAACGTGGTTGTAAATTTACGTAAGTCCATAAACCAAACATAATTGTCAACGGAATAATGTAAATGTATTGCCATAGTGGATGTAGAGAAAAAAGTCCACTGTCGTTTGTCACTAGGAATGGTTGTCGGGTGTTGACTTTCATAATAGTTTACGGTTAAATAAGTCGCTGTATGATTGATAAACAAAGCAGAACCGCAGGCAATATTTTATTGAAACGTGTCTTGGAGTCTGCAGATAGAATATTTTGCAAATAAGCCTTTATACCAATGCCTTGCGAACTTTGCTTTGTCTTTAAAGCATTAAAAAGTCGAACACTAATATTAATAAGGATGAGAAAAAATAAACTCTAGTCAAAGTTTTAGGCGTTTTCTCTCATACCATACCGCAGGAATAAGTAAAGACTTGTTAATATAAGTAGGAATAGACTGAAAGAATAGAAGGCGGTGTAATGTTCTTTTGTCCGCTTTAAAAGATAAAGACACGCAATAAGTAAGACGTTAATTAGTAAGTTATGTCCATTTGTCCAATTACGCATAACATTTATTATGCGTAGTCATTGCTTTTTAATGAGTATAAAGTCGCCTCATCTTTTGTTTTATTACATATTCACCACTAAATGGAAGGTCGCCAACTGTAAATATTATTTTTGATTGTCAACAGTAAACCCGCCAAACCATTCAGGTCGGTCGCATAATGGTCGCCCTTGCACAGAGTAGTTTTTCATATAAATGCCACCCTCCCCGTCAAATTCAATTATTGAAATTGCGTCTTTGGTATATTCCCGTTGCATAATTAATGTGTCAACGGTGGAAAGTTTTGTCAAATGCCATTTCTCACCTAACAAATAAATATTCCCACCATGAACTGTATCATCTTTAAATCCTATAGTGTCCCTATTGAACAGAATTTGTCATATCTGCTAACGAAGCAACTGTCGTAAAAAGCACAAGCAAAAGTGTCTGAAAGGCGGTTGTCATAAATTACGCATAACGTTTGAGGGCTTGGCGAAGGCGGGCAATTAAAAGCACTTCACTGTCGCACCGCACCAAAGTTAATTAAAAGCACAAACGGTTGAAGTTCCGACTGAACGCCCGCTTTCGCTAAGGCCATGTTAGCGGCTGCTCTTCTCATCTGTCCTCAAATGGTATATTATTTCTTGCTCGTTTAGTCCCGTTAATAAGTCGTTAAAGAATGCGTTGTCAACATCAACTCGTTTATTGAGTTGTCTGCAAATTTCATTTATCTTTTTTAAGTCCCAATAGTCAGGTTTTAAGTTTAATTTTTAATTTGAAAACTGCATGTGTCATTGTGTCCAAAAAGTTTGACAGCTGTCTCCGTAGTTATGTCTTGAGTAAAGCTTTCTCTTTTCAACACAGCCGTCCAGCGATTTAATGCTTTTATTACTCGTGTCCTTTGCACTAACAAAAACAGTCTGCAAAAGGTCAGGTCTATAATGAAAACCAATTTGTGAATTTACTCTTAGTAAGCACTCGAAATTTGTCCTATCGGAAAAACTGTCGCTTAGAATAAGTTGTTTCAAATTATGTGCATCGCAGTTTGCTGTCGTGCTGTTTTCAATTAGTTTGAACCTGCCTTGCAAGTATTGATAAGCCGCAGTTGGTTTAAGTATAAAATGAGTATTAGAGTCGTCGTCTTGCTGCCTTGTTGTAAAATACGATAGTCTAACCATACGTATTTGAAGTCCCACTTAATTTTCTTTAAAAAAGTCGTGTCGATAATGTCTAATACTATGGCTTCGTTTTGGTGTTTGTGTGGTTGGTGATGCTGTTTGAGTTTGTTTTGATTGAAACTGAGGTAATATAAAGTCAAGAAAAAAACGGGTTAAAACAAAAATCAATGTCGCAATAGCAACATATCTTAAAACAACTTTCCATGCGGTTTCTTTATTATTTTCTTTTTCTTTTATAACGTATCCTAAGTTCTTTAAATCTTTCATAGTAGAGTATCCTTTATCAGTAAGGCATAAACATTCTTCTCCTTCAATATCTTGGTTTTTTCTTCTGAGCATTCCATCTGCAACTAAGAAATTCAAAAGAGGCTCTATTATAAAGTATTTGTTGTCTGGATTAGGTTCTTCATCACAATCAGAATCTAGTATCATGTCATTAAAAAGTTTTGGATTACCATGTAAGTCTCTCAATAGATGGTTTTATTTCCATCAGATCTTAGTAAAGGATGCATCACATAGTTCAGCCTTTCTTTTTTAGTCATAATCTTTGTTGTGATTTTTCCCAACTGCTGCTCTTTCTGTCTTCATTCTTGTCTGTGTCCGCACTGTCGTCATAGAGTAGCCGCTAACCTTTAGACTTGCACTCCAATCTTATGCAAGTTATATTTGAATAAACTAGAAAAAAGAAAATTAACCGAGAACAGGGCGACCTATGCGCTAACAAGGTGTTGCGACCTATCAAACGATTCAGTGCCCTGCTCTCTCGGTTATGTTGGCTCAAATAGATATTCAGGATTACAGGCCCATTATAAAGGTTTCGAGATAAACACTTAACCCTTGGTTAATTCCTTTTTCACTACAGACAAATTTATGAAAATAAAGAAAGAAGAAAAGCAGATGCAAAAAAGTTTCATTAAATTGATGTTTCCAAACTCACCCTTGATGTATGCATCATCAACCATGAAGGGTTTCAGGAACATCAGCAGTTTGAAAACACTAAACAAGGCTTTAAGAAAATGTATGCCTGTTTAGTTTCAACCGGAGTTTTTAGTTTCACGCAAGCATTGTTTTGTATGGAGCATACGGGAATTTATACCAGAGAGCTGGTGGAATACCTGTTGTCTCATCAAGCCAATGTATGGATGGAATCGGCACTTCATTTAAAACGGAGTATGGGTATGACCAGAGGAAAGAATGACAAAGTTGATTCTTTCCGGATCGCGCGTTATTCAATGACCAATGCTGATCAGGCAAAATTGGTAAACATATCTAACAAAACACTTCCAACGTATTAAAGATATGGTGAGCAGTCGTGATCGTATCAAGAAAAGTTTGCAATCCATTAAGGTATCCATTAAGGAGATGGAACGCGTGGATAAAGCCACTGCAAAGGATTTAATGAAACTAAACAAAGCTGCTTTAACAGGACTTTTAAAAAGTAAGGACGCTACTGAAAAGAGAATTTTGGAGTTGATTAATTCAGATGAAGAACTAAAAAAAATCTTTGAATTGGTTACCTCTGTTAAAGGAGTTGGAAATGTATTAGCAACAGAGCTGATTGTGTTCACCCAGGGATTTACCCGGATGACAAATGTAAAACAACTTGCCTGTTACTGTGGTGTCGCTCCCTTTTCGCATACATCCGGCACAAGTGTTAAAGGGCGGACAGGCACCTCTAATTTTACAAATATGGGTTGAAATCCACTTTGCATCTGGCTGCAATTTCATCTACTCAGTACGTTCCGGAACTGAAGACTTATTTTGAGCGAAGGTGGCGGAAGGGTGAAATCAAAAATGTGTGTAATCAATGCAATCAGGAACAAATTATTAAATCGTGTACTGGCTGTTGTAAAGAGGAGACCTTATGAGGAAAATTATTCTAAAATAATTTGGTGATGTCATAGATATCGTTTGAGGGCTTGTTGCTGGCGGGGCTTAAATGCACTCACCTGTCGCCAAGCACCAAAGGTAATAGAAAGTGATAGCTGTTGAAGTTCCATCGTCAGCCCCGCTTACGGCAAAGGCGCCGTTAGCTGTAGTTAATTTCTTTTTCAAGTCTTTAAATCCTGTCCAGTCCGTATGGTAGTTTGAGTAACGAATTGTCAAGTAGTTACTTCTATTTCTAGTAACCATATAATGGTCTCCTGCATGGCTGTGACCTTCGTCCTTAAAGCTTCTGTCAACTACGTCATTAATGAAGTCGATGATTTGGTCTTGGTCGTTTTCAGAAAGGTCTTTAGTCCACTGTTCAATTATTTTACTGTTTGGATACTTTTTAAATTGTTGTTCGTCACAGTTAACGGTGTCTTTATGATATAGTAATTTTAGAATTTTGTCATCAGTCCGAAAAACATACATTATTTCAGCGTGTCGCCCACTCACCGCATTCAGAAAAAATATGCTCTTATCGTCAAAGTGTCCGCCCCAAAAATGTTGTCTAATAGGTGTTTGTCCCTAAGTCGCAAAGTTGCTGGGTTTGTCAAGAGCAACTCATTATAAGGATAGCATGCCTATTAGTAGTGTCGGTCGGTTCATTTTAATTACAGCTAACGTTTTGCAGCTACCCGAAGGGCGGGAATTTCACCACAAAACTTGATTTGAAAAACTAATGTTTGATTAACCATAAAACTGTCTTTGGAACACGAAACCCCGCCTTTTGGGTAGGTGCTGTTAGTGGTATGTGCTTTATTCATTTTCAAATTCATATTGTTTTATTTGTTGCCCAGTAAGTGTCGAATATAGTTTTCCTTGACTTGTTAGCATAAGACTTCCTTGTTTTAAAACTCTATTTCAATCGGTTCGCCAAGATTAATTTCATTTTCAACTTTTCCTGTCTCCAATGTCGATGTAGCATAAATACTTTGGACCACCCTTTTCATATTCCCAACGAATCCCAAGGATTTTATCAAGTTCGTTTGAATATTCGATTTCGAGAAAGTGTCCAATTACATTAGTTGTCCAAAGAGTTTCAGCGTTTGAAAGTGAAACTGCCGCAAGAGGATTTGTCGAATATGCACAGATAATTTTGTCTTTAGAAAAACAAGCGTCAAGCAAACCAAATGATTTATGTGTAAAACTCTTAATAGTTTTTCTGTCTGCTCTGCTTACAAGTGTTGATGTTGACGACTTTTCAAATTGGTTAATGGTTGAATATGGGTTTTCTCTTATAAATTCAATCCCTCTTAATTTTTCCACTGTTTCGCCAGTCTTCTTGTCGAGGAAAAAGCACCTTGATTTTCCGTGTCGATATAAATTAAGTCGTGATAATGATTTAGAATTATTGCTTTTGCAGGTTTTTTGATGTCCTTTCGTTGCCAAACAATTTCCCCGTTGTCAGCATTATAAAGGGTAACGGTTTTATTGTCGTAACCTGCAACTGCAATTTGTTTACCATCTTCTGAAATTGATATAGCATTTGTCATTCCGCACACAATGTCAGTTGAGAATTTGGAGACAAGTCCATTATTTATGTCCCATACTTGAACATTCTTTTCCCATTCAGCAACGACAATTCTGTCACCGTTTACTGTCGCTGATATTGCTCTTATTTTTTCGTATTTCTGTGTTGTCATTGCATTACCACTAACGTTTTGCAGCTACCCGAAGGTGGCGATTTCGAAGCACTTCACTGTCAGCCAAGCAGAAACTTTGATAGAAGCACAAAGCTTGATTTAACCACTGAACCGCCACTTTTGGGTAGGTGGTGTTACCAGCCGTATTTCTTTCTGTCGTCAATATTTTGTCGTTACGCTATTTGAAAAACTACCTGAATTATTTTTGCCTTTATAGTTTATTTGAACTCTATATTGTTTGTCCTTTTCAAAATTGTCAGAACGAACAATGAATGAGTTTAGTCCTTTTTTTGCTTTTGCCTTTGTTGTTGCAATAGTTTTACCTGCGTCATAATCTTGAATTTCAATTTCAACTTCTGTTTTGTCCACAAAATATATTATTACTTCAACTTCGTTTCTTTGCTTGCTGATTATATCTCTAATGTTATTTTCAGTCGTGATATATGTCCGTTCTCGCTTTTTGCCTTTTTCAACTCCTTTAATTTTCGTGTATGTAATTATTCCTTGCACGTTACCAAATTCAATAAATGGCATTGGAAAGAAAGGTAAAATGTAATATCTGTATGGGTCGCTTTTGGCTTGAACGATTTTTTGATAAGTATTTCCGTTTATTGTGTCATAGGTAACACCTTGTAGAAACAAGTCTTTACCGTTTTCTGTATCAATGATTTTCAATTCAGTTTTATATTCTTGGAAAGGGAACAAATTGATAGCCTACGTAATATCCACTGTCTGTAATTGCAACCAAAAGTTCTTCTGGTCTTTCGTAAGAACCACTTAAATAGTTATATCCTTCAACTTCAAATTTTAGTGCTTTTGTTTCATTTACAATTGTGTCGCTTTACATACTTAAATTCTTGAATTGTTTGTCTTGGTATTCAGCAAGATTTGTTGTGTCGTTATACCATTTTCTGCGATAAAATAATTGAATTTCATCACCTTTTTGTATGTCAAACTTTGTTGAAGCTGTGTAATTATTTTGCAACCCTTGGATATGCTTTGTAATTGTCGCCCATCAACTGCTTTGTATAAAACTGTCCGTTGCTTGAAACAACAAGAGATTGTAGGTCGGGAATAATCACAAGATAAATTTCTGAGTTGTCTGTTTGATAATATTTTCTTGGTGTTTTTCTGTCTGAACCAAACTGTCTCTTGGGTAACTGCTAGTGTGTCAATGAATTCAATTGAAATTTGCGTTTCTTTTCGAAGATTGTTCCTATCTGCTTATTGTTGGTTTGGTAGTTGATTTTATGAACGACTTTTTATTGTCGTCAAGCAGGCAATAAATACCATTAGCAAAAGTTTCGTAGAACGTTTTTTTGTCGTGTTGTTCGGAATAGTCCTTAAAGTCTGCCGTTTGGAATTTGTGATATTTTACGTTGTCAATAAGTGTATCTGCTAATCTGTTCTTGTTTGAAGTCCAATAAATTCGGTTTTTCTTGTCAAAGTAAGTCGCCTTGAAAAAAGTTTAGAATTCGCAAGTTCGTTTCTGGATTGTCCAAAAGTCAAACTACTGATTAGAAGTAATAATATAGTTAATGTCTGTTTCATTCTCGGTGTCGTTCTAATATGGCTGGTAACGATTTATTGCCGATCATTCCTCTCACCCTATCTCACCCCGAAAGCCGGATGGGCGAATGTTTACGGCCTTTCAAAAGTATAACTTTTTGGGCGTATTCGGAAGCTTTAGGTTGTTGCTTTCCTCCGGTAATACATCAAACGGACTGACAATATGACGGAATTTCGTGGAGCTGACATGGGTGTAGCATTCTGTGGTTTTGATGTTTTTATGTCCTAACAAGGCCTGTAAGTCCCGGAGATTTGTTCCCATTTCTAAAAGATGCGTGGCATAACTATGCCTTAACCAATGGAGGGTGGCATCCTGTTTTCGTATCCCGCTTTTCCGGACAGCATTTTTGAATACCTGTTGTACCGAGCGCTCACTGTAAGGTTGACTGTCCAATTGCCCTTCAAAGAGAAATATTTTGGGTCGGTAAGCCTGGGCATAATCATTTAACAAGAGTAAGATACTCTCCGGTAAAGGAACCATCCTGTCTTTATTCCCCTTCGATTGGCGGATCATCAACAGCCGTTGTGAAGCTTCAATGTCTGTCAACCGGATCCGAATGACTTCTCCAAGTCTTAAACCACAAGCATATACCAGACTGATCATGGCCCGGTGCTTTAGATTTCCCAGCGTATGGAAGATATTCGAAACCTCTTCCCGCGTGAGAAACTGCGGCAGATGGTATTCCTTCCGCGGTCGTTCCAGCATATCTGAACTCATATGGATGGAAAAAGTATGATTGTAAAAAGATTTGATAGCATTGATCGCCTGATTTTGATAGGAACGGGAGATTTTTTCTCTATTACAGGTATTGCATGTATTGACTTACATCTTCTTTTCGTACTTCTTTATGGTTTTTATCTCCTAACCAGATGAAGAACTGGCGCAAGGCCTGCGAATAAACTTCGATTGTTTTTGGAGCGTATTGCAGTCCCTTTAAATGATCACTCCATTTCATCAGATCAGGCATTGCACCGGAAGTACTTATTGCGGTAACTGCCTGAACAAGTGTTTTCGGAACAGACGGTCGAACAGCAGGCACTTTAGGATAATTTTCCATAAGCGGCCGACCCTGCAAATTATTTCCGGTTTCCTTTGATGTGGGAGATGGTCCCGGTGGAAGAGATGAGACATCCGCCGGAACAACGGTAATAGCTATTCCTTCCACCTCCCTTACCCGCATCAAAAACTCCTCCGTCCCCGGCCCATACCAGCTGCCCTTGGTCTTGCTCCAGCGAAGAGGTACCGCAGCACGCAGTTTCTCAATGATGGCTTTGTCGTATGCAAATTTCAATAGCCATATGGCTTGTCCCTTATGATTGCCCCTTTCGAGTCGCAAATCCGCCTTTTTGTTCATACTACAAAACTCCGCATTCGTATTTGCATAAGTCGTATAGTAAACATTTGTATCCGTTTAATAAACCAACTATTCTTCAAAATCCAAATATCCACACTTCATCTCGTCAGAATCAACTCCGCGAGACGAGGTGAGCATGACGAGACGAGAACGCTTTCCGGGGATTTACTACCTTTGTCTTCCCATGATCATCACCTCCTCTTCCCTTCTTAAAAAATTGCTGTTGCTGTTCCTGGTAATTGCCGGGTTGATCTTAGCAAAAAGCTTCCTCATGCCATTGACCGTGGCCGGAGTGCTCGCCACCCTTTTTCTTCCGCTCAGTAAGCAACTCGAAAAACACGGTTTTCCAAAATGGCTCGCCGTACTTTCCTGCCTGCTGATCTTGCTCCTGGCAATGGCGGGAATTATTTCCATGCTGGGCTGGCAGATCTCCGAGCTGATCGATGACTTCGAACTGATTAAAATCAAAGCCCTCGAAACCGGCGCGCGCATCCAGCAATACCTCCTGATTCATCTCGGCATCTCCCTCGAAAAACAAATGCAGGTGCTCAAGGATCAGGAACACTATCTCCCCTCCACCCTGCAACTCTTCGCGGGGAAAATGGCGGGCATTTTTACGAATATCGTGCTGATCCTGGTGTATGTCTTCTGCTTTCTGTATTACCGAAATCATCTCAAACAATTCCTGCTGCGCCTCTCCCCAAAAGATCAACAACCGGAAATGGAACAGATCATCTACAGCACCTCGCGCGTTTCTCAGCAATACCTGCTCGGACTTTCTAAAATGATCGTTTGCCTCTGGATCATGTACGGCATCGGCTTTTCAATCATCGGCGTAAAGAACGCGGTGATGTTCGCTATCCTCTGTGGCTTGCTGGAGATTAATCCCTATATCGGTAATCTCACCGGCACCCTGCTAACGCTGTTGGTAGCAGCAGTGAATGGCGCGAGTGTTCCGATGTTAGGAAGTATTGTGATAGTGTATGGAAGCGTACAGCTCATTCAGGGATGGATCCTCGAGCCGCTCATCGTTGGACCGCAGGTAAAAATAAATCCGTTCACGACGATCCTTTCCCTTGTCATCGGTGAATTAATCTGGGGAATCCCGGGCATCTTCCTCGCCATTCCCGTCATTGCCATGCTGAAAATTGTTTTTGATCATATCGATTCCCTAAAGCCCTACGGCATGCTCATCGGTGAAATCAATACCGGCAAAAAAGAACCCGTATTCATCAAAAAAATATTAAGCATTGTGAAGTCCAAAGAGAAATAATTACTATTAATACTACTTCATTTTTTGCTTCGGATAAAAATGATTTTTCAACCACGGAGGCGTGGAGGACACGTAGGAGCACGGAGAATAGTGAAAAGATTTATAATATAAATTGAATTCTTGGTCTTTAACGCTCCTTGCAGCAATCGGAAATAGAGCCTCACTCCACATTAAACCATCTAACCCATCTTTAGCTAGGCGTTGATAACGATTGAAAACATTACTTACAATTTCACATTGAGCCTAGGACACATTAATCCATCTAACCCATCTTCAAATTAACCATCTTCAAATCTTCAAATTTGGTTCCGGATGTTTATCGGCTATATCAAAATAAATAGGCGCATGAATGTTTGTTTTAACATAGAGATTTTAATGGGAACGCGGATTACACAGATTCTTTGAATTATCGCGGATTTTTTAACCGGCGAAATTAATATTGTCTTCAGCCATCTCTTTGTTCCTTAATTCCATCCGCGTTCATCTTTTAAATCCGTTTCATCCGTGTTCCCATTTCTACGGCCGCCTAAAATAATGCCCATAATTCCATCCGCGTAAATCGTTTAAATCCGTTTCATCCGTGTTCAAATTTCTACGGCCGCCTAAAATAATGCCCATAATTCCATCCCCGTTCATCTTTTAAATCCGTTTCATCCGTGTTCCCATTTCTACGGCCGCCTAAAATAATGCCCATAATTCCATCCGCGTAAATCGTTTAAATCCGTTTCATCCGTGTTCAAATTTCTACGGCCGCCTAAAATAATGCCCATAATTCCATCCGCGTTCATCTTTTAAATCCGTTTCATCCGTGTTCCCATTTCTGCGGCTCCCAAAATATTGATCTGAGTTAGTAGTTTATTCATCTGTCGACTGGATTAAACCTTTCCCCGGTTTTTCTATCCATGTCGGGTATATTTGCAGGCCCATGAATTTCCAAACCCTCTATGAAGCACATAAGAACAAGGTGTATAATCTTGCGCTGCAATATGTGCAGAACAAAGAGGAAGCAGAAGAAATTACCCAGGATGTTTTTATGGTGATTTATAAAAAGATGGATGCCTTCCGCCACGAAGCCGGTGTCAGTACATGGATCTATCGCATCACCATCAATAAGTCGATTGATCATCTCCGTACCCGTCAACGGAAACAGAAGCTGGTGTCCCTGTTACAGGTAATAGGTATTCGCCCCGACGAGATGGATCCGCCAGATTTCGATCATCCCGGTGTAAAGCTGGAGCAGAAAGAACGGATGCAGGAAATTTTTAAGGCGATCAATGCGCTGCCCGAACGTCAGAAGACCGTCCTCCTCCTGAATAAAATAGAAAAAGTTCCGCTGAGCGAAATCGCTCTCATCATGGACCTCTCCCCGAAAGCCGTGGAATCGCTGCTGATGCGGGCAAAGGCAGGACTGGAAAATAAATTAAAAGAAAACGAAGGAATCTAAACCGAAATACGTCTAACAAAGAAATGAATCAACCTCTCGACTTTCTGAATCAGGTACAACCGGCATCCATTCCCTCCGGAATGTACGAGCGTATCGTTCATCGCATCGAATCAGAGAAAAAAATGTCTTTTACCGGCACCACAGGAAAACTGGTCCTTGGCTGTTTTCTGCTCGTGCTGGTGGTCAATATCTCAACCCTGATCCACCGCAATGATGCCATCAGCGATGCGAAACAACTGGTGCGCGGCATGCAACTTTCTAACGATAACGACCTCTACAAATGAATAAACTGCGCTTCTTTACGATAGCCACTATTGTCCTGCTGGCAGTAAATATTTTCCTGCTCTGGAAAATGTCGGGTAACGGTGTGCATCCCCGCGACCGGCCCCGCAAAGCAGTAATCGAACGACTGGGTTTGGATGAGGAGCAAATTAAAAAGTACGATGTGCTGATTCAACAACACCGGGCGATGGTGAAGCAATACAACGGGGAGTTCCGTCAATTGAAAAATGCACTCTATGGCACGCTCTCTTCCGGGGAAGGGAAGATAAATACCGATTCATTGGTGGTGCTGATGGGGATGAAGCAGCAGGAAATCGAGAAATTGCACTACAGCCATTTTCAGGATATTCAGGCCCTCTGCACTCCCGAACAGGAAGAGAAATTCCATTCGCTCACGCAGGATATCGCAGCCATCTTCGCTCCTCCACATGCGGATAAAGAAAAAAAGTGATGCGTAAAGTATTCGCTCTTACGGTTGCGTTCACCCTCGCATTTCTTGGCTCCTCCTCCACGGCTACCGCACAGTGGACCTTTCGCTTTAAACCGGTTATCGGGGGAAAAGAAATTTTTCCGGATAGTTGTTATCTCCTTTCGCACAACAACAAAACCGTCTGCATCTCTACATTGAAATTCTATATTTCAGGAATGGCATTGAAGAACGAGAAGAACAAAATCATCAGGGAAAAAAAGAGTTTTCATCTGATAAATATTCAGGATACAAACAGCTTAACCATCTCTCCGCAGCTTTCAACAAATTTTCAGGCTTCTTCGCTGCAATTCTTTCTCGGAATAGATAGCATCACCAACAGTGCAGGAGTGCAGGGCGGTTGCCTCGATCCGATGCAGGGCATGTACTGGACCTGGCTGAGTGGCTATATCAATCTGAAACTGGAAGGTCATTATCCGTCCGACAGCACATCGTTTCAATACCATCTCGGCGGATACCGTGCTCCCTTTAATACATTGCAAACAGTAGAAATCGAAATTCCGAACAAAAAATATATTGAGATCCCGATCGACATAGAACACATATTCTCTCAAACAGACGCTTCTTTCCCGGATCATATTATGTCTCCCGGAAAAGAGGCGATGCAATTATCAAAGATAACGGCGACGATGTTCCCCTCTTCTGTGAAATGAGCAAACAATTTCTCCTCGCCGCATTCATCCTGTTCTTGCTGGTCGCGTTTCGCAGCAGGGAGATGCCGCTGTTTGTTGCACCCCCTTCCTGGCCACAGCCGCACTGCGATTTCAGTGAAAATCCATTAACCGCTTCAAAGATTGCTCTAGGTCGCGTGTTGTTTTACGATCCCATCCTCTCCGCCGACAGCAGCACCTCCTGTTCCTCCTGCCATTCTTCCTACACCGCCTTCGCGCATACCGACCACGCCCTCAGTCACTGCATCCACGACAGCATCGGCACCCGCAATGCGCCGGCATTGATGAATCTCGCCTGGAAGAAATCATTGATGTGGGATGGGGCTGTTCATCACCTCGACCTGCAAGCCCTCGCTCCCATAGCTCATCCTGCGGAGATGGGGGAAGAATTGCAGCATCTGACCCAGAAACTCCAAAGCAATGGCATGTACCGCGTACTGTATAAAAAGGCTTTCGGCGATACATTGGTCACCGGTGAACGCACATTGAAGGCCATTGCCAAATTTATGTTGGTGCTGGTAAGTGCTCAATCGAAATACGATAGTGTGATGCAAGGGAAGACACAATTTACTTTACAGGAAAAAAAGGGCTACCGTTTGTATCAGCAACATTGTTCGGGTTGTCATGCAGAGCCGCTGTTCACCAATGATGAATTCGCATACAATGGTCTGCCTGCTGATCCGAAACTGAACGATAGCGGCAGAATGAAAATTACCGGCGATCCAAAAGATTCACTCCATTTCAAGGTGCCCACATTACGCAATATAGAAGTCTCCTACCCCTACATGCATGACGGAAGATTCATGAATCTGACCGCTGTCCTGAAACATTACAGTACAAGCGCATCATCTCTCCCACAAAACAATCCTAAACTTTCCCTCCCTCTTCCCCTAACACCTGCCGACCGCGTCGACCTTCTGGCCTTCCTTCTCACCCTGACCGATAAAAACTTCTTATTTAATCCCGATTTCGCCTACCCGAAAAAAATAATTGAACAGGCAACGAAGGAATCGGAACGTTTTAGGAAATAACTACGTTATCCGGTAAATAGTTTATGATAGCCGGAACAATAGAAAAGTTATGCCTTATCCCAATGAAAAATAACATGCTCTTCTATATTCTTATTTAAAACGCAGCGATCGCAGCGGTTTATCATAACAAATCATAATAATCATAAAAAATCAGCGGCCTATCAGAATTTTATTCTCATGAAAAAATCCATTTGCGTTTTGAACCGTCCCCTACCCGAAAAAATAATTGACCCGGCAACGAAGGAATCAGAACGTAGCAAACGTCTAAGGAAATAAGTAACCTATCCGACAGCCCATCTACATGAACAAACGTTATCTCCTCTTCATCCTATTGCTGCAAGGGCTCAGCGTATTTTCTCAGGCACCGGTGATCACTTCCTGGCTCATCAATACCAACGGAAAGAAGGCCAGTCATTATGTAAACGGAAACAGCACTGCCATTGCAGATGCCGACTCCGCCAATGTGCAAACCGTACGCTACTCCGCCAACTGGGTCTATGTACGCACAAAGGGGCTGCCTTCCTACACCACCGGACCCTTCCTCGATGGGAACCCCTCTCTCGCCACCAACCAAAATGCCATCTTCAAAATCTCCCGCAACCCGGTACAGAATACCGGAACTCCTGTAAATACCACCGCAGGAAACATCGGTATTTTCATCAATGGTGTTGCCCTCTTCGACTATAGGGACGGTGTTTCATGGAAGAATTCAACGAATAGTCTGGCCGGTGGTCCGCTGGGAGGTACAGGAGATGGAGTGTGGAACAGAGATGCCGTAGTGGCGGAAAAAGCCGGCTTCGATTGCTCCAAAGGTCATCCTGCTATGGGAAATTATCATCATCACCAGAACCCATCTGCATTTAAGATGGATCAGCAGGTCATCTCTACCATTTGCAACTTGTACAACGCGGATGGGTTGTATGTGATGGATTCTACCCGTCACTCGCCTCTGATTGGATTTGCCTATGATGGATTTCCCATTTATGGAGCCTATGGCTATTACAATACCAACGGCACCGGTGGCATCAGCCGGATGAAATCAAAATGGAAGCTGCGCAATATCACCGTGCGCACAACGAACTATAACGGAGTACCGGTGACAGCAGGTCCACCTGTGAGCACCACCTATCCGCTGGGTTATTTCCGCGAAGATTACGGCCCCGATGGCTCTGCCACCACACCGGATTATCTGGATGAGCACAACGGCCGCTTCTGCATCACCCCCGAATACCCCGCGGGCATCTATGCTTACTTCTGCACCGTCGACAATAATCAGAACTCCGCCTATCCCTATGGGGTCGGACCTACATTTTACGGGACGAAAACAGGATTAAAAGTGACCTCCATTACTGAGACGGTCACCACCTATACTGCGCCATCTACCGCTTCCTTCCAGCTCCGCTTGTACCTTCAGGGACCCTATATGGCCAACAATGTCATGAACAGCGTAGTGGGTAACGGCAACGCAGATACGATAACTGTTCAGTTACGCAGTACCGTGAGTCCCTATGCCGTATTACATACCACGACCGCCCTTTTATCCACTGCCGGAATTGCCGGTCTTTCCATTCCCTATACCTTTACCGGAAGTTCCTATTACATTGTAGTCAAACATAGAAATTCACTGGAAACCTGGAGTAAAAAACCGGTAACGCTGACGGCATTAAACAACACCTATTACTTTGAACCCTATTAATCTGACACAGAGAAAAGCCAAAACAATATTTCCTCTATTCCTTAACGAACAAAAAACACAGAAAAGCCACAACAATAAAATGACCAGAAAACTAATTTACGCGCTACTACTTGCCATTTCCGGTAGTACTACCCAGGCACAAAATCCGGAGCTTAGTGCATGGCTGATAAACAGTACCGGACTAACGGCCAGCCACTACGTAAACGGCAACTCCAATGTGATTGTGGATGCTGACTCTGCCAACGTACAAACTGTTTTGTATTCTGCCAATTGGGTGTATGTACGTACAAAGGGATTACCGGCCTATCCCACAGGTCCCTTCCTCGATGGTAATCCCTCCCTGGCCACCAATCAGGATGCGATCTTTAAAATACCACGTCTCCCGGTGCAAAACACGGGTACGCCCACCGCTACCTCCGGCGGAAATATCGGCATCTTTGTCAATGGTGTCGCTCTCTTTGATTACCGCGATGGAGTAGCCTGGAATGCCAACACCAATGCCTTGTGCGGAGGTCCGGGAAATCCACCTTGCCCGGGAGGACCTAATGCCAACATGGACTGGAACAGAGATGCCATCGTGGCGGAGCGACTCGGATTTGATTGCTCCAAGGGACATCCTGCTATGGGCAACTACCACCATCACCAAAACCCCAGCGCCTTTAAACTCGACCTATCTGTCCTTTCAACGATCTGTAATCTTTACGACGCTGACGGACTTTACACGATCGACAGTACACAACATTCTCCGCTGATCGGCTATGCGTATGATGGCTTTCCAATCTACGGTGCTTATGGTTATTACAACACGACAGGTGGTGGCGGAATCGTGCGCATGAAGTCGAGCTATAGTTTAAGAAACATTACGGTACGCAATACCCATTATAACGGTACTGCAGTAACGTCAGGACCAAATGTGAGTACGACCTATCCCCTGGGTTATTTCAGAGAAGATTACGGTTATGTGGCACCAACGCCTTCCACTCCCGATTACCTCGATGAACATAACGGCCGCTTCTGTGTCACGCCTGAATATCCGGGAGGCACGTATGCCTACTTCTGCACGGTAGATGCCAACTGGAACTCGGCGTATCCCTATGCAGTAGGCCCGACATTTTACGGTGTGAAGACCGCCGCGAAAGTCACGTCCATTACCGAGCCCGTGACTGTTTATACTCCTTCCACTTCGTCTATTGAAAACAATGATCCGCGCTTCAGTCAGGTGACAATATTCCCAAATCCTTCCGGTGAATTCATCGCCATCCAAATCAACGACATCAACCGCAGCGAGGTATCCGTTGAACTCTTTGATATGACAGGAAAGCTGATCAACACAACATCCATCCATCCCGGAAGCACCATTACCTACTTTGATATCCGCACGCTCTACAACGGCGAATACATCGTTCGTCTAAACAGCGATGGGAATATCGTGACACGAAAAATTAGTGTATCAAGATAAACAGTATATCAATCCTCTTCACAATAATAACTTGAAGGTCGATCGAAAAAATGACGGTATTCCCAAAAAAAGTCTAAACAGGAACGCGGATTACACGGATTCTTTTGATTATCGCGGATTTTTTGGCCAATGAACTAAATATTTATCCCGTAAATTCCTTATGCCCTAATTCCATCCGCGTAAATCCTTTAAATCAGTTTCATCCGCGTTCCTGTTTTATACAAAATGATGAATAGAAGCGTCGATTTCAAAATGATGTATGGAAGCGCAGATTACACGGATTCTTTTAATTTTCGCGGTATTGAGGATACAATTTTTCTTTTGAATTGTGGTGATTTTCCAAAGTTAAGTAACAGGCCAAGTTGAAGGTCGGTCGCTCTTAAATAATTGATGAGTTGATATTCATGTTGTTCGCATATGCTTTCTGCAGCTTTAATTTCTATAATAAGTATATCTTCTACAATTATGTCGGCAACGTAAAAACCCACTTGCAAGCCTTCATAATGTACTTTTACTTGTTGCTGAGGCATGCACTTAATTCCTCTGTTCCTTAGCTCCAATAACAAAGCGTTTTCATAAACTTTTTCCAAAAATCCAGCACCCAAAGTATTGTAAACTTTATAAAAGGCATTAATAATATTTCCTGTCAATTGTTCATGCTGCAATTCCATCTGCGTAAATCCATTAAATCCGTGTAATCCGCGTTCAGAATTCTGCGGCCCGACAAATATAGATCTAAAAGAAAATTTACTCGTCCGTTAAACGAATACAATTGCTTAGGTCTCGGATTTCGATATACACAACAGCACGAATAGCCTCTTTTATGAGACATCCTGATTTAAAATAGGGGTAACAGATAGTAAGTTTAAAAACTCCAAAAAGTCAGCTTATACCCGCAGCGTTTTCATCGCCGCACCCCAGGCGATAACCTGATCAAGCAAGGTGTTGACTTCCTTCTCGTGAACTTGATTCGGCTTAAACTCGTTGTAGTTGATGAAATCAGTACCCAACGAAAGGACGACCTGTTCACGAACATCAGCCACCATAAGCTCTCCCATGACCAAACGCAATTGTTCTACAGACCTTGTTCCGCCCGTACTTCCGTAGCTGATGAATCCCGCGGCTTTGTTATTCCATTCTCTATATAAAAAATCAATAGCGTTTTTAAGCGCACCGGGAATACCATGATTGTATTCCGGTGTGACAAAAATAAAGGCATCAAACGAAGCAATCGTTGCGGCCCACTTCTTCGTATGTTCTTTAGAATACTGGCCCTGCATTGCCGGTATCGGTTCGTCCAAAAGTGGAAGATTAAAATCCTTTATATCTACCAATTCAAACTTTGTATCGTTGCGATGGCTCGCAATTTCATTGACCCATTTGGCCACAGCTTCTCCATTTCGGTTCGGACGAGTGCTGCCCAATATGATGGCTATTTTATTCATTTAAACTAAAATTATTATTCTTCACATTTTGTATTCACGTATTCCCCCTTACACTTTGCCATCCATTTACATTCAAATTTTAAAAAGCGAAGCCCCTTTCGATTAACAGGTTACAAACTCGTCTACCCTTTCGTTGGTCATGGATGGAAGATTAGGAAATATCCATGTTTCTGATGCCTGTTTTGCTAATCTGACAAACCGTCAAAGACTTCGCTATAAAATTTCAAACTGATAATGCAAACGGTTTAAAAAAGTTTATTTAATGCTTTTATTCACCGTTTACATTATCAGCATGAGTTATTTACTTCGGCAAATTCAAGCACCTGTGTATATGCCTTTCTCCTCATAAATAAGCCTGATTACTCTATTTCATTCCGTTATCCTTAGGATGAATACTATTCAATTGATCAAAAGGATATACTTTTCCACGGCTCAAAGATGGGTATTGATTTTTTATCATGTGTTACAACATTCATAAATTGGATTACATAATTCACACATTGGCATGCTGCCATTTGCCGGGCACCATTGCTTATTTTGATATCCGAGCCCTCTATATCAATCCGGAATTCTAAGAGAAAAAATGACTGATTCATCACAATTTGATTTATGGGAACACGGATGACACAGATTCTTTAAATTTTCGCGGATTTATGTATACAATTTTTCGTTTGAATTGTGGTGATTTTCCAAAGTTAAGTAATAGGCCAAGTTGAAGGTCTGTCGCTCTTAAATAATTGATGAGTTGATATTCATGTTGTTCGCATATGCTTTCTGCAGCTTTAATTTCTATAATAAGTATATCTTCTACAATTATATCCGCAATGTAAAAGCCCACTTGAAAGCCTTCATAATGCACCTTAACATGTTGCTGAGGTTTGCATTTAATTCCACGGTTTCTCAACTCCAATAACAAGGCGTTCTCATAATCTTTCTCCAAAAATCCTGCACCCAAAGTATTTTATACTTTATAAAAGGCATTAATAATATTTCCTGTCAATTGTTCATGCTGCAATTCCATCTGCGTAAATCCATTAAATCCGTGTAATCCGCGTTCAGGATTCTGCGGCCCCCAAATATAGATATGAAAGAAAATTTACTCGTCAGTTAAACGAATACAATTGCTTAGATAATGTAAAACCGATGTTTCTATTTGAAATAACCTAAATTTGCTTTCAATACCCTGTATGCTATTTCTCACCGATGCACTGAATTCAAAAATGAAGTACCTCGAATCATGAAAACACGACGACTATTTTTTAAGAATAAAGCATTTCATTTTTCTAATGGGATTTTACTCCCGGCAAAACGACATATCAAAAAGTCATCTCATCGGGTCTGCCTACTGCTCACCATCACGCTTTCAATCTTTCTCCTACAACCCGCCTTTGCTCAGTCTTCCTTCTTCCCCGTCACCGACTGGATGAACATTCATCTCACCAAATTGGGCGGACGTGCGGTACTGTTAGTGTATAAAGACGGGAAAATCATCTATTCAAAATCAGTAAATGCGATGAGTCCGCGTCAGGAGAAAAGGAGCCTCTGGCTGGGAAAACAGCTTGGTCTCACCCCTGAAGAATCCATCTCACCCTTTACACCCGATACCTATCTCCCCATCGCCAGCAGCAGCAAATGGCTCAGCGCAGCACTCTTCCTGACCTTTGTAGAAGAAGGACTTGTGACCCTTGATGACAGCATAGGAAAATTTCTTCCGGTAATGACAAAACAAGGCAAGGGAAATATTCGGATGTGGCAATGCCTCTCACATACTACCGGTATCAAAGATCCTCCGATATTAAAGGGCATTCGTGCATCTCAAAACTGGAATAGCATGGAGGAAGCAGTAGAAAATATCGCTGCATTGCCGATGGAAGGGGCGTCCGGTAAATCCTTTCACTATGGAAATTCCGGATTGCAACTCATCGCGGCCGTCTGTGAAAAAATCGGGAGGAAGCCTTATGCAGTACTGTTTAAAGAAAGATTAACACGACCGCTTGAAATGTCCTCCACCGATTTCGGAAAACAAGTGGTGCCTGTTGCGGCGGGAGGTGTTCGCAGTACAGCTAACGACTATCTGCATTTTTTAGTGATGATGTTACAGAAAGGTGTCTACGGACCACAGCAATTAATACGCCCTCCATTGATCGATTCTCTTTGCATAAACAGAGTGGGAACAGGTGTGAAGAACCAATATACACCTGCTGAAGCACGGTATTGGGGCTATGGTTTTGGTGTTTGGGCGATGGATGGTGCAGGTGGCGGAAGGAAGAGCAATGTGATCACCAGTCCCGGACTTTTCGGCAGTTTTCCTGTCGTCGACTATCAACGGAAATACTGCGCCGTACTCCTCACCCTCAACATAAAATCTTCCGGCCGGCACGAAATGTATCTGGAGCTGAAAAAGAAACTTGATCGTGCGGTGGATGGCATGATGATGATGTAATGACAGGTCGCGACCTGTCACCGGATCGTGCGGTGGATGGCATGATGCGACCTGCTTAGTGTAACCTCGCCGTCCTGTTCCTCATCAAGTCCGCGGCCTGTCCTTACTGTAACCTCGCCCTGTCTGTATCGCTCCGCCGCGCGGGCGGGCCCCCCCCGGAAGCGCGCCCGGGGCCCGTTCCCCGCCCCGCCTCACCGCCCCCCCAAAAAAAAGAAAAAGAAGGGGGAACATACAAAAAATTGGTGCACCCACCAACCAAAAAAAAAAACCCATACCTTAAACGAGCAGTGTATGTTGCGAAATGATATTTTCTTCGAAGACCCTTGTGGAGCCTACAATTGGTGTAGAAATAATAGGGATTTCTTCTCCAAATTTACTTTGCAATGCCTTTACTATATCCGAAAATAAGAGCGACTTTGATTGCGCAGTGATAACACTGGACAATTCTTCAATTAGCACTCCGTTTTCCATTTTGTATGAAATGTTATTTTCATCAATGGATGCGGAAGCAATTAACTTTTCCGCAAGCAGCTCTCTTACCACTTCCTTTGCATTGTATGTTTTCTTTAAATAAATGATGATATTTACCATATTGTGCCTGGCATCTCGTTATTGGCCCTGACCCAGCGAGAAGGCTGCTTTACCATCAAACGAATAGAGATTTTCTGTTTTTATGGTATCAATGTTTTCATTGATGGTATTTTTCAGAAGTTCAATGATCGTTTCCTTGTTTATTTTAGCACCGGCCTCCGGCTTAAAACGACATCTCCAATGGTCGGTGCAGAAAGTTTCTTTAAAGCCATCCGGCCATACCTTGATACCTCTATTTGTAATCATGGATAGTTTTACGCCATTGCTTTCAATCTTCTTTACTTTCTCTGCCAATTCGTTGGGGTTCGTCCCGCTCCAATGAACAAAGATGTCCGCTCCCACTAATTCTTTTATAGCAGCCGGTTTACGTTTATATTTAGGCAATACCAACGCTGCATTATTACTGTATGAAACCGGTTTTAGAATAGAAGGCTTTTTACCCAGATTATTTATTACGGCTGTTGCAAATTCTTCTGTACCTACCTTTTGTTTACTCGTTCCTTCCTTATAAATATCATAGGTATGAATACCCTCTTCCAGTGTTCTTAACCAGGCATTCTGCACTTTTTCAGCCACGCCTGTCTGACCAAGATGATTAAGCATCATAACAGCACCCTGCAATAAACCGGATGGGTTGGCTACATTTTGTCCTGCTCTTCGGGGCGCAGAACCATGTATGGCTTCGAACATGGAGCATTCCTCACCAATATTGGCTGACCCCGCCAGCCCCACAGAGCCGGTTATCTGAGCAGCTACATCACTTAATACATCTCCGTAGAGGTTAGGCATTACAATAACATCAAATGCCTCGGGAGTGTCCGCCATTTTAGCAGCTCCGATATCAATGATCCAATGTTCATTTTCAATTTCAGGATACTCTTTTGCAATTTCATCAAATATCTGGTGAAACAATCCATCCGTTTGCTTCATGATATTGTCTTTTGTAAAGCAGGTTACCTTTTTACGGTTTTGCTGCTTTGCGTATTCAAAAGCATAACGGACAATCTTCTCACAACCCGGTCTGCTGATCAGTTTTAAACACTGTACCACTTCATCCGTTTGCTGGTGCTCAATACCTGCATACAAATCTTCTTCATTCTCTCTTATGATAACAATATCCATGATCGGGTGCTTGGTGCTTACAAAAGGATGCAAACTCCTGCATGGCCTTACATTGGAATAAAGACCAAGAAACTTCCGTGTGGTCACATTCAGACTCTTGTATCCTCCCCCCTGCGGAGTGGTAATAGGAGCCTTTAAAAACACTTTGTTCCTCCTGATCGTTTCCCAGGACTCTGCCGCGATACCTGAAGTATTACCGGCGAGGTACACTTTTTCTCCCACTTCAATTTCTTCGATTTCAATTTGAGCTCCCGCCGCCAGAATTATTTTCAAAGTCGCGTCCATGATTTCAGGACCGATGCCGTCGCCTTTTGCTACTGTTATTTTAGTCATTGCTGTATATATTTAGTGTTTTATAATTGCATTTACTTCAGGGCTCCAATCGTTAACATATCCTCGAGATACAGCTAATCGAATTGTTTTTTTATAATGATGGCTACGGTTTCCTATATGAAAATCTTTGGCATGGAAAGCAATTTGCATGCTCACAGTAGGTCTGTCCACATAATTGGGCATGTTGTTACTGGTGATGGTTCCCGTACCTGAACTTCTGAAAAAGCTCAATTCAAGACGATACGGCTTTGTGTATCCGTTGAAGTGCAAGGTACCATTCACCACACATGGCCTTGAACTATTATTATTAATACTGATGATATCCGCGGGGCTTAGCTGACCATCAAAAACGAAATACGTTTTGGACAGATCATTTAACCAATCGTCCAGCGTATCGTTTCCAATTTTAAATTTACTAAAATCAACCTGTAGTAAAAACTCTCCGGTGATATTATTCTTAAATATAAATGCTGAATTGCTTATTCTGTAACAATCCACTTTATTGTAACAGGTTTCTACAAAAGCGTTAGAAGGGACCACGTTTTGAGCGAAAGCCGAATGGTTTATTGATAGGATCAACCCGATGATCCATAATTTCAACAATGGTAAAATAAATTTTGTTTTCATATTAATTTGCCTGGTTGCCTTGATAAACACGCGAATACTGCATTTGTTTATTTCAATCGGAATCCCCGGTTTCTATTGACCCGGGCTTTTCACCTTCCGATAACTTACATGTAGGTGCCCAAGAATTTCCGTGCAAAATTGAAGAAAAATATTTATAACTTTTTATTTATATTTATAATGTAATCTATAAAATATTTTAATGAAATAGCAATGTGGCTTAAATATATGCACGTGCGTTTTTCGATTGGTCACGATCTGTTGCTACACGCCCTGTTTCTGTTTCCCGCTTTGTCTCTACGGCCTGTGGCTACATCCTCGCTCTGTTTCTGTTTCTCGCTCTGTTTCTGTCCCTCGCTCTGTTTCTGTTTCCCGCTCTGTATCACTTTCTCATTTCCTCTCCGGCGAAACTACTGTCTAAATACTTCTGCACGGTGGTATTAAACAGGTCCGGATTGTTCATAGTGACATAGTGGCTTTCTCCAGCCAGAATAGAAAGGTTGGCACGAGGGATATTCCTGTAAATATAAACGGTGTGTTCTTCCTGTATAATATCCCTGTCGGTTGACATCACCAATACGGGGCACTTGATCTTTTGTAAATCACCTGCAGAGATTTGTGGTTGAAATTCCATCATACGGTTGCGCTGTTGCAAAATTTTCCAGTTTTGAGTACTGTCCTTTTTTAAAAGCATCTCGTCCGCTTGCCTTCTATCACGTTTCACCTCGTTCAGGAAAGAAGGATAAAGTGCCAGAGTATCCGGAGTGAGATTTGCAGCAAAGGCAACAATCTTCTTTACTTTCTCCGGATAATAAATGCCCATCAACAATGCAATAATTCCACCGTCGCTCCGACCTACAACATAAGCCGAATCAATTTTCAAATGCGTCAATATATCGTTGACATCTTTTGTGATTTGCATGTACGTCAGGCTGTCGCTTCCCAATTCACTATTTCCTCTTCCTCGGCAGTCCATCACTATTACCTTGTATTTCCTTGCAAAGAATTTGATCTGTGGCTTCATATAACCAATATTTCCACCATTGCCATGAATGAGTACCAGCGGTTCCCCTTGTCCGTATACTTCAAAATATTGTTTAGCGCCATTGAGGAGGAGAGATTGACCATGCGAGGGATTGTTCCCGTACAACGGTTCATTGGACAGGGACTGAGACTTAGCAAAAGAAGGAATTAACAAAATGGCAGTCAGAAGAATTACCTTGTAAATCGGGAAATATCTCATTTTCATTTTATAGTTTTTGTGAAAATAAGGAAGATATGAATATCATCAGAAATGCCTCCAACCTAACGTTTCTTTCGCTCCGCCCCGTTAAAATTATCCACCTTTCCATCGACATAAACAAAAGCATATCTCCCTCCTTATCACTCCAAACATCGAGGGTATAAATCTCCCCGCTGCGGCATCAAAGCATCCGGTCCGTAATGGGAACATCTTTTAAAAATATCTTTGAGAACAAGCAACGAAACAGCAACAAATCCATCGTCATCCAGTGTATGTGGATTTTTCATTTTCGTAATTTTTATGAATAATGAATTGATTATTTCCTGTCTCCCATTATCTGCCGGAAGTATTTACCTTCTGCAAAACTGTTTCTAAATTAAGAAATAAAAGTCAACTGTAGTAAGGACAGGTCGCGACCTGTCCTTACTACAGCCCCGCTCTGTTTCTTCCCTCCACAAAGTACATATCTATCTCACCCTTATTCTTCGCTTCTATTTTCCCGCGATGAACACAATGGAATTTATCTTTCACCCATGCATAGGTACTGCTGCTGATGTTTACTTTTCCCGCTTCACCGGAAGATTCTATGCGCGAGGCAAGGTTGACCGTATCTCCCCAAATATCATAAGCGAATTTTTTAACGCCTACAATTCCGGCTACAACCGTTCCGGTATGAATGCCTATTCGTATTTCGAAACCTTCTTTGTTTTCCTGCTTTCGTTGCTGCAGATGGTTTTTCATAAACTGCTGTATTTCCAATGCCGCACTCACAACATCTGTCGCATGTGTAGTGTTGGCCACCGGTAATCCTCCTGCACACATGTACGCATCACCAATGGTTTTAATTTTTTCGATATTGTATTTGGTAATGATATTATCAAAGGCTTTGAAACAGGTATGGATCTCTGCTACTAATTCCGCCGGAGTGAGTCGTTCTGAAATTTGCGTAAAGCCTTTGAAATCCGTGAACATGACCGTAACCTGATCAAACTGGCGGGCATCGGCACTACCCTTCGTTTTTAGTTCCTGAGCTACTTCTGACGGTAAAATGTTCAACAACAGTTCTTCGCTACGTGCTTTTTCTTTCGAAATTTTATTCCGCTGACGATAAACTATCAATAAAAAGAAAGACGTTCCTATCAATCCGCCGGCGATGGCATTGCGGATATTTTTCTGAATAGCATCCTTCTTTTCCTGCTCGAGTCTGGCGGTCGCTTCCTTCTTTTCAAATTCATATTGCATCGCCGACTGTAAAATCTTATCGTTATTGTCGGAAGTGAAAAGTGAGTCATCGCTGGCTTTGTAAATTTTTAAATAGGCCAACGCTTGCTTATAATTGCCTCTGTACTCTTCCAATTCAATCAAGGAAGTATATACTGTTGCCAATTGAATCTTATCACCCAGCATCTCAATTTTAGTCAATGCGCTGTCAAGAATTGACCTTGCTTCATTCAGGGCAGCCTCCTTATTACCACGATACAAACTATCCAGAAGTTTTTGATTGTTTTGCGTTACAATATGCAAGATCGCAGTTCCTATATAGGCATAACTATTCGCCATCACGCTTTCATCGCCCAAATCTCTTGCTGCATCCAGTGCCTGTTGACTATATTTCAAGGCTTCCTCATAATTCTTCATGCCGATATAAACTCCGGCGATACTTACCTCGGAATGGGGAATCAAAGCGACACGGTTTTTCTTTTTATAAATATTCAAAGCCTGTAATTGAAAATCGAGGGCCCTCTCAAGGTCATTGCGATTATAATAGATGACACCGATATTTCCCAGGTTAGCGGCTTCAAAATCGCCTCCCGGAAAATGCTTTCTGTTAATGTCAAGGGCCTTTAAAAAATATTCCAGTGCCTTCTCTTCCTTACCCTGATAAGCATACACCGCACCAATATTACTCAGTGTCCCGGCCAACTTTCCAAGATCTCCCGCCTTTTCAAAATACTTCCTCGCATTCAGATAATCATCCAGACTTTCCGGCAGCATAGACATATTGAGATAATTAGCACCTCTGAAATAATAGGAGTTGCCAATCCCTTTTTCCCAATTGATTTGTTTCGCCAGTTCAATGGCCTTAGTGCCATAGATAAGTCCGGAATCGGGCAGAATAGTACTATACGAATAGGAGATCTGCGCCATCAGAAATACCTTGTGGGTATCCACGCTGGCTTTGGGAAGCTCGCCTAGCAATGAATCCAACCGGTTCCGGCCATAACTTTGTGCAACTAAATTGGCGGCAGAAGAAATTAAAATAATAAATGCTAAAAGACTTTTCATGGTGCAATCGTTTTTTTGTTGCTTGCTTACTAAAGTAGAACTCGCCACTAAAGATAGCGCGCATTTTTGCAGCATTCTAAACAAGTCCTATACTTATGAATTTCTCAGCATATACTCGATCTTCTTCCCCAGCTTAGAATCGTTATTGGGGTAGGTTTCCATCACTGCAAAATATAGTATAGTCAAAAATATTAAAAAAAGTGAATTCCAAGTCATTCCTTTCAAATTTTCCATTAAAAATAGGGTCTGCTTCTCCTTATCACTTCCCCACACTATTCCCAACAAAGTTCAAAATTTCGGACATAGGCATCGACTTCGGAGACCGGCAAATTAGCCCATTTGTAGTATCGGATTTCGGATTTTCGCACCTGCTTGCCTGCCGTCAGGTTTCGTATTTTCGCAAATATTCGCATTTCGTAATAACCAATTAAATCTACATCTGCCCAAGATCTCTACCTCATGGATTTTAAAATTTTTCTTGCTTCCTTCGCTTTAATCCACCCTTTTATTTGAGCTATCCGGTTTAAATCTTCCCGGGCTGCTTCAAAATTATTATTTTTAATATACGCCAATCCGCGTAACCAGGTAGCATCTCTTTGCAAGGATCCGGTTGGATAATTAACCACTTCTGTAAAATTTACAATAGCATCGTTGTAATTTTGCTGTTGCATCTCCACAATGCCTTTATAAAAATAAATATTCATGAGAGCCATGGTGTCGTTTACTGCAGTTGTAGCAAAAGCATCGTCTAATTGCAACTCGGCTGCATCCCATTGCCCGTTATTGATGGCCTTTTGTATTTCCACCAGTTGCTGGGACAAGTCGGTATTCCTCACCGTAAAATTATAGTCAGACACAACTGTTGATAAGGAATTATCCGCCAACCGTTGTGTATCCGGTAGACCTATATTTATATAAATAAAATAAGAAGAAACTGCAATTAATAAAATAGCAGCGGCCATCCACCACTTGACATGCTGCTTTCGGAAGTCATGCTGAATGACTTTCCCTTCACGATGAATACCATTTTTTCGCAATAGATCTATCACCCTTTCAGTTTCTATCAATTCAAAAGCCTTGTAGAGATGTTGCTCTTCGCGTTTATCATCCGGAAATAATGTCTCCATTTGTATAATTGATTTAAATTGTTAACTCAACAGGGTTCTTAATTTTTTCCGGCATTCCGCTACTTTTGTTTTTACAGATGCCTCATTGACGAACTTATCATCTCCTCGTTGAAACCTGCTTTCGGCGATGGTTCTTAATGTCATTTTTAAATAATAATGCCAGTTTAATAATTCATAACAGTCTTTTCCGATATTCAACAAGGCACGTTTCAGGTTTTGCACACGTTCCATATTCAGGCTGGTGTCATCCGTTTCATCTGTAAGCACTTGTTCCTGACTTTCCACTGATACTTCATCATATCGGGTTTCCTTTTCACGCCATCTCAGATAATTATTCCTTGCATCAATGGTAAAGAGCGCCGCCATGTTTCCATACTGAATTTTCCCTATAAGAAGATTCTTTCTGAATTTCATGAGCGTTTCCAGTGTAATATCATACGCGACATCATTTCCTGCGCCCATCTTCCGCACAAGAAATGACCTGCACATTTCAAAATGCGACTTGAAAATAATTTCAAATAACATTTCATCACCCCTACGCAATTTTTCAAGATGTTCATTAAACGCATCAGGAGACAATCCAAAATTCTTTTTTGCATCGTATCGCTGATCACTGGTAGAATCCATAAGGGGGAGTTAAGTAAGGCAAAGTTGAAAAATTTATTTCGAGGAAGGCGAATTATTTCCCTTAAAATCGATTTCCGATCAAAATGCATTGACAATACATGAAGGAAGCAATAGTAAGGATGAAAAATAAAATAAAAGTAAAGCTGTAAATTAATAGACTGTTATACAATTGTTTAAGAGAATATATAATGTTATTTTATTTAGCATCACTTACCATTTAATAACGCTGCAATTATAGGGGTAACCGGTTAATACTATTCGAATATCAAAATCATCAATTAAAGATTCAGAAAACAAACAATTAAAAATATCAAACAAACAAAATGAAAAAGTTAATCTATTCACTTGTACTGCTGATGAGCAGTCATATGATTTCACAAGCGCAGCCCGGCATTCAGTGGCAAAAGAACTATGGTGGCAACAACGCCGATCGTGCGATGTCAACAAAACAAACTACCGATGGTGGATACATCGTTGCCGGATATACCCTATCCAACAATGGTGATGTAACCGGTTATCGCGGTGGCGAAGATTATTGGGTATTAAAACTCAACAGTGCAGGTACGATTCAATGGAAAAGGACCTTTGGCGGAAGTGGTGACGACCGTTGTTATGCTGTTCAGCAAACTGCCGATGGCGGGTACATCCTCGCCGGGACTTCTAATTCTTCCGATGGTCAGGTAACCAACGCAAAGGGTGGTTTCGATATGTGGATTGTAAAATTGAATTCCAGCGGAACAATTACATGGAAAAAGAATCTTGGTGGATCTGATGATGATGCAGCATATTCTATTGATGAACTCGCTGCAGGCGGATACGTAGTGGCAGGTGAGTCAAAATCGTCAACCGGTGATATTGATAACAACAAAGGCGGATATGACTACTGGATCACCAAACTTTCAGCAACGGGAAATCTTGTCTGGGAGAAAAATTACGGTGGATCTGCTGATGAAAGTGCGAAGAGTGTACAGGAATGTTCCGATGGCAGTATTATCGTTGCAGGAGAAACGACATCTAACGACTACGATATAACGAATAACAATGGCGGTTATGATTTCTGGGTGCTTCGTCTTCGCCCGAATGGTAATGTTCGCTGGAAAAATACGTATGGTGGAACGGCCAACGATAACGCCTATTCGATAACGCAAATCTCCAATGGAAATTTTGTAGTAGTTGGAGAAACTGAATCAAATAATGGTCATGTTCCCGACAATGCCGGTGGTGATGATTTCTGGGTGATGACCCTGAGAGGCAGTGGAAGTGTGCTCTGGTCAAAAACATATGGCGGAGAAGCGAATGACAATGCTCGTTTTGTAAGAGAAACAACAGACGGCGCTGTGGTTGTTGTGGGTAAAACAGAGTCAGACGGCGGAGATGTGACCGGTCATAAAGGGGGACATGATTTCTGGGTTATTAAAGTCATAAAATCGACCGGCAATCTGGACTGGGAAAAAAGTCTGGGAGGTTTTGACAACGATTTCGGATACGGAATTGATGTTACTGCTGATGGATCACAAGTGGTGGTTGGTGATTCCGAGTCGGATGATGGTGACCTGAATAATAACAAAGGAAATGCTGATTATTGGATCGTAAAGCTTACCGCCTCCGGTCAGCGTCTGCAGTCATCAGATGAATCCACATCGATTTCCGCTTTATCCGCTTATCCTAATCCTGCAACATCCCTGGTAAATATTTCTGCAGATGGGGTAAACATCCAGCAAATCAATGTGGTTTCTCTCGAAGGTAAGATGATCACAACGGTGATGCCCAATACCGCTTACTATCAATTTGATATTTCTGCATTTCCTAAAGGAATCTACCTGTTGCAGGCAGTTCTTGAAGATGGAATGGAGAAGTTCACAAAATTGATTGTGGAATAAAATAATTCAGGAATTAAAAAGAGATCGTTTCTGACTAAACTCAGAGGCGATCTCTTTGTTATAACAAGATGAACATTGACCCATTAAAACTCTTGACCTTACAGTTTAAGTTTAAGATTAATATGGGAAAATAAATTCATATCTCACTCAACTCCAGATCTAAAGCTTGTTGATTAGTACATCTGCTTAAAGAAAGTGCCGGAAAATAATTCACTGCCATCCTCCTAAAATTCAAACAATGAATTTTTATTAAGTCAAAAATACAACTGAAATTCAAATGTTATATTTAGATTATCGCTCTTGCATGAAGCACCAAAAATCACTAAATTGCACTATGAAAATTCTTATACCTTCTCTCCTGATTTCACTTTTTATTACGGTAATCGGGATCAATTCATCAAAAGCACAAGCCTTAGAATATGCCGACAGCACGCAAATTTTACTCGTGTTTGACAATGAACAAGATACTGCTTCTATAAACGCGTTGAAATATGAGCTACAGGCTACTGAACTGGCCACCACTCCCTACGCAAGAATTCATTTATGGCAAATTCCGCTCGATACGATTGCTGCTTACGGTGGTGTTTCTCAAATTATGAATCACGCGCTGGGCAAACCGCGCATCAAGGGTGGCTCGCTGAACTATTCGGTACCACTCGTTTTGAATATTGATGACGATGATGATGATCAGGGAACTCCGCAGTCCCCTCAATGTTACAATGATTCCCTGTTTGATTGTATCGCCGGACCTGTTATCGTAAATATGGCATTTCTAGACACAGGTTTCGACGGAGAACCTACGGGGACACGCACGATATGGATGCCATCACATAATGCTTTTAGAAAAAGACCATGGCAAAATGCAGGTGAGGTGGCCAAACAATTAAACAAAGACAATGACAATAACGGCTTCATAGATGACGTGAAGGGGTGGGACTTTCATTACAACGATAATTTTCCACAGGATGATCAGGGCCATGGTTCGCATACTGCGGGATTAGCAGCATTAAAGCAATTTGCAAACAGCGATTCCAACCGAAATAAAATTATGACATTAAAAACGCATAATCAAAACGGTGAAGCCTCCATGTGGCAATTGATGCAGGCGATGGATTATGCGTTAAGCCATGATATCAAAATAGTGAATCTAAGTCTCGCGTATTGGTCACCGGTGAATGCAAACGGGAAGCCCTCCATTATGGAATACATGATGGAATTTGGAAAAACGTACAAGGGAATGCTCTTTGTGGCAGCAGCCGGGAATGATTCCATCAATATTGATCTCCCCATCACATTGAGCAATGGCGTTCAGGTAAAATATTATCCTGCTTCTCTCCCAAATGATAATTTAATTGTGGTAGCGGCCGGCACGTGTAACAATGAACTCGCCTCCTTTTCCAATTACGGTCCTGTAAATGTTGATATCGCCGCACCGGGAATTGAAATATACAGTGCATTGCTGGATGGCACTTATGGTTATTTAACCGGAACCTCCATGGCAACTCCCCATGTAACAGCAGCAGCGGCCTTAGCGGCTTCACGTCAATCTCTATTTAACTGGAAGCAGATCAAATATGATATTTTGAATAGAAGCAATCCTTCTACAGCTTTAAACGGTATTGTTTCTTCTGGACGTATGCTCACTTTTTGTGATAACTATCTTCCCGCAACAAATCCGCTCTTAGTGACTGCAAAAGCCAATAAAGTGCTATGTGTCGGCAGTACGGCTACTTTATCTGCTTCAGCTACCGGTGGTCAGGGAAGTTACTCTTACGCCTGGAGCAATGGAAGCACCGGACAAAATACAACCATCTCTATTGCGGGAACCTATACTGTAACGGTAACAGATGGTGCAGGAAACACAGCATCTGAAACATTGAATGTTTTCAGTGCAACAGCTCCTATCGCTGAAACAATTTTACAGCCGGTGAATTGTGATGATGATTGCACCCTCCTTGAGATAACGAATGCCGTACCGGGTACAAAATATTTATGGAATAACGGTCTGCGTACCTCTGCGATCAATGTTTGTCCGGTGAGTTTAACGAACTATTCTGTGACAACCACGACACCCAATGGATGCACAAGTATCACCAGCATCGCCGTTGCTCCCTTGAAACCTTCAGTACAACCTCTGAATGATATGATCATTTGTCCATGTACACCCACTACATTAACTGCAGTTGGACAGGGAGGAATCGGACCATTGAATTATCTCTGGGCACCCGATCAACAAACCACACCTCAAATTACCGTCTCACTGAATCAACCTGAAACCTATTCTGTACTAGTAAGTGATAGCAGAGGATGTGTGGCCACTACTTCAGCATTAATTTCCACCTCCTGTTTTGCACCTGTCGCCATCACAGCTACATTTAATGCTCTGAACCAGAAGACCACTTTCAGTTGGGCGAATAACCCTTGTACTATTAATAGAACGCAATTGAGATGGCGTTGCAATTCTTCTTCACCGTGGAATACAATTACTATTAATGATACTTCTGCAACAACAAGAACACTTGTACTACCTACCGGCTGTAACCCACAATGGCAAGTCAGAAACCGATGCTGCAATAATATATATTCAGCATGGGATTCACCATCCGTAAACCGATTACCATCCGATGATTTAAATGAATCTGCACAAATGAACTCCATTCATTTATATCCCAATCCTGCCGGTACCTATATCCAACTGAACCGCGAAGGAAATACGGTTGAAAATAAAGTTTATATTTACAATTCGTTTGGACAAGTCATCCTGCAACAGGAAATAAAAGCAGAATTAAAATCGGTCACCATCGATATTCAGAATTTATCTCCCGGTTTATATTTTCTAAGGCTTGGCGGAACGGTTAAATCCTTCTCCAAATTATAAAAGCAATGTTCAGGATCGGATAAGAGGGTTGGCAGAATAGACAATATGAGATATGGGCACTTCAAAAATTCTTAACTAAGAAGGTGAGATTTTTCAACGCATCACTTTGCGCAATCGCTCTGTTACTGATCGTACTTTTTGCATGGGGAGGTGGACAGCAAATTCAGCAGGAGAAGCCTACGGTAACTGCAGATGAAGTTGCTTGTCGCATTGAAATTGAAAAAACCATAGAAGCCGCTATGGCTCTTGGAGATCATCGCGGCATCGCGTTGATGACTTCTGCTGCATCTGATTTTAATTCTTGCCTGACTGCCGACGATACCGCTTTCGGGAATTTGTATCATAAAACGGGAGTGCTCTATTACATGAATAATTCTTACGACGAAGCGATTCTTTCGTTCAGAAAAGCGCTGCTGATTCGTGAGAAAAAAATTACCGATTCCGTAGAGCCATTACTAAATACATTGAATGGACTAACGCAATCACATCTCCAGCTTTTCCACTATGATATTGCAGAAGAATTAATAACGCGACAGCTTGCATTGCTTGAAAGCACAACATCGATCTATGATGAAACAAAGGCGGATTTATATCTGGCCGATGCCCAATTGGCATTTCTGATTGAAGATTATACGCGATGCCGGGAGAAACTTATTCTTGCTTCGAAACTCTATGAGAGCATAAATGCCAAAACCTTTAATCATGGATTGGTCTTGAATATGTTAGGAGCAACATCTGATCTTCTGAATCAACCTGAAAAAGCAATAGCCTATTATCAACAAGCGATTGAAATTTTCACCTTCAATCAGGATCCGCATTTCACAGCACTTTGCTATCATAATTTGGGCATGGCGCTGGGTAAACTCAAAAAGCTGGAGGAGGCTGAAGACTATTTGAATAAATCGCTTTCCATTCATGCAGGTTATAACGATACCATAGAAATTGCCCGACATTGTATAGAAATGGCCAAAATTGAATTCGCCCATCGTCACTATGACAAGGCAAAACAATTGGCGTTAAAAAGTCTAAATCTTCGAGCTATAAAGTTACCTGAATGGCATACAGATGTCATAGAATCGCAAGTAGTATTAGGCGGCATATTCATGAAGGAGGCCGGGCTGCCATCTTCACAACAAAATGCACTCGAAGATTCTGCGATGCATTTATTTGATAAAGCACTATCAGCTGCGCTACAATCACCCCGAAATGAACGTGCCCTCGAGCCCTTAGTGAACAAAGCCATTCTGAGTGCTACCATGGGTGGAAGAGATGTAAAAAAAGCAATAGCCGCGCATGGATTATTTCAACAAGCAGATTCTATAATTCAATTGTCCAGGTTATACTACAGGCATCAGGAATCGAAAATTGAATTCACCCGTAAAATCCATAGTACCTATGAGTATGCGATAAAAAATGCATTGTCGTTACACCGTCTTACAAGGGATAAAAAGTACTTTGAAGAGGCCCTTGTTTTTTGCGAGAAAAGCAAGGCAACGGCGGTCAGGGATAAATTACATAAGCAGGCGGTGCAATCATTTTCCGGACTCCCCGATTCATTGCTGAAAAAGGAACGACAACTCCATTTACAATTAGGTGCCGCGACACAATCATTGCTTTCCCTCAATGATAAATCAGATTCGACTTACTATAGTTCTTTAAAATCTCTTGAAGATGTCAAACATAAAATGGAGGAATTTGATGAACAACTGGAAGAAGATTTTCCAAGATATTATCAATGGTTGAAAGAACCGGAACAAACTGTTTCTCTATCCGATATACAGCAGGCGCTCCGGCCCGGCAGTGTTCTGGTCGAGTACTTTATAGGTGATGAACAGATCACTGTTTTCGGTGTATCATCGCATCACTTTCATCATTGGGAATATGCAAACACGGATTCAGCGCTGGCTTCCATACCATCTTTCATACAAACTCTTGAAACGAGTGCGGATCTTCCTTCATCTGCAATTGCTGATTGCGCCTATACCACTTATCAATTGTTACTGGAGCAACCACTGAACTACTTTTCTGACAAAGCGGAGGTAAATAATCTCAAAATTGTTCCGGATGGCATTATCGGAAAAGTTCCCTTTGATGCATTGATGACCGCTGAATACAAAGCCACCGATGTGGATGCACCTTACTTGATCAATAAATATAGTCATGGATTTTTATACAGCAACCGTCTATTGCTTGATCAGCCGGTAAAGAAGCAGTGGTTTGGAAATAAATCCTGTGCCATTTTCGGCATCGACTATTTAAGCAATAAAAAACTCTTTGGTGATTCCGTGTATAGCAGTTTGCCTTTTATAGAAGAGGAGGTGAAGAATGTACAACAATTGAATAAAGGAGAGTTGTACCTGAATGAAAATGCGACCATAAATCATTTGGAAAATCAATTATCAGCATCAGAAATCCTACATATAGCTGTACACGGCTCCTTCAACGAAGACAATCCCGGCTCATCGGGTTTAATTTTCTCCAAACAAAATGAGAAGGATCAACGCGATAATATTTTATCTCTCGCCGCCATCTATGGCTTACATACCAGTGCTCAATTTATCTATCTCTCCGCTTGCTTTAGCGGGAAGGGAATGCTTGCTGCCAGTGAAGGAGTCATGAGTTTGTCGCGCGCTTTTACTTATGCAGGAGCCAGGAGTCAGGTAATCACCCTATGGGAAGTCTCCGATCGTGCTTCCGCCATCATTGCCAAAAACTTTTATCAATATCTGAAAGATGGCCAATCAAAGGATGATGCGCTCCGTCTCGCAAAACTTCAATACATCCGCGAATCCTCTACCTCCATTGGACAAAATCCCTTCTTCTGGGCCGGCTCTGTAGTGGTAGGTAATGCTGAACCGCTTTATGCAGATCCCTTTGTGATGAGAGTGGTGTTGGCAGGTGCCCTGTTAATTCTTGTATTTTGTTGGTGGTGGTTTAGAAAATTAAGGTCATCGTTTTCCTGACGTCAGGAAAATGATCAGATACTTTTTCGTGAGCATGTTTATAGAATACTTCTGCTATTAAAACACCTCTTTATTGCTTTCCCAATCTCTACAAAATGGTAAATTTGGAAATTAGCTAACAAACCAACTTTCAACTGACTGTATAAAGGGATAAATTTATTGAAACAGATCGCGTATAAATTACTTTTTCAAATACGCTGAATACATCCACACTAATTTTTCCTGCTCGCGAATGTAATCACTCATCAACGCATTGGTTCCCTCGTCACCGGCATTTGCAGAAATTTCTAAAAGCTCCCGCTGTCTGAGAATGAGAATTTCAAAGGCATCCAAAATTGTCTGCACACCCTTTTTCCCATCCGAAACATCTTTCACGATTTTAATCTTTGCCGTTTTCTTATAATCGTCAAAAGTGTGAAGTGGAGTAGCACCCAATGTCAAAATTCGCTCTGCTACTTCATCTACTTTTATCAGAAGATTCGTGTAGAGTTCTTCAAACTTGAGATGCAGCTCAAAGAATTTATCTCCTTTAATGTTCCAGTGCAATCCACGGGTGTTTTGGTAGAAGATCATGTAGTCTGCCAGTAAAGTGTTTAAGCCTTCTGCCAAAACTTTACTTTTTGCTTTATCCAGCCCGATTTGATTTTTATTTGCCATTTTGATTTTCATTTTAAGAGGGGTACCTGTTTCTCAAGTTGGTCAATAAACTTGGCAGGAGTTAGAATTTGAGCAGTTTTAAAGGGATGGTGTTCCAATAAATCTTTGTCACCGGTAACTAAATAATCTGCCTTTGAAAAATCAATCAGATCTAACAAAAAATTATCTTTCGGATCTCTATTTATAAAATGTGTCGGTTTAATCTCAACTTTTTCAGAAATGACTTCTAGAAATTCAATTAATTCTTTAACGTTCTCTTTTGGAAAGTACTTTTGAAGCTTTTCGCTGTCAGTTACTACTTTGATTTCTGTTATTAATTGACTAGTGGTAACAATAGTAATACTTCTATTGGAAATATGATGTTTGATCTTTGCTAAGCGTTTACTAATCAGAAAGCTAATCCAAACATTAGTGTCAAAAATAACTTTAACGCTTTTTTTTGTCATAGATAGCCTGTCTTACATTCTCCACCTCTTCAGTTATTGTTCTCATGTCGAGGTCTTTTGTCTTGAAAGTTCTCAACAGATGTGATAGCTTAGTATCAATGGCTTCTTTTTCCAACTCTTTTGAAAGCATTATCTTTTGCTGTCTTGGAAGTTGTCTAACTACAGACAATATTTGTTCAAAAGTTAAGTCAATTTGCAACGCTGTTTTCATCTCATACTATCTTAAGTCCTTCTTCAAAAATACGAATAAAATCACTTCTTTAGTACTTTATTTTATGCGATCTTTCATATCCAGACCCCTAAATGGCAATCCTTAGCATTTAAAGGCATTACCATTTCAGCAGTAAAAAACTCTTTTTCTTCTTCAATATCCGAAAAGCTTTCTGCCTGAAATACCATCAAATCTTTGAAAGTGACCACCTTTCACTCCTTCTCCGTTCTCCCTCTCATTTTTTCGTCCATCCATCCTTCAATCCCACCGTGCGGTTAAACACAGGTTTTTCTGCCGTGCTATCGGTATCCGGTACAAAGTATCCCTTCCGCATGAACTGGAAGAAATCTCCCGGCTTTGCATCGCCTAAGGAGGGCTCCAGCATGGCTTCGTGAATGATGTGCAGACTGTCAGGATTGATGTAGTCCTTAAAATCCCCTTCTTCACTCGAAGGATCTTCTACTTTGAAGAGTCGGTCGTATAAGCGTACTTCAGCTTTTATCGCATGAGCTGCACTCACCCAGTGGATGACGCCTTTTACCTGCAGCCCGCTTTGGTCGTGGCCGCTTTTACTTTCGGGGATATAGCGGGCACGCACCGCCGTTATATTGCCTTTTTCATCTTTATCAAAACCGGTACACTCTACGATATAAGCACTCTTGAGTCGGACCATCTTACCCGGGGCGAGACGGAAATATTTCTTCTCGGGGACTTCCATGAAATCATCCCGCTCAATGAATAATTCACTGCTGAACGGAATTTCACGGGTGCCGGACAGCGGATCTTCGGTGTTGTTTTCGGTCGGGAGGAGTTCCATCTGCCCTGCCGGATAATTTTCTATCACCAGCTTTAAAGGATCCAGAACGGCCATCACACGGGTGGAGCGTTTGTTCAGATCTTCCCGCACACAAAACTCCAGCAACCCTACATCAATGATATTCTCTCTCCGCGCCACACCCACCTTCTCGGCGAAGTTGCGGATGCTCTCCGGAGTATAACCCCTGCGCCTTAACGCAGAAATGGTAGGCATACGGGGATCATCCCAACCGCTGACATGCTTCTCCTGCACCAATTGCAACAACTTGCGCTTACTCATCACCGTATAATTCAGGTTGAGGCGGGCCATCTCGTACTGCCTGCTCGGGAAGAGCTCCAGCTTTTCGATGAACCACTCGTACAACGGCCGATGTACTTCAAATTCGAGTGTACAGATGGAATGGGTGATCTCTTCGATGGCATCACTTTGTCCATGCGCGAAATCGTACATGGGATAAATACACCATTCGTTACCCGTACGGTGATGTTCGGTATGCCGTATGCGGTACATGAGCGGGTCACGTAAATGCATATTCGGGGAGGCCATGTCGACTTTCGCACGCAGGACTTTCTCGCCATCCTTAAATTCTCCCTTGCGCATACGTTCAAATAAATCTACATTCTCGGCTACGGTGCGGGAACGATAAGGACTATCTGTTCCGGGAACCGTTGGTGAGCCTTTCATCGCTGCTATCTCTTCTGCGCTGCTATCATCCACATACGCCAGACCCATCTTTATCAACTGCACTGCGAAATCGTACAGCTTCGGGAAATAATCAGAGGCATAGCATTCCTTCGCCCATTCAAAGCCCAGCCATTTAATATCCGCTTTGATGCTATCCACATATTCGGTCTCTTCCTTCTCAGGATTGGTGTCGTCGAAACGCAGGTTCGTGGTGCCGCCAAATTGCTGTGCAAGGCCAAAATTCACACAAATCGATTTGCTATGTCCAATGTGTAAATACCCATTGGGTTCGGGCGGGAAGCGGGTCAATACCCTCCCTCCGTGTTTACCATTTTTTACATCTTCGGCAATGATTTCCTCTAAGAAATTTGGTCCTTTTTCTACTGACATGGTACAAAGATAACACGAATTTAAACGCCACGAGCGCAACGATTTCGCGGCGGGCGCTGCGTTAAACCTGAAATATATAGTAGCGTGAAATTAATCGCCGCGATCGTTGCGGTTCCGTCGCGTACGCTGCGTTTAAATCTGAAGGTTATATTGATCTAAGAGCTTTTTGAATTCTGGAAATAATTTCAGAACGACCAAGCAATTCTACCATCCCAAAGAGATCAACGCCACTTGCCTGCCCGCTCACGATAACACGGAACAATTGCAGGACATCACCCGGTTTCATCCCTTGCTCGGTGGCCAGTTGTTCAAAGGCCGCCTTGCAGTTTTCTGCAGTGAAGTTTTCCACTTTCGTGAGTACATCCGGCAATGCCTGGAAGAAAGTTTTGGATTTCTCATTCCATCGCTTCGCTATCACTTTCTCGTCATACATTGAAGGTGCTTCAAAAAGATATTTTCCGGTCTCGTAAAACTCGTTTTCAAACTGTACTCTTTCCTTGAGTAATTTCACTGCTCCACTTGCAAAACTATGGCTCGTCCGGGGATCTTCTTCTCCTAAAATCGACTTCAGTTCTATCGAAAATTTGAGTCCCAACTCTTCATCATTTGAATGACGCAGTCGTTGTTCGTTGTACCATTTCGCTTTGTCTGGATCAAATCGCGCTCCGGCCTTATGAACACGATCAAATGAAAAAGTGTTGATGAGCTCCTCCATCGAGAACACTTCCTGTTCCGTTCCCGGATTCCATCCCAGCATCGCCAGCATATTCACAAAAGACTCCGGATAATACCCTTTCTCGCGATAACCTGAAGAGATCTCTCCCGTTACAGGATCCCTCCATTGAAGCGGAAACACCGGAAATCCCAGCCGATCACCATCGCGCTTGCTGAGTTTTCCATTCCCTTCCGGCTTTAACAATAGAGGGAGATGGGCATATAACGGCATGGGTATACCGAGATATTGATAGATGAGAATATGCGCGGGAGCTGAGGGCAGCCATTCTTCACCGCGGATGGCATGAGTAATCTCCATCATGATATCGTCCACAATATGCGCCAGATGATAAGTAGGCATACCATCCGCTTTGATGAGAACTTTATCATCCACGAGCGAGCTATCAAACGAAACCTCGCCTCTTATCATATCCGTAAACGTTAGTGTCTGTCCCGGATTCACTTTCAACCGGATCACATATTGCGTTCCCTGATCCAGCAAATGCCTTACTTCCTGCTCCGGCAGACTCAGTGAATTGCGCATCCCCATTCGTGTAGATGCGTCGTACTGCCATCCCTGCACGCCATCTGTCTCCGCATTCTTCCGGGCGATATCAATATCCTCCGGGCGGTCAAAGGCATAGTAGGCATTTCCATTATTCAATAGTTGCTGCGCATAGTTCATATAAAAACCCTTGTGCTTGCGTTCACTCTGACGATACGGCTCATGTTTTCCACCAAAACCCACACCTTCATCCGGAATGATTCCACACCAGGTGAGGGCTTCTATGATATACTCCTCAGCTCCCGGCACATAACGATTCTGGTCGGTATCTTCAATGCGCAGGATAAATTTTCCCTGTTGCTGTTTAGCAAAGAGGTAAGCATATAGTGCAGTACGTACACCTCCCATATGCAACGGGCCTGTTGGGGATGGAGCGAACCTGGTTCTTGTGGTCATAGTGGTCAATGAAATAAAAACTTTAAGGGGTTACGAAAGTACGAATATCCCCTGAAGTGTGATAAGAAAAAGGAGCACTCTCCTCTTTCTTATCTCTACTTCAGGGGTACGAATATACGAAATACGAATGGACGAATCCGCGAATGGACGAATCCGCGAATGGACGAATCTACGAATGGACGAATCTACGAATGGACGAATCTACGAATGGACGAATCCGCGAATGAACGAATCCGCGAAAATCATAAAAAATCAGCGTATCCCGCTTTGCGGGATCAGTGTTCCTGATAAATTATTATTCCCTCCTTAAAACGAAATGATAAAGTAAAAATGTTTTGCAAAGAATTCCTCAGCGCGTCAGCACGGTATCAATATCCGGAGTGAAGTAAAGATTGCTCTTCATGATCTTTCCGTCTTCACGGCGGAGAGGCTGACCGTTCTCGTCGAGTTTACTCATATTGCTGCGATGAATTTCTTCAAAGACCTCCACGATCTTATGCTGCAATCCATGCGCGATAATGGTTCCGCAAAGGATATAGAGTTTATCGCCGAGGGCATCCGCTATTTGCACAAGGTCGTTGTTCTTCGCTGCTTCGAGGTATTCATCATTTTCCTCAGCCATCAACCGATGCCGCAACTCGATCATACGCATATCAATATCCGCTCGCGGCGTCTCTTCATAATCGAGACCGAAGACTTCGTGAAATTCTTTTACACTGTCGAGGATGGAATGGAAGGAGGACATGGTAATTAGGGGTTGGTATGGCTAAGATAGCAGTTGGAAAATTCCCTTTATTCAATACTATTCCATTGTTCAAAACATCCCGAATGACAGAATCTAACCGACACCATTTCAGAAACTTGGCAATACAGGAAAAATCAACTGTTAAAAAGACAATATGTTCTCCCAAAGATCGGCACTTTCACCGTACTATTTCCAGTCTGCGAAAATACCTTTTCTCATTTGCTTCCATCTGCAAATAATACATCCCCACAGCAAACATCCTTACATCTATATACACCAATCCCGGTGAAGCCATCTGCCGCAACAACAGTCTTCCGTTCTGATCAAAGACCGATATACTCCCCGTCTGTGTCGAAAGATTCTTCAGATAAAAACCATCGGAGGCAGGATTCGGCCAGAGTGCGAATTGCTGTTTAGATGCTTCTTCCAAGCCTACGATGACCAGTAAATAAGTAACAATGATGGAATCGCAACCCGCGGAAGAGATGAAATTATCTACATATACTCCTGTCGTATGCTGCCATGCTCCTGCGAGGAAGGCACTGTCTCCGGAATTAATTACGAGTTGCGTGGTATCGGCATAATTCGGATATACGCCCAGGTTAGTGATGAGGATGGTATCACAGGCCCCACTGCCCGGTATGGTATCGTAAAAGGTTCCCGCTGTCGTTTGCCAGGCGTTGTTGATGAATACCGAATCTCCGGTGCAGATGTTGATATTGCTGATGACCGGAACCCCGGCTGCCACCACGACCGTAAGCACAGCCGTATCACAAAAACTGAGGTTGCTGTTACATTCAATGACAGTAATGGTATTGTTACCGCTTACATTCCAGGTAACGGTTACCTGATTGATCCCACTGCTTCCGGTGATGTTCCCTCCGTTAACGCTCCAGTTATAGCTGCTGCCGGGATGCAAGGCCGCAACATATGGAATATTTATGGCCTGTGTCTGACAGAGGGCTGTAGCACCGGAAATATTTGTGGTGAACGTAACGATCACCGTGGTAGTGACGATACTGTCGCAGCCATTGATTGTCGTAAAATTATCTATATAAGTTCCCGGAGTTTTTCTCCATGCTCCGGCCAGAAAGCCTCACGATATTCAATGTGTTCTGTATGCTGTACGAAGGGTAGGTGCCCAGGGTAACAATGACTGTACTATCGCAACCGTTCGAGCTCGCGTACACCTGCGAATACACACCTGCGTTGAACTGCCATTGTCCGTGAATGAGGATACTGTCACCGTTGCAGATACTCTGCGTTTGATTGACAGTTTGAGATGAATAGATATTTACTATTAGCTGCGCGGTATCGCAAATGGTTTGTCCGGCATTGCACTCAATGACAGTGATCGAATGAAATCCTGTGGCATTCCAGTTGACCTGAACAGCGTTCGTGCCTTGTCCTGAAACGATGGAACCACCGATGATATTCCAGCTATAAGAATTTCCTGAAGTTAGTGGTGTGCTATATCCCTGCGGATTTGTAACAGGGCTGCAAAAAGAAGCTAGTCCGGAAATGACAGCGCTGAAACTGTTGATGGAAGTATCTACATTCACAACAACACCAAAACTACGCCCCCAGTTCCCTGCTATGTCTTTTGCTCTCATATACAGCGTATGCGTACCCTGCGACACGGGCGAAGGGATCGTGTTGCCTGCAATGGTTTCTAAAGCATTGTTAAAATTTCCATCAAAGGCAATCATCGGAGTGGCATTACCGTTACCCGGATCTGTATCAAAATAATATTCACCGGAAATTACTTTAACTGCACGTATAGTACTGATGGAAGATTGAATTTCTACAATCGTGCTAAAAACAACACCCCAATTGCCGGCCGCATCCTTCACACGAAGACCAAGACGATGAACACCCGGATTCAGTGCAGCTACGGACAGTTGATTGTAGACCACTTCCAGCGCCTGGTTGAAATTACCATCAAATGCCAGTAAAACATTTCCATTTCCGGCACCCGGATCAGTATCCCAGAAATATTCAGCGGCTGCAATGTTTACAGAACGTGTAGAAGTAATATTGGGTTCCTTGTTTATAATCAGAGAAAAAACAGGTCCCCAATTTCCTGCAACATCCTTTGCCCGGATATTCAAGGTATGAACTCCTTGACCGGCAGGTAATGCGAGCGAATTTTTAATGAGGGTTTCAATCGCCTCATCGAAATTCCCATTAAAAGCAATCATGGCGGTTGCATTACCCTGACCCGGATCATTATCCCAGAATACTTCGGCTTCATCCACAGCAATAGCTCTGATGGTAGTGATATTCGGTAATACCTGAACGGTAGTACGAAAAACAGGTCCCCACGTATTGTCACCGTCTTTGAAACGTACCGCAAAGATATGTGAGCCTATAGAAGGCAAATTGCTGACCGTGGCCAGCGCATCTTCTATCGCTTCGTTAAACGATCCGTCCACTGCTGTTAACACCATTCCGTTTCCAATGCCCGGATCAGTATCCCAGAAATACTCCGCCGTTTGAATCGACTGTGCATGAATAGCTGTAGCAATTGCCATCATACAGGTCAGCATGCAGATAAATTTCTTCATCATTCTATGGTTGTTTTGATAAATGATGAATAGATTAACGATCGTAGGAGCTGGCTTTAATATTCAAGGTGTTTCCCTGTCGCACATTAAAGGGATAGGTATACATAAATACCCTGGCTCCACCTGCATGAATTGGGAAGAAATTATTCAGTGTAAATGAACCGCCATAAGCGCCGGGATCACCGATACTCAGATCGAGATCGTAATAGGGTGCCGCAGGATTTCCGTTATCTATTGCTGTAGAACCAACACTCAGCTGGCCGTCGGCCTGAAGCGTTACGGGAACGGAAGCAGTATTGTTGCCGCTGAACGTCCAGCCGGTAGAAATCGGAGTGGTAAAGTTGCTTTCCACATGATTATAATAAATATTCGTGGTACCCGAATTACTTCCGATATTATAAATACCATAATTATTCCCTGTTGATGTCGCGTCGATGACATTGTTCATCACTTCACAAATAGCGCTTGTTTGAACATTGGAGATGCGCAACCCGAAAGTAGTACTTGATGTAGAGTAGGCCAGTATTGTATTATTATAAATAAGGTTATACCCGCTTGCGAGACTCACCAATTCAATGCCGGTTGAGCGGTGTTTAATAAAATTATTACGGAGATGTAGCCGTGATGTAGTGGTGGTGATGTATACTGCTTCCGTAGAAGTGTTATTCATATTCACTTTATTGCCAATAATCGCAAGCGTGTCGTTCAGCGTTGCGCTGCCGCTTGAAAACCAAATTGCTCTGCTCACTCCTGATGTAATATCACAACCAATCACACTGCCAAAGTACGCGCGAATATAACCACTGTCAAACTGTGTATGTACCACATTGACGCCATAGCCTGCAGCGGGCAGCTCCACATATCCCGACATTAGCCAACTACCGAAAATATTTATTGTGGCTACTTTGTTTCCGGAGGGGGGAGAAGAGGTAATGATATTGCCATTTGTATTTCTCATTCCGATAAAGGTGACGGTCTTTCCGGAAGCAATATTCACCGTATAGTTTCCCTGCACCACGAAGAAAGTATCGTTTTCGAAAGGTAGAAACTCCAGCGCCTTTGTTATAATTACATTTTCAATCCAGGGTATATTCCCTGCTCTGTTCTTGATAATGATCCGATCGCCATCGGCTGCAGCGTTAACAGCATCTGTAATGGTGGCATAAGCCGGAGGAAGTCCGAATTCTTCTACAACGATATCGTTGGCCCGGATTTGATGGAGGAAGAGGAAAGAGAGGAGAAGGGTGGCAAGTGCGGTTTTCATTGGGGTATAAATGCGTTATGATTACGGGGCTAAAGTTAGGTGCATTTTCTAAATTATTTAAGACGGCGAATACTCTTTTTAAGATGTCGTTGTTAATAACGAAAATGATCCGCAATCATCAGGAGTCACCATCTTAAATTTTCAGATCTGACTACTCTCATTCCTGACGATTAGAAATCATAACAAAAATTAACATTGTAATTCAAAGAATAATTAATACTTTTACTTTTTAGCATTTCATAAAATGAGGATTCATCTTCTCTGCTACACTCTGATATTAGCCGGTTTGTCTCACGTTCTAAACGCACAAACCAATACGCTCTTCTCCCAATGTTATGGCGGCAACAACAACGAGGCGGTATACAAAATCCTACCCACTTCCGACAGCGGTTTCATCTTTACGGGACATACCTGGAGCAACAATCAGCAGGTGAACGGGCAGCATGGTGCAAGGGATATATGGGTGGTGAAATGCGACACTGCAGGACAGATGGAATGGCAACGTTGTCTCGGCGGGACCAGTGAAGAAGGGGCAACCTGCATGTTTCAACAGGGAAATAGTTTTGTGGTTGGAGGTTTTGCCTCATCTGTTGATGGAAATGTTACCGGAAACCATGGTGACAGCGACTTCTGGCTGATCAAGCTGAGAGACGATAACACGATGCAATGGAAGAAGTGCTTTGGTGGCACCAATGGTGAACTGATGAACGATGTAATTCCAACTGCTGATGGCGGCTATCTGATGGCCGGATTTACTTTCTCGAATGATGGGGATGTGAGTGGTCTGCATGGTCCTCCGGGGAACTGGGCCGATGTATGGGTCGTGAAAATTGATGCGCAACGAAATATACAATGGCAAAAATGTTTGGGTGGAACCGAGGCCGATGCCGCTTATCGTGTTATAGAACTGAATGGCGGAAATATCATCATTGCAGCCTCTGCCAACTCCACAAATGGCGATATCACACTGAGCCGGGGTAACAGGGATATCTGGATGATAAAACTGGATGCTCAGGGAAATCTTTTGCAACAAAAAAATTTTGGCGGATCGTATGATGAAGCACCTTCAGACATGATTCTTACATCGAATCAACACCTCCTCATTACCGGCTATAGTTTTTCTGCTGATGGCGACCTCACCGGCAATTACTTCAACGGAACTACAAACTGGGAAGATGTCTGGGTGTTTCAAATAGACACTTCCTTTAATCTTCAATGGCAAAAAAATCTGGGCGGGACACATTCCGATGTGGGAAACAGGCTACTTGAAACGCCTAAAGGTTATCTGCTCGGGGCAGAATCATCTTCTGTAGATTTCGACCGTACACAAAGTTTCGGTTTTAAAGATTATTGGCTGGTGCTTCTCGATACGGTTGGAACAATTCTTTGGCAACAAAGTTTTGGTGGAAACGCCTTTGACTTTTTGAAAACAATGACAATAGATTATACCGGTCAATTACTCCTTGGGGGATTTACCTCCTCTTCCAATCTTTGCACTCTGGGCAATGCGGATATATGGTTGTTGAAGCTGGATACTGCTGTAACAACTTCTTCGCTAGTAACTACTGCTAATCCTCTCAATAATTTTAAAGTAGGGCCTGTACCTTTTACTGATGAACTTACTATTGATTTAAGCGACCGGATGGATGTCCGAAAAATCATGGTGCATGATGTTATGGGAAAATTGTATTTCAGCGCTGTAGCCTTTCCTTCGATTTTTTCCATCAATACACGGCTATGGCCTACCGGAATTTATATGATAATAGTGCAGGACATTCATGGACTCCATTCGAAAAAAATAATTCGATATTAGTTTGTTGGTTTTACAACGCTCTTTCTATCAATCACTAATAAATTGACCGTTTCCTTTATAATCATTCCTTCTAAATCAAAAATGAAATCCTTAGATGAAAAATAATTGATGCTGGCACATTTTACTATAGAATACTTTTTATAAAATAACTCGTCTTGTTTATCTCCACTTTCTGCCCCTTTCCTGCATTCAAAATTGCCTTTCCAAGTGGTGAACCCGGAGAGAGTAAAATAATTTCCTTCTCTTCGAAAACAATTTTTCCCAAAGGAATACTCAGCAAAAAAATACCTTTATCCGTAAAAATAAGACTACCGGCTATTACTTTATCTGACACTCTTCCAAAATCTATTTGCTGTAAGCTGTCCTGCATTTTTAAAACCTCCTCCATCTGCCGTCCCAACTTCTCCTGCTCCAGATTCATCATGGCGCGTGCGGTTTCATGTTTATCTCCGGCAGAACTTTTGGATTCGCCCTGGATAGAATGTATTAATTCGTCAAGGTCGCCTTGTATTGCAGCCATCTTTTCTTCTAAAATTCTCAAACAATGTGCTGCCAGTTCGGTTTTTAACATATGAGTAAAAATAGTGCTTATAACATTAATATCATAAAGGATACTCTTCCTTTTGACTTCAATAAATTAAAAATTATCAGGAACGCAGATCTCGTTACTTCGTCCCGAGACAAGTGACGCTGATTTAATAAGATCTTCGCTGATTTATTTGATGTAAAAAAGTTCCACTTATTAACTGCGCCTCTCCCTTCCCTCTGCGTCTCGGCGACTCCTTCGGGCAACGAAGCTTTAGCGAAGGAGACTGCGCGAAACCTTTAAGATTAGTTCAGGAATAAATATGCTCCATTAAGTACTGTCGCAAAACTCACCCAGAGCAAATACGGAATGTTCATGTATCCGGCAGCAGGATGGATTCGTCGGAAGAGCATGATCATCCAGACAATACTTCCCCACATTAAAAGTATATCGACGAGTGCGAGGCCGATATTTCTAAAATAGAAAAAGAAAAAACTCCAGAGGAAATTGAGCGTGAGCTGCAAAAAGAAAACTCTGATGGCGGTTGTTCTAAGTGCGGAATCGGGTTTTATCAATACCAGATACAGAGAAATACCCATTATTATATAAAGGGTTGTCCATACCGGACCGAAGATCCAACCGGGTGGATTAAAGGAAGGGGCATTCAATGTTTGGTACCAACCTGTTATTCCTTCTGAAGTGAAGTAACCGGAAATACCACCGGTGGTCAATGGAATTAATATGGAAATGAGGAGAAGAAATGGTTTGCTTTTCATTTTTTTCGATTTTTAAAATTATAGGACAAAGTACGCATTAAAAACAGATGCAGATCTATTTAGTTTTTTTTAATTGCATCCACGCAGGTTTCGCTTTCACAGTTTTCTTAAATACCGGACAATTTTCATGATGTGCCTGTGGCAAATAGCCGGTACTGACAAGGAATTCATTGACGATTTCTCCTCCTGTAAAACGAAACGTTTTCTTGAACAGCTTTGTCCATTCGGCTTTATCAAGGGGGTGATGATGATCGAGCCATGCTTTGAAGGAACCAAACTCTTTCTGTATACTCAGCACTGTTTTCGCATTTTCAATTGCGGCATCTACTTTGAGCCTGTTTCGTATAATCCCTGCATCGTTTAACAAACGCTCGCGGTCTTTTTCTTTGTAGGAAGCAATTTTTTTTATGTTGAAGGCATGATAGGCCTTTCTGAAATTCTGTTCCTTTTTGAGTATGGTGGTCCAACTGAGTCCCGCCTGATTTATTTCAAGGATCAATCGCCCGAATAATTCATTGTCCTCTTTGATAGGAAAACCATAGGCGGTGTCATGATAGATGCGGTGAAGATGGTCTATCTCTAGTTGTGAAACGAAGTTGCAGTAAGCGGACATAGCGGACAGGGTATGGGTTAAAAATAATCTAATTCTGTTAATAATTCTAAAAGAGTTAACTGAGGCCTGTTATAATATAAAAATAACAATTATAGATAGATGTAGGTAGTTCCTGATTTATAAGCAAAACTAATAGGAGTTGTTTTACTTTTCATAATTTCCAAATTACATTTTTCCATATAAAATTCGGCTGCTCCTATGGCTGGTATTCGCGCAATTAATACGCTTTAGTCAATAATTTTTACATTTTAGATTGTGTTTTCTGTGGTACCACAGCTCTATTCTTTTCATTTAAAAAAAATCCTTCAACTTTGTACACCTGAGTTTAGCCTATAAAACAGAAAGCCCCTTATCCTCATAACAACCCTATCAAATAATATAATAAATTCATGAAAAACACATTCCTTCTTCTGGGCATTACTGCCATCCTTAGTTCTTGTTCACAACCAGCCCCACAAGAAAAAGCGGCAATGGTTGATTCTTCTTCGGTCAGCATTACAAGAGGTGAGTACCTTGTAAATACCAGTGGCTGCAACGACTGTCATTCTCCAAAAATGATGACGGATAAAGGACCCGTTCCTGATCCTGCATTGTTACTTTCCGGCCACCCTGAAAATCTTCCCCTACCCGGTTCTGACACTGCTACCTCGAACCATTGGATTTTATTCCATATGGGTGGTACCGCTGCTAAAGGTCCATGGGGAACATCCTTCGCTGCAAACCTGACGCCTGATCCGACCGGCCTTGGTAATTGGTCAGAAGAGCAGTTTTTTAATGCTATGCGAAAAGGATATTACAAAGGTATTGAGGGGGGGCGTATGTTACTTCCCCTGATGCCCTGGCCAGCCTATGCTCAAATGACGGACGAAGATCTGCGCTCAATTTTTGCATACCTGAAAAGTTTGCCGCCGGTAAAAAATATAGTTCCTGCTCCCCTTCCTCCCGGAGCATAAATTATTTCAACTATAATATCCGGATATAGCTAGTACTGTTATATCCGGATTTTTTTAATCATTCACCGAAGGACTTCTTTAGTTTTTTACTTCCAGATCGTTTTAAATAATCGCCAAAAAATATTATCGTTTTTTATAACCTCCACCCACTCGTAACTTTCGTAATTCGCAACTTTCGTACTCTTTCGTACCTGCCTGCCGGAGCTTCATATACTATTTTTCAATTCATTAATATTTTTAAGGAACGCTGATCTCGTCACATTCTGCGCCGAGACAATTGACGCTGATTTTTTAGGATTTGCGCAGATTTGATTTCGGAAGTTTAAACAACTTTCGTATCCTTTCGCATTTCGCCCTTTCGTATTTCGCCCTTTCGTACTCTTTCGTATTTCGTATTTTACGTTTAAAGTCCTTTCCCCCCTTAATTCACTTTAACGCCTTCCATCTTTTTAACCTCTCCCCGCTCATACGTCGTTGTTAAAATAAGTTCGCCGGTTTCGTCCCATACTTTCCACTCTCCCTCTTTTAAACCGAGACGATACTTGCGTTCTTCCTTGGGCTTACCATCGTCAAAGAAAAATTTATGTACTCCGTTTTCCTGTCCTTCAAAATATTCCCCTTCAAAGGCTAACTTTCCATTGGAATAAAATTGCTTCCACACCCCATCCTGATTTCCCTCTACATAATTTCCTTCAGCGATGTATTGTCCGTTCTTGTATTTCCAGGGACCTTCACGCAAACCTCCTGTCATATTCCCCTCGGCAATGATGTTGTCAAACTCATCGTATTCCTTACTTGGACCTTCTTCTTTTCCATTCTTGAAATTTTCTTCACGTAGTAGCTTACCATTCGGGTAAAACCATTTCCAGTTACCCTCGGGTTGACTTTTCAAATAGGCTCCCTATTGTTGAATTTGCTTGTTCGCATAATAAAAAATCCATGTTCCGTCGCGTAATCCGTCTTTAAAACTTCCCTCTGCTTTCATACTTCCATCCGGATAATAATACTTCCACATCCCCTGCTGTCGCCCTTGCGGATCAACAGTACCTCCCTCTGCAATTATTTTATCCTTCTCGTATAATTTACTGATTGTAATATTTCCTTCTTTATCAAACTCTCTGTACACCCCTTCCTTGACACCATTAATGATATTCACGGAACTCTTCGGTCTGCCCGTATTGTGATACTCCCTTTTAATATCCAGTTTCACATTGGCCAGTTCATCCTCCACGAGCGAACCATTCTTCCATATCTCCATCTTCTTGACTATTCCATCCGGAGTCAGCCATCTGAAAATACCGTTCTTCACATCATCTTTCCAGGTACCATCTTCCTTCACCACACCGGAAGCATAAAATTCTTTCCATACCCCTTGCTTAAAACCGAACTTATCGTACCGGTTAATTTTTTCCTGCTTTACGAAAAAACCATTTTTATACGTGGTCAGTGTTACGATACGGCCATCCTCTGCAAACTCTTTCGCGATACCATTTTCTACACCACCACTCAAAGGAATTATTTGTGCCAGAAATCCTTTTTCCGAATAATAATTGGCAATGCTATCCGCAGCACCATTAACCATCCAGCGTTCGAGATAGACTGTTCCTGTGGGAAAATAATCGCGTTGCCAGCCGTTCTTTAAGCCATCACGGTATTGGATATCCGAAGTTTTATTTCCTTTCTCATCGTAAAATTTCCAAAGACTATCCAGCTTTCCTTCCAATCGATTGCCCTCCGATTTTAAAATACCGGTTTCATAGTAGGCCTTCCAGTAACCGTCGGGTTGATTGTTTTTGAAATTTCCCTCTGAACTCACTTTTCCGTTGGGGTAATAGAACTTCATGGGTCCGTCGGTTTGGGAAGATGCGGTAGACCATATTAGAATAAATAAAATAAGAAGGTATTTCATACTATGCGAATATACAAGATTGATTTACTTAAAATATAATAATCAGGTAATATATTGCATGACACTTTCATCTTTATAAATTCATTTTCTAAGTTCAAGATTTTTGATTGAACGCAGATCTCGTTACTTCGTCCCGAGACAAGTGACGCTGATTTTTTATGCCTGCCCACCGAAGCCTCGGCGAAGGTGGGATTTTCGCTGATTTGTATGTCGAAAAAAATTTTTTTTACTTACTAATTTCCAGCATTCTTTGCAGGGGTTTTAGGGCAGCATCAAAGAGAGCAGGATCAATAGTTACTTCGGGGCGCTCGTGTTTCATGCAGAGATAGAGTTTTTCCAGTGTATTGAGTTTCATGTGTGGACAATCGTTGCAGGCGCAGTTGTTATTGGGAGGTGCCGGAATAAAAGTTTTTGTGGGAGATGCTTTTGCCATCTGATGTAAAATACCGCTTTCTGTGGCAACAATGAAAGCATTTGCGGGATTTTCCTTTGTGAAATTCAGCATACCTGTAGTAGATCCGATAAAATCGGCAAGTTTCAATACAACTTCTTCACACTCGGGATGAGCAATGAACAAAGCATCCGGATGTTGCGCTTTTAATTTGGTAATCTTTTCCAAGGAGAAAATTTCATGCACCATGCAGGTACCGTCCCATAATAAGAGATCGCGACCGGTCTTCTTGGCTACCCAGGCACCCAGGTTTTTATCGGGAGCAAAAATAATAGGTGTCGCTGCCGGTACACTCTGCACTACTTTCACGGCATTGCTCGACGTGCAAATGATATCACTCTGTGCCTTAATCGCCGCGGTGCAGTTGATGTAACTGATCACAATATGGTCAGGATGCGCTTCGCGGAATTTTCTAAACTCATCCGGTGGACAAGAATCAGCGAGCGAACAACCAGCCCTGGAATCCGGCATGACTACTTTTTTGGTAGGATTCAACAACTTAGCAGTTTCAGCCATAAAATGAACACCTGCAAAAACGATCATATCCGCTTTGGTCCTGGCTGCCTCTTGCGCCAATCCTAAACTATCACCGATGTAGTCCGCAATATCCTGAATATCAGAATCCTGGTAATAATGTGCCAATATAACAGCATTTTTCTGCACTTTTAGGTCACGAATGGCCTCAAAAAGGTCCAGGCGTGGATCTACAGGTTCATTGACGAAACCCTGCAGTTGGAGTTCAGATGCTGTGATTGGATGTGACATAGTTCGGTTAAAACGTTTTTCTGAGGGCAAAAGTATGGGGGAAAAACCAGATAGGGGGATTTGTTATGATTTAAAAATCAGTTTAACATTAGGTCCATTTTTCAGCAAGCAGGTTTTACACACAGTATATTATTTATATATTTCTTTAATAATTATTATATGTTAATATATAGCTGTTCATAATGTGTATTCCTTTTTGATGAAACCCTTGATGAGGCAACTTATCCCACTTTATTCACAATTTTATGGATAGATTTAACAGGTTAAACTATTGATATTAAAATAAGCAGCAGTGTTATTAACAACTGTTGATAAAGTGGTCTGTTCATTAATACCTGATCAAAAAGGAGGATAAATGGTGAATAACTTCGTTCATAAGGATTCACAAATACATGGGCTGAAAATTAGGAAGCGATTGGTTTATATTTAAGCTATCGGCCTTTTACAATTCCAAATAATGTTGTGGTATAGATATGAACAGATTTTTGCGATATGAACAGAGATATGAACATGCTGTTTTGTCGTTCTAATTATATTTTTTCGATTTATAGTACCTATAGTAATAAAAACACTTTTGCTACCGGCTACCAGCTTCCGGCTGCCAGCTATTTTTTCTACCGATAATTTTTTATTTCAATGACGAACTTTCGCCGCGTGCTACCACCTTTTATCCTTCAGAGAGTATTTATAATGTACCATAAATTATATATACAAAAGAATAGCCGGAAGCCGGTAGCTGGCAGCCTAATGCATATTTATTACTTTCGCCACAATGTTACTCCTCACTCCCGAAAAATTTACTGATTACGAACTACTTGACTGTGGTGATTTTGAGAAATTAGAACGTTTTGGAAAGTACATTACCATCCGCCCCGAGCCGCAGGCTGTCTGGAGTAGAAAATGGGAGGTAAAAGAATGGGAGAAGAGAGCACATGTGCGTTTTGTTCCTAAGAGCAGTTCAGCAGGAACCTGGAAAAAGTTGAAAGATATGCCCGATCAATGGCGGATGCAGTATGCTTTTAATAAGACAGATGTAATTTGTTTCCGGTTGGGATTAACTTCTTTTAAGCATGTAGGGATATTTCCGGAACAGGCTGTCAACTGGGAGTATATCTACAATAACATAAAGACAATTCGTAAAACGATTGATCAGCCTCGTGTTTTAAATTTGTTTGCCTATACCGGTGGAGCATCCCTTGCTGCCAAAGCTGCCGGTGCAGATATCACGCATCTTGACTCTATAAAACAAGTGGTGACCTGGGCGAAAGAGAATATGGAGCTAAGTCATCTCGATGGTATTCGCTGGCTGGTGGAAGATGCAATGACCTATGTAAAACGCGAAGTAAAAAGAGGTAAGAAATATCATGGTATTATTCTCGATCCGCCTGCCTACGGACATGGTCCCGATGGAGAGCATTGGAAACTCGAGGAAATGATCAATGATATGATGAAGTACGTCTCTGAATTACTTGAACCTGAAAACTCCTTTTTAGTCCTGAACACCTACTCCCTCGGTTTCTCTTCTCTCATCATTAAAAACTTAATGGAAGATCATTTCGGAAAAAGAGGAGCAACAGCCGAATGCGGAGAAATCTATTTACAGGCTACTAGCGGCGTGGTGTTACCATTAGGTGTTGTAGGAAGAATTTAGTTTTTAATAAATTTCATCGAAGTGTATTTCTCCCCGTCAAAATACCGGAGTAAATAAAATCCTTGTTTTAAAGAAGTAGTATTTATTCGGGTGTTCATATCATCGGAATACATCTCCCGAATCACTCTCCCGTTAATATCATAGATGGAAATCGTTTTATATTTTATTGTTCCATTCAACACAATAAAATCATTACAAGGGTTGGGATATAAATTAACTAAAGATGGATCTTTTGTATTAACTATACCTGTGATAACCGGAAGTTCTATTAATTTACCACCGGGTTCATGTCCTTTTTGAAAACTAATGGAATTTAAAGCGGTGACGCTTTCTGTAATAGGATTGATACGCATCAACACATCGTCCTGAGAAATATTGACGACGCCATATAAGTTTCCATCAGACATCAGGTTATAATTATCATTACTAAATTGGTACCAATAATGTTGAGTTACCGTTGAAGGAAATGTATAAATAGTTGAAAAGGTGGTATCCATTAAATTCAATTTCCAGATTAAGCCGGTACCGATCATAATAGCAGGGTCTATGTTTATACCTATAATTATAGAATCATTTATTAAATGATGTGATCGGGTAAAATAAGAAGATACAATAGTGTCCGTTAAATTTAGTGCAAAGGTCAGGCTATCACCAATGATATCATAGATAAAGAGGTTGCCAACAGTTGTAGTTCCTGTTCTGGAACTCATGCCTGAAAACTTAGTTCTTGCCTGATTAAATGAAAGATCGCCGGACGCACTTTGACCGATTACTGAATTTACATCATATCTGAGCAAAGTGTCAAACAGAAACGTTACAGGGTTTAATCTATAAATATATTCTATGCTAAAATCAGTCTTGTGATAACAGATCCCATAAAAATTACCATCTGCCCCCATTTGAAAATAGCGGGGAAAACTAAAATTAGGAATAGTATCAAAGCTTATTACTTCGTTGTATGTCTGCAATTGAATATCATAAGTGAATACGGCACCATCAGGGAAGGAGTCTGACTCCACAATACAGCCCCATATTACACCATTTTTTTCGATGAGGTTTCCGTGTAAAAAGGTGCTTTGATCCCAAGGATTCCTGTCCTGAAAAGTATGTAATACTTCCATGGTATCTGCCGATGGAGTATACTTCACAAGGTATTTATCAAAAAAATAATGGCCATAATCATTGATCCCATATAAATTACCATCTGATGCAGCTAAATAACTTCCAAGTAAGCCATACCCCATAGGACATTGATCAAAAATAAATTCCCTGTTAACAGTGTCCGTTACCGGATCAATTGAAAAAAGTGTGCCGTCTGCTGCCGGCTTACTATAATAAGCATAAGACCTATATCCATAAAGACGGTTGTTTGGATGCTTTATGTAGCCATTTTTTCCAATAACAGCATCAAGTGCATCATTGATAGTATGGATATAAGTAATAAGCCCGGTAGAAAGTTCAAATTTATAAATAGCACCATAAACGGTTGAATTTGTATAATCACTATTTCCATAAAAGACACCCGGCGCCCCTTCGCAAAGCCCGCTGTGTTCAGTAGCACCTATGAAATTATAAAGCACCGTAAGTTGATTTCCCAAAGGATCAAAGCTAAAAATTGTACCATTAATTACACCCCCTACGTCTGTTGTACCATATAAAAGACCACTTGAACCAATTAGGAGTGGACCGTTTGGCCTACCACCAGTTGCAGTATTGAAAGAATATAGATTTGTATAAGTATTGGAATTCACATTAAATTTAAATATTGTTCCTAAAGAATTCACTCCCCCTTGTTCCGTTACTCCATAAAGTACCCCGGGAGAGTATTCAATAAGTTTAAAGAGTGGTCGTCCGTTGGCGGAATTGAAATTGAAATGATACAACACAGAAAAATTATTGTTTACGGGATCAAAAGAATAAATTACACCGTGGGTTCCAATTCCTCCATCATTTGTTACGCCGTAAAATAAACCATTAGAAGCTTTTGTTAAACCCGAAAGTGGAAATGACCCGTCAAGACCATTGAACTGATGAAGTATGGTAAGCAGGTTTGTGTTTAAATTGTATTTATAAATACTTCCATATCCACCTCCATCCGATGAAGTTCCATAAATGACAAGCGTGGAATCAATATATAAGTCATTGCAAGGTCCATACACTGCATCTACATTTTTAAATTCATAGATCTCGGTATATACACTATCATATGGATTGTATTTAAAAATATTTCCCCTTTCGCGGAAGGTACCTGTACTTGTAGTACCATAAATCATGGAATCCGGTCCGACAGTCAATACTCCTCCAAAGGGTTCGGAACCTATATGAGTACGATAAAAATCAAACTCCTTTTTTACTACATTGGTTCCTGTATTATAGTTTAAAATGGTACCATTATTTAATGCACCGCCAGACCACGTTCCCCAAATCAGATTTCCGGGTTGTGCAGACAGGTGTAAAGCTGAAATTAAAATAAAAAAAATCGAATGTCTGAAGGATGAATTGAACATGATGCATGATTTGATTAGATAAAGGTAATATAATTTATTAAAACAGCTATCGGTGGTGAGAATTATTTTCAAGATACCGGTGATTACCACTCCGGTTCTTGGCAGAATTTAGTTTTTGATAAATTTAATCGAAGTGTATTTCTTTCCATCAAAATAGCGGAGCAAATAAAATCCTTGTTTTAACGAAGAAGTATTTATCCGGGTATGAATATCCTCGGATAACAGCTCGTGAATTACTCTTCCATTAATATCATAGATGGAAACCATTTTATTTTTTAACGTTCCTTTCAACACAAGGAAATCATCACAAGGATTGGGATATAATTTCAGAACAGAAGATATTCCATTCTGATTTTCTACACCGGTAAAAAAAGGAAGCTCTATTAATTTACCACCCGGTTGAATACCTTTTTGAGAAGTAATAGTTTTCAAAGAAGTTACATTTCCTGTAATGGGATTGATCCGCATCAACACATCGTCCTGAGAGATATTGACGATACCATATATTTTTCCATCCGACATGAGATCAAAATTATCCATGGTAAATTGTGAGAAATAATGCTGAGTTAATGTAGAAGGGTAATTATATATATTGGCGAAGGAGGTATCTGTTAAATTTAATTTCCAAATCATACCATACCCCAATGAATAAGTAGGGTCGTAATTAATCCCGATAAAAAGTGAATCATTTATGAAATGATGGGAACGTTCAAAATAGGAGGATACAATCGGGTCCGTTAAATTTAGTGCAAAGGTCAGACTATCCCCAATAATATCATAGATGAAAAGGTTGCCGATATTGGTAATTCCTGTTCTTGCACTCATACCTGAAAATTTTGTTCTTGCCGGGTTAAAGGAGAGGTCACCCATCGATCCATTTCCAATGATACCATTTACACCGTACCTTAGCAAGGTATCAAACTGAAGTGTTAATGGATTTAATCGATAAATATATTCTATGCTGAAATTGGTCTTGTGATAACAGATCCCGTAAAAATTACCATCAGCACCCATTTGAAAGTAACGGGGAGATTTAAAACCGGGAATTGTATCGAAGTTGATGACTTCAGCATAAATTCCGGTTTGAATGGTATAGTTGAAGACTGCGCCATCCGGGAAGGAATCTGAATGTTCCACACATCCCCAAATGACACCATTTTTTTCGATGAGATTGCCTTGTAAAGAAGTGGTTTCAAAAAGACTCCTGTCCTGAAAAGTATGTACCACTTCCATGGTGTCCCCGGAAGAAGAATATTTCACAAGGTATTTGTCAAAGTAATATTCAGAGCCCGCATGGATTCCATATAAATTTCCATCTGAAGCAGCCACATAACTGCCGATAGGAAAATGTCCAGTTGGATATTGGTCAAATACAAATTCATTGTTTACAGTTTCGGTAATGGGATCAACGGAGACAACAACTCCATCAAATGCAGGGGTCCCGCTGAGAATACTGTTTCTATACCCGTAAAGCCGGCCATTTGGATGTTTTATAAAGCTGTTTTCTACAATACTTCCATTGCGTTCGCTATTGATGGTATCGACCATAGTGAGAAATCCTGATGATGCATCGAAACGAAAAACAACACCATCATTTATGCCAGGAACGTCCTCCGCACTTCCATAAAAAATACCCGGCACACCTTCGCATAAAGCATTACGCACTTTAGAGATGCCATTGAAATGATGCAGTACCGAATATTGATTTCCTGATGTATCGAATCGATAAATTGTACCACTATTGTTTAAACCACCCTCAGAAGTAGTACCATATAAAAACCCGTCGCTTGCTATGAGAAGTGGTCCATGGGGCTTTGTTCCGCCAATGATATCAAACGAATGTAAACGTGTAAAAGTGTTTGAATTCAACTCGAGTTTGAAGAGATGTCCCAGAGCAAATTGTCCACCTGTTTTCCCTACACCGTAAAGGTTCCCCGGCGAATATTCAATCAATTTCCCCGTACACCCTTCATTGTTGAAATGATGCAAAACGGAATAGACATTCGTAACCGGATCAAAAGAATAAATCACACCAAAACCGAACGTTCCTCCTTCGTTGGTTGATCCGTAAAATAAACCGTTAGCAGCTTTCATCAATCCCGAAAGCGGGCGCATGCCATCGCTACCATTCAACAGGTGCAGGACCGTAAGCACGTTGGTATTTATTTCATATTTATAAATACTTCCATTCCCTCCTCCTTCTGTTGAAACACCATACATGACAAAACCGGAATCAATATATAAATCATTGCAAGGGAATTTCACGGCATCGCCACTTTTTATCTCATAAATTTGGGTGTAAACACCATCGTAAGGATTGTATTTAAAGATATTTCCCTTTTCCCGAAAAGTTCCGGCACCGGTAGTACCGTAAATCATGGAATCGGGCCCTGCTGTCAACGCCCCGCCGGATGGTAAATAGCCGATATATGTCCGGTAATAGTCAAATTCATTGGTAACGACGTTGCTTCCGATAGCATAGTTCAAAATAGATCCGCTGTTTAATCCTCCACCCAGCCGGGTTCCCCAAATCAGGTTGCCCGGTTGTGCCACCAACCGAACAGTAAGAAAAAGTAATGCTATGACAGAAAGCCTGGGGTAAGAAATGGTCATGGTATTTTTGAGAAATGGAAGTTACGGTTAGTTTTTGAGAAGATAAAATCTACAGAGGTGATTTTAAAATGAACGGATCCCGCACGGCATTTGTATCTTTATAGGGTAAAGATCGTACAATTCCATTCGCCAAATACCGTTATACAAAATACAAACGTTTCCCCTTACCTTTGCCATATGTCCACCGCCGAGAATAATTACCGTGAGTTGCTGGAGAAGCTGGACGCTTTCATCCGGAAGTATTATACCAACCAGCTGATAAAAGGGGGAATTTATGCCTTTGCATTGCTCCTTGGCTTCTATCTGGCTGTCACCTTGCTGGAGTCGTTCGCCTGGTTTAGTCCTGCAGTTCGCTCTGTTTTGTTCTACACCTATCTCGCCGCTACTGCTGCCGTACTCTGGAAGCTGGTGCTTACACCCCTCTTCAAACTTTATAAACTGGGCAAGACGTTAAGCCGTAACGATGCCGCGAAAATTATCGGAGAACATTTCCAGCCGATTCGCGATAAGCTCCTGAATACCCTGCAGCTTCACGATCAGGCGAATGCCGAACCGGAACATCTCGCCCTGATTCATGCCTCTATCAACCAGAAAAGTGCTGAATTACGTCCTATCCCTTTTACCTCAGCCATCGATTTGCGTAAAAACCGCAAGTATCTTCCTTATGCCGCTTTCCCCTTGCTCGCATTGGTGATCATCCTCTTTGCCGCCCCAAGTCTGATCACCGATCCTACCCGCCGTTTACTGGAACATGGCAAGAGTTTCTCCAAGCCGGCCCCCTTTTCATTTCAGGTGACTAATGATAAGTTACAGGTGGTGCAGTTTGAAGATTTCACGATTGATGTGAAGATGGACGGTAAGGAGATTCCTGCAGAAGTATTTGTAGAGGTAGGAAACAATACCTTCCGTCTCGAAAAGGAAAATCTTACCGACTTCCATTATACCTTCCGCAATGTGCAGGGCAATACCGATTTTCGTCTCGTGGCAGATGGTTTTTTCTCGGATGATTTTTTATTGAGCGCTGTCCCTAATCCTGTCATGGTTGACTTCACAGTGGAGCTCGACTATCCTGCCTATCTCGGAAGAAAAAATGAAGTGATTAAGAATACCGGTGATCTACTTGTACCCGCGGGAACCCGTGCCACGTGGAACATCGGAACACAGAATACATCGGAACTTCGTATACGCTTCACCGATAGTACCTATGCTTTGCGTGAAGCGGAGAATAACCGATACACCTTTAAGCGCCGACTTCAGAGTAGCAGCAGTTATGCTATCAGTACAGGAAATAAATTCTTGCAGTCGAAGGATTCAGTGGCCTATACCATCAATGTGATTCCCGATCAGTATCCGCTCATTGAAGTGGAGGAGCAGAAAGATTCCGCCTCTTATCAGCGTATTTATTTCCGGGGTATGGTGCAGGATGATTATGGGTTGAGTAAACTACAGTTTCGCTATCGTTTTCTGAAAAGAGAAGGAGAGAGCGTGAATGAAGAAGCGATTGCCGCGGCGATATCTTTCAATAAAGGACTCTCTCAGGACCAGTTTTTCCATTTCTGGGATCTGGGGGCTGTGAGTCTGAAGGCGGGAGATGAACTGGAATATTATTTTGAAGTCTGGGATAACGATGGCGTGCAAGGTCCTAAGAGCGCAAGGTCGGTGAGCAATGTTTTCAAAGCCCCATCATTGCAGGAGTTGGCAAAGGAGAATGAATCGCAGAACAAAGCCCTGAAGGAAGACATGAGCGAGAGCATTAAGAAGGCAAAAGAATTGCAGAAAGCCCTCAACGACCTCCACAAAGATCTCCTCAACAAAAAGAACCTCGACTACGAAGACCGTAAGAAGGTCAGCGACATCTTAAAGCAACAAAAAGAACTCGAGAAGAAAGTAGAGGAAATACAGAAGCAGCAATCACTCAATAAACAGCAGCAGAACGAGCTTCGCGCACCGGATCCTCAGCTGGCCGAGAAGCAAAAGCAGTTAGAAGAACTCTTCGAAAAGCTCATGACACCGGAGATGAAGAAGATGATGGAAGAGCTGGAGAAGATGATGGCACAAATCGACAAACAGAAACTCCAGGAAACGATGGAGCAGATGAAGTTGGACAATAAAGACCTCGAAAAGCAACTCGACCGTACGCTGGAACTCTTCAAACAAATGGAGTTGGAGCAGAAAATGAAGGAGACAGCCGAGAATCTGGAGAAGTTAGCGGAAGATCAGGAGAAGCTGGCGGAGAAGAATGAGGAGAAAGGCAGTGAGTCGGAGAAGTTGAAGGAAGAACAGAAAGAGCTCAACAAGGAATTTGAAGAGATCAAAAAGAACATTGACGATATTGAGAAGAAGAACGAGGAGCTGGAATATTCCCAGGAGATGAAGGATTTCGATAAAGAGCAGGAAGAAATCTCTGAAGAAATGGAGAAAAGCGAACAAGAGCTATCTCAGGGACAAAAGAAGAGCGCGAAGAAAAAGCAGAAGCAAGCGGCTGAGAAAATGAAGGAGCTTAGTCAGAAGATTAAGCAACAGCAGAAAGAGAAAGAGGAAGAACAGAACGAAGAGGATATGCAGGCCATGCGAGCATTGCTGGAGAACCTCTTGCGATTCAGTTTTGACCAGGAAAAACTACTAGAAGAAGCGAAGGGCATTGATATCAACAACCCACGCTATCTAAAGCTCGCTCAGGAACAACGAAAACTAAAAGATGATGCGAAGGTGTTGGAGGATTCATTGTTGGCGCTGAGTAAAAGGGTAATACAGATTGCATCTAGTGTAAACGAACAGATAACCGACATCAACAACAATACGGAAAAGGCACTCGCTAATTTACAGGACCGTCAGGTGCCACAGGCAAGGGCGAACCAGCAGTTCATCATGACGGCGGTAAATAATCTGGCGCTTATGCTTAGTGAGTCGCTGGATCAGATGCAGCAGCAAATGTCGCAGAACATGCCGAGCAACTCCAGCTGTAAAAAGCCCGGACAAGGTAAACCCAAGCCCGGACCCAATGCAGGAGATATTAAGAAGATGCAGGAAAAGCTCGGTCAGCAGTTGAAGGAGATGAAAGAGAAGATGCAGCAAGGGCAGAAACCCGGCGGCAAACCCGGACAAGGCATGAGCGAGGAGTTGGCCCGAATGGCAGCACAGCAGGAAGCACTGAGAAATGCCCTCAATCAACTCAATCAGCAGGAAAACAAGGATGCTCAGGGTAAACTGGGAGATCTGGGGAAGATAGCCGAGCAGATGGAGCAAAACGAAAAGGACATTGTCAACAAAAGAATCACCGAGATTACTATTAAACGCCAACAGGAGATTCTTACTCGTCTTTTGGAATCAGAAAAAGCAGAGCGGGAACGTGAACAGGAAGAACGCCGGGAATCCAACGAGGCCAGGGATATTTACCGAACCCCACCTCAGTTTGAAGACTTTAAAAAGCTAAAAATCCGTGAAAACGAGCTTCTGAAATCCATTCCTCCCGGATTCAGCACTTTCTACAAAAACCTCGTTAACACCTACTTCCAAAACCTCCAGAACTAATCCGCCGTAGGCAGCGACGGGAGCCTGTCCCACTCTTTGAGAGGGCAGCGCAGCGGGGGAGCCGGGGGCGGGGGGGGGGGGGTAGCAGTAGTAGATCCGGGGGGCCGGAGGGAGCCGAGTAGCCGAAGGGTATAGCAGCATAAAAGCCACGTAGCCGGAGGGAATCACCCCATTAAACTCAAGCAACAAAAAGGGATCAGCAGTAAAACCGCCTAACCCCATTTACATTCGAATACAAATGTTTATTATCCGACTATAACCCCACTCCTCATTTTTCTTTGCATGAAAATTCCATGCATGTCTTACCTGGAGCAACACTATTATTATAATCCTCAAAATCGAAATTTCGCTCGAAAACTTCGTAATTCAAGTACTAAAGCTGAATGCTGTTTGTGGAAATACGTCCTAAGGGCCAGCCTCCTGGAAAATGCAGCGTTTAACCGGCAAAGACCTATTGATCGTTATATTGTCGATTTCTTGTGCAAAGAACTTAAGCTAATTATAGAGGTGGATGGAAGTATCCATGATATAGAATCAGTTTATAAAAAGGACATTATCCGCCAGAAAAAACTTGAAAGTCTTGGCTTTCATATAATTCGATTCACAAACACCGAAGTCTTAAGGGACATAGACTCTGTACGTGAATCTATACGAAATACAATCATCCAATTGCGAGAGTCACCCTCAACAACCTAAGTGAAACAAAGCCGGGGCAATCATACTCCCCTCTTCGAGGTGGGAAGCAAAGCTGGGGGATCATACCCCCCTCTTCGAGGGTGAAGCAAAGCTGGGGGAGTTCCAACACCTAAAAGTTAGTAAATATCTTTTCCCTTAACTTAGCACCATCGGGAACTTCGTAGTTTCGTACCCTTATAGGAATGCAAACATCTCTAATAGGGATATGGAGAAGGATAAAAATGCAGTTTCTGATACCATGATTCACATGAACACTGAAAAGCAATCATCAACTATGCAAATTTCCTCACAGCCGGAAAGCATTAACCTGGTAGAGAAACTTATTGACGAGATAAAGAGTGAGTACAATGTGCACGAAGAGTGCTATGGAAATATGTTAGTCGCCGTGACCGAGGCAGTGAACAACGCTATTCAACACGGTAACAAGTATGATCCTGATAAAAAAGTAATTATCTCTCATGAAGTGGAACCGGACCAGATCTCTTTTATAATCACCGATGAAGGAACCGGGTTCGATTTCATGAACCTCCCCGACCCTACTGATCCGGATCACCTGGAGAAGCCTACCGGTCGTGGTGTCTTTCTTATGAAACATTTGGCTGATCAGATTATTTTCTCTGAAAACGGTCGTGTTGTTGAGCTCTATTTCAAAACAGGCGGACATATAGCCGAATAGAATCCGGTTCAATTTGAAATCGGAGACTTGCTTTAAGTAGCAAGAATATGCTCCTATGCCCCTATAAACGTACTGTACAGCTTCCGGCATTGCGATTTTGCTACTTTCGCAGGGAGATTTACTGTACCCATGATATCCTTCTTTACAGCCGATATTACTTACGCTTTACGCTCCAGAGGAGACTTACGGTTATGGCTAGCCGAAGTCGCGAAAAGGGAAGGATATAAGCTGGATGAACTGAACATCATTCTTTGTAGCGACAATTATCTATATAAGCTAAATGTTGATTTTCTGAAGCATGCTACATTAACGGACATCATCACTTTTGATAATTCAACCGCAAAAGGGAGGATTTCCGGCGAGCTGTATATCAGTTTGGATAGAATACGCGATAACGCTAAACAATTGAAAGTGAATTTAAAAGACGAGCTTCACCGTGTAATGGTACATGGACTTTTACATCTCTGCGGTTATTCAGATAAAAGCAAGGCGCTGAAGAGTAAAATGAGAGGCCTGGAAGATAAATATCTTTTGATTAGGCAAGTTAAATAATTAATTAACAGCTTTTTACAACAAATCATAGCGTTTCTGCTCGAATTATTTCTAAATACCATCATTGTCCCGGTATTAATCTTTAGCGAGTCTGTGTTCCACCACTCTTTCGTATTTCCCTCCTTGTCTTAAGAAGTTAGAATGAATTTTCTAAAACATCCTATTTTAATAACCAGGTGGAATTGTAAAATTCACAACCGCCTGTTTATAACCCCGTTCATTTCTTGTTAATTTACTTGCATAATTTATTGATATACAGTACATTTGTTTTAAGTTGTCTAGATGTTAAAAACTGTAATCACTAAACGTTTCACGTGGAACTATGAACTATCCGGAATATGATGTAATTGTGGTTGGTGCAGGTCATGCAGGTTGTGAAGCTGCTGCCGCCGCCGCCAATATGGGATCAAAGGTATTATTGATGACCATGAATATGCAAACGATTGCCCAAATGAGCTGTAATCCGGCTATGGGAGGAATCGCAAAGGGTCAAATTGTGCGGGAAATTGATGCTTTAGGAGGCTATTCGGGCATCGTAAGCGATCGAAGTGCTATTCAGTTTAGAATGTTGAACCGATCGAAAGGTCCCGCGATGTGGAGCCCCAGAACACAAAATGACCGTATGTTATTTGCTGCAGAATGGAGGAAAATGCTGGAGCAAACGCCCAATGTGGACTTCTGGCAAGACATGGCGAATGGTATTGTAGTGGAGGATGGACGTGTTACCGGGGTTAATACTTCAATGGGATTAGTGTTTAAAACAAAGGCTGTAGTTCTAACAAATGGCACCTTTCTAAACGGGATTATTCATATCGGAGAGAAGCAATTTGGAGGGGGTAGAACAGGCGAAAAGGCGGCGACAGGGATCACGGAGCAACTCGTTGGATTAGGCTTTGAAAGCGGTCGAATGAAGACCGGAACCCCACCCCGATTAGATGGCAGATCCCTGGATTATTCGAAAATGGAGGTGCAGGAAGGAGATCCGGAGCCGGGTAAATTTAGCTTTACCAATACTCCAAAGCTTGCAAAACAGCGTCCATGCCATATCACTTATACCAATGAAAATGTCCACGAAATACTCCGTACCGGCTTCGAACAATCTCCAATGTTTACCGGGCGGATTCAAGGCCTTGGACCCAGGTATTGCCCAAGTATTGAAGATAAGATTAGCCGTTTTGCGGATCGGGACAGACATCAACTTTTTGTTGAACCGGAGGGCTGGGAAACGGTCGAAATTTATGTGAATGGATTCTCATCTTCACTCCCTGAAGATGTTCAATACAAAGCTCTAAAATTGATTGCTGGTTTTGAAAACTGCAAAATGTTTCGCCCGGGCTATGCCATCGAATATGATTATTTCCCACCAACTCAATTGACCCATACGCTTGAAACGAAGCTTGTGGAGGGTCTCTATTTTGCCGGACAGATCAATGGAACTACCGGATACGAGGAGGCGGCCTGCCAGGGTTTAATGGCTGGAATCAATGCGCACCGGAAAGTGAACGGTCTTTCGTCTATTGTACTTGGCAGGTCTGATGCTTATATCGGAGTTCTTATCGATGACTTAATTACAAAAGGTACGGAAGAACCATACCGCATGTTTACAAGTCGAGCTGAATTTAGAACTTTATTGCGTCAGGATAATGCTGATTTAAGATTAACACCTTTAGGATATGAAATTGGTCTTGCAAGTCAGGATAGATTTGAAGTTGTAAAATTCTAAAAACATTGATTATCAAAGAGTTATAAAAATAATGCGCGAAACATCATTTTCTCCGGAAGAAGTAAATCCTTGGTTGGAGGAAATAGGAACAGATCCAATCCGACAAAAATTGCGAATGATTAATATACTCACTCGTCCACAAGTTGGACTTTTTGACATGATTTCAAATGTTGAATCAGTGAGAAATTTGATAGGGGCGATATCGAATGATCCTGAGGTAATCGAGCAAGCGGAGATAAATGTAAAGTATGAAGGCTATCTTGAGCGCGAATTTGACCTGGCGCAAAAGATGAATAGATTGGAGGATGTACGAATTTTCGATGATTTGAATTACGATGAAGTGAAAAGTTTGAGCGCAGAGGGGCGTCAAAAGATGGCTAAAATTCGCCCTAAAACTTTGGGGCAGGCAAGTAGGATCTCCGGAGTTAGCCCTGCTGATATATCGATTCTGATGGTTCATCTGGGCAGATAAGTGCGCAATTACCTGTCATTGTTTCACGTGGAACTAACCGTTATAAAAGTGTTGTCTCCTGGTGAACTCTGATAGAATGTCGAATTATGACTGGTTTTTGAACCGTTAGAAAAGTGTCGAATGACAAGTAGAATACGGATTGGGATCCCAAAAGGTAACCTTATTCAACCGTTAGAAAAGTGTCTTCTGAAGCGCAAAATTGATAGATGGCCGGTAGTTTAGATCATTTGAAGGAAGGGTTAAGGTGCTGTCCCTGTCAAAAATGAAGGTTAAGAGCCAGACTCCCTGAGTCGTTGCCTGATCGGAATTATTATATTGGAGGATTAAAGTGTAAAAGCATGAGTTATATCTTGTTAAAATGGGTCGGAATAGTGTAAAAGAGAACTTTTATAGAGATATTTAGACTATCCGTACCCGTATAGGAGACCGTTAGTAAAGTGTTTTCTATAGGCAATTAGGAGTTATTCCGGGGAAATATCGGATGGAAGAAATCTCGTTTAAAGAAATTCATGTTCATGTATCCCATTCAGCCGGTATAAAACAGACGGGAAAGAAGCTATATTATCTATATAAATTGTACATTTATACTCTGAAAACGACTAACGTTAACGCATAACCGAATATATGTCCGAATTGCTGAATATTTGCCCTGCCTGTAATGCTTCTACCTTTATTCCCTATTTGGAAGTCAAAGACCATTCGGTTTCACATGAAACATTTCAGTTGGTGGAATGTACCTCTTGTGGTTTAGTATTTACCAATCCACGCCCGGAACCGGAAGCAATTGGTAAATATTATAAATCAGAGGAATATATCAGCCATACCAACAGTTCGGCTGGTCTGATGAATAAGGCCTATCAGTTGGCTAGAAAGCGTGCGATTGTAGGGAAAATGAAAGTACTGGAGTCCATGAATCCTGACCCGCGAATGTTACTCGATTATGGCTGTGGAACAGGGGAGTTCCTGGCTGCTGCTAAGGCAAAAGGATGGGTTTGCGCCGGTCTTGAACCCGATGAGGGTGCACGGAATCAAGCACGGAAGAATCATTCGCTGAATGTGGAGGATCTGTGTTGATTATTGCGGTGCCCAATAGAACATCGTACGATGCTGAAGTATACGGACCCTACTGGGCAGCTTATGATGTCCCGCGTCACCTCTACCATTTTAGTAAAAAACCCATGCTGCAATTGATCGAAAAAGCAGGTTTCACGTGTCACAGCGTACAACCCCTCTTCTTCGATCCGTTTTATATTGCCTTGCTGAGCGGTAAGTATAAAAATGGGTCCTCTAACCCGGTGACCGCAGCATTTACCGGACTGCAAACGACGCTAAAAGGGAAAAAAGATATCGAGAAGAATTCATCCTTGCTGTACATTTTTAAAGTGGCAAAATGATCAAATAAACGTAGTACAGAATATTCAATAGACGGAAGAATAGCAATGTAGGAACGCGGATTAAGCGGATGTAGAGATTCGCGCGGATTTATTTGATACCAATTGCTGAGAGAATTCTCATTAATGTTGAGGAGAATTTTGATTTTGAGAAGCTTATTAAAAATTCAGTGACTCTTCTTAAACAGGAACGAACATGAACATAAGGCCATATGTTGTCTCAGATCAAAATGAAATAATTCACTTATTCAGACTTAATACTCCAACCTATTTTTCGCCCGATGAAGAGAGGGACTTGCTTAAATATCTTGAACGGTATAGTGCCAATTATTATGTGGTTTATGACGATTCAACACTAGCAGGATGCGGAGGAATTAATATTTCAAAGGATGGAAAAACCGGAATGATCAGCTGGGATATCTTCCATCCCCAATATCAGGGAAAAGGATGGGGAACCCAATTGTTGAACTATCGCTTACAGAAACTTGCGAAGATCAAAAACATTGAAAAAATTATTGTACGTACTTCTCAGCTTGCACACAATTTTTATGAGAAGAATGGGTTCGCGCTTGTTGAAACGGTGAAGGATTATTGGGCCCCCGGATTTGATTTGTATCTTATGGAATATACTCACCCTATCTAGTTCCTGAAATTTCAATTTTTAAACAAGACAACTAGTCAGAAATTTAAGTCAGGAGTAGTCCTGCTCGAAAAAGCAGGTATTGAACCATTAGAAGAGTGTACAGGTTCTTAACTGTTTGCTTTTAATAACTATTTCATTTCTACTGTTTAACATTCATATTCTACAATAACTTTACGTAAAATTAAACTATACCATGAAGAAAATTTTACTCCTCCTTATTGGATTATCACCACTAGTTCTAAATGCTCAAATCACGATCAATAGCAGCCATCTCCCTACTGTGGGACATAGTTTTGTAGATGCTATAGACGATACGTATAGTGCGCCAATTCTTCCGGGCGGAGCAAATCAAAACTGGAACTATACCAGTTTGCAGAATTTGGATCAGGATACTACCACCTTTATCGCGGCGGCCACGACACCATACGGTCCATCATATTTTCCATCTTCTAATATGGCTATACATACGCCTGAAGACAGCCTCTATCTCTATGTAACTACGAATACGGGAGGACTTTATATCGACGGCTATTATTTCTATACCAGTCAGGCACCCTTTGGCCAGAACGCCATTCCTTTCATCCCTTCTTATCTTTTCATCCCTACACCATTTACCTACCTCGATACGCAAACCAGCTATTATAAATATGTCATCGATATAGATACAGCGCTCCCGTATATCCGCTTTGTGCATCAGGTCAATCAGGCTTTCGTTGGAGATGGATATGGAGCATTGCAGTTACCCACGGCTACCTACCCCAACACACTGCGAATAAAAGCCACGGAGACCATCATCGATTCATTGCTGGCAGATACCATTGGTAATGGTTCTTATTTCATGATTGATCCTCCTACCGTTTCTCAACAGTCCAGCTATTATTGGCTGCAAGCTGCTCAGCCGGTCATCCTGCTTACGATTTCCGCGGATAGTTTGGGAACGACGGGTGAAAGTTCCAGCTATGTCCTTTCTTCAACAACATCCGTTCAGGAACCACAACCGGAAACGAAAGCTAACGTTAATGTGTATCCGAATCCTGCCAACGGATTAGTGAATGTCTCTATGTTGAAAGAAGGGACCTCTAACACGATTTTCAGACTTTTTGATATGCAAGGCCGTGTGATACGTGAAACATCGCTGGAAGGCATCCAACAGTATGGATTCTATGTGAATCATCTTGAACGGGGTGTTTATCTCTGGTCAATAGACGACGCCGGCGCGCAGGGAAAACTGGTGGTGGAATAGTTTATTCAATTTTGCCGGAAGGGTATGTTTTTCAAATCGAAGACTATTCGGTTTGAGTAGTGATGTTTGGTTTTTTCGTAATATGTAGTAACTCATTGGTTATTGGGTCAGGGAAAATATTTTAGTGAATAGTTATATCGTAATGTGAGGAAGATCATTTTTTTATCAAATTAATTTTTGCAGTTTTGATGAACGTTGAGGAATAAAACTATTTCGGCATTCTCTCTTTTCTGATACTGCTTCTATTATGAACCGACCGCTCTATGTCCGCTATGCGCTACCATTTCTGCAATGGTATGTGCTGATGATTCTGGCGACAATTCTTATCGATTATATTCTTCATCGCATAGGAATGGTTTATATTGGTCGTTATCTCGGCTATGTGGGAACGGCTACCATACTATTATCTTTTATCTACTCCTTACGGAAAAGACAGTATATAAAAGCAGGCTCACCCAAGGATTATCTTAAATGGCATGAGTACATGGCCTGGGCCGGTGCGGTAATGATATTTGTTCATGCAGGTGTGCATTTTAATGCAATTCTTCCCTGGTTGGCAGTGATCATGTTACTGATAGCCGTTGCCAGTGGCTTAGTGGGAAAATTCTTATTGAAGAAGGCGAACGAAACGTTTAAAGAAAAGAAGATAGCCTTAGCGAAAGAGGGTTTGACAAAGGAAGAAATAGAAAAGAAATTATTTATTGATACGGTGACTGTCGACATCATGAAGAAATGGCGGGTGGTGCATCTCCCCATTTCTTTACTCGTCGGGCTATTATCCCTCTTACACATCATCAGCACCTTTATCTACTCCAAATGAATAAGTGGATCGTATATGGTATTTTATTCATATGCATACTTTTGATGTATTGGTTTCCGCATGCGATGATCAATCCGGGTCAGTTGGTAGAAAGACATCGGCAACTCGACAACGAGTGTTCAGCCTGTCACGATGCCTTTCGGGGAATCTCCACTACAAAATGTATCTCCTGTCATCAATTGGAAAACATTGGCAAGGACAGTACTGCTCCGGCTTACGACAGACAGCTGAAAGAAAAAATACTGTTCCACGATAAACTGGTAGTCAAGGAATGTACCAACTGTCATAGTGATCATCAGGGCCTGCATCCACCCGTAGGTGTTGCCCGGTTCAACCACGAATTCTTATCTCCTCCCGATCAGGGAAAATGCAGTTCCTGTCACAATAGACCGGAAGATAAATTACATCAGCTTTTCACTTCCGAATGCAAATCTTGCCATACTACCGACGACTGGAAAAAGGGAGCAAGCTTTAACCATGGACTTCTTTCCGTCAATGCACTCAACAATTGCAGTTCCTGTCATGCGAAGCCGCAAGACAACATGCATAACTTTACGCAGCAGAATTGTACGAGTTGCCACGATACTTCGCACTGGAAGCCATCTACCTTTGAGCATAGCAGGTACTTTGTTCTCGACAGAGATCACAACGTGAAGTGTGAAACCTGCCATACCGAAAATAATTTTAAAGCGTATAGTTGCTACGGATGCCATGAACATACTCCGGCCAAAATTCGTTCAGAGCATATGGAAGAAGGAATTACCAATTTTGAAAACTGCGTCCGTTGTCATAAAAGTGCTGACGAACATGATATACGTATGGGGGAAGGAAGCGATGGTAAGCAACTCAATGAACAGGAGAAGCAGCAGGTGAAAGGATATATTGAAAAGCAAGGTAAAAAGAAAGAGAAGGACCGTGAAGACAATGATTGATCGGTTTTCTGAAGATGTGCTGTTTAGGCAATAAGTATAGCTTAATAATTGCCTTAGAAAATTCTGAGAACCTTCACCCTTTCTATATACCATTCGTTATTAATTTGAAGGGTAGATGCGGTTTCAGTACGACTTAATTATTCAAAGTAAAATCTCCTGTTTTTTCAAAGGGGAAATATCGAACAGGGTCAAAACATTTTTTATAACCACTAGTAACAAAAAGAAATTTTCACCAAATTTGTAGTATGTCTAAACAGCTCTCTCTATTCCTTACACTCATCGTTTTCAGCTTTCAAATTCAGGCGCAAATACCAAATCCGGCGCTGGTAGGCTATTGGCACAACTGGAACGATGTAAGCGCTCCGTATATTCCGATTGACCAGGTCGACGACAGGTACAACGTCATCGAAGTCTCTTTCGCTATTCCTCAGTTTGGTACCGATTACAGGATGGAGTTTATTCCGGATCAGGTAACGCCGCCGAACTTTATATCGCAAATGCAAACCCTGCAATCACAAGGAAAGAAGGTGTTGATCAGTATCGGTGGTGCAACAGCTCCTGTCTCTTTAAATAATGTAGTGGAGCGGGATAGTTTTATAAATTCCATGACTCGCATTCTCAACAACTATGGTTTTGATGGAATGGACATCGATCTGGAAGGAAGTTCACTTGCACTGACAGGAGGAACTATTAATGCGCCGATTGATTTGCCTGTAATACATCTGGTGGAAGCGGTAAAGCAAATCATGGACAATTACCGTATAAATTTTAATAGAAAAATGTTGCTGACGATGGCTCCCGAAACGGCTTTTGTACAGGGCGGGATGTCTGCTTTTGGAAGTATATGGGGTGCTTATCTGCCCGTGATTCATGCGCTTCGTGATTCCATGGATCTTCTCCAGGTGCAACTTTATAACAGTGGCTCCATGTATGGAATAGATGGAGGAATTTATACACAGGGGACCGCCGATTTTATTGTGGCGATGACAGAAGCGGTCATTCAGGGATTTACTACAGGTGGAGGCACTTTCGCAGGATTACCTGCATCGAAGGTGGCGGTGGGATTACCGGCCTGCACGATGGCTGCAGGAGGTGGATTTACGGATACGGCTACCGTTAGTTCGGCGATGCGCTATCTCCTCGGACAAGGACCTGCTCCGGGAAGCTATACGTTGACGAATACTGCGGGTTATCCCGGTCTGGGAGGAATGATGACATGGAGTATGAACTGGGATGCAATAGCCACCTGTGGAGGGATCTATGAGTATGCAGAAAACTTCGAGCACATTTTCGGTTCAACTACCACATCTATTCAGGAAAATGCATTCATGCAATCACCACAACTTTATCCAAACCCGTCAACAGGCGATGTATTTATAGTGATTCCTGAAAACGTTAAAACAGGAAGTCGCTTTCTGATGATGGATACACAAGGAAGAACTGTTCTCGAGGAAAGATTTGCAGGATCAGGGCGGATACAATTGCACGTGAAAGAATTAAATCGGGGGATCTATTTCTGGTGGATGGATGGTTATACGGGAAAAATTTTGTTGGAATGATGAAAATAATGGACCAATGATTACTGTTATTGGGGAATAGATGGAGGGGTTCACGGAGGGGTTCAAAATCTTGAACCCCTCCGTGAACCCCTCTTCCGTGAATCCCCCTTGAATCTTCCAATAAATATTACCTTGATTGAATTTTTCAAAAATGATTTTAAATTATATGGAGACCACGACATTTTCAAATGATTATTCCATCCTATTGCCCATTTTTATTTATCAAAAGCATTTTTATTTTAGGATAGCTTTTAGCCTATTTTTCTAATATTCATGGCGTTAGCGGAGCATGAAGTCCAATTGTGGGATCACCAATTCTAGTTCAGGTGTTATCGAATCAATACGGCTTATATAGATAAATGATCATTAATTCATCTTTCATTGTGGTTTAATATAAGACTAAACGGGATGTAACCTTCACGAAAGTTCTACGTAAAATATTTCAATTCGAAAAACCCGTAAGACCATAAAATTTCCATATGAAAAGTAGCCTTAGGAGTCAACTCAGGAACACACAAAAAATTAAGTTTCTTTATTTTGCCGGAGCGATAGCAGCGGGAATCGCCATCATAGCTACAGCTATTTATATGTCGCTTCCCAACAAAAGTGTTGCGGGAAACTCCTTTTATTATCCGAGTTTCAGTTTTCACAATCCGGTTTTAATAAGCGGCACGGCCGGAAGTGTAAATGCCGTTTATAAATTTTCCAATGTAGGAACCGGCATCGATGCCCATATTAAAATTATTAGTTTCTATAATGGTGCGACCCTAAACAACATGGATCATTTTACGGCGGGTTATTATGATGCCTGGCAACCCTTCGTCAATTCACCGGGAAATAAAAGTTCGTGGATCAACTGGAGAATTACATTTAAGAAAGCAGGAACGAATACGGACACTGTCCTCACCCGATTGGCAGCCACCGCCATTGATGTGGATGGAGATGGGAGTGCATTGAAAGAAATTATTGGAGCACATCCGGTTTCCACGTATTCTGTGCTCGCCGGTGCACAGGTTACGGTTACATTCGGACGAGATTCCTGTATGGCCATAAGTTCATTTTCTAATGTGGCCAATATTGATACCAATATAACGCAGGCTATGTTTATGAAAATATTTAATAACGTAAGCACCATTAACTACAGAACAGGAGCGGCTTCCTATTCTTCCGGTATACAAGTGCGACAGAATAGTATTTATTTCCGGTATTTTGATATGATGCCATCACCCTTACCGATTGAATTAGCGTCGTGGAAAGCGGAAATACTGAATAACCGTCAGGTACGATTAGTCTGGAGTACTTCATCGGAAAAGAACAATGATTTTTTTATCATAGAGCGCTCACCGGATGGGGAGAACTTTGAAGAAGCCGGACGTGTGAAAGGTGCAGGGAACAGTAACGACATGAAGTACTATTCATATATAGATAAGGAACCCTTTTCCGGAGTCAGCTACTACCGATTAAAACAAACGGACTATGATGGAACAACAGCTTCCTTTAAACCGGTAGCAGTAGATTTATCCCGATTGGCTTTAGCTGCATCCACAGCTCAAATAGCCCCGAACCCATTCACAAATTATTTTAAGCTAAATTTTAATTCGGAGTTGGACCAGAGCGGAGAAATGATTTTAACAAACATGAATGGCCAGGTACTCTACTCGCAAAATGTAGAACTTCAAACCGGAAGGAATGAGCTTTCCTATGCCAACGCAGAGAGACTTCAGCCCGGAATTTATTTTGTGAAAGTATTTTCCGGAAAGAAGTTGCTCGTATCCCAGAAGGTGGTGAAGGAGTAAGGGGAATAACATGCGACGAAATTGCGGGTTACACCAATGGAGGGGTTCAAAATATTGAACCCCTCCATTGGTGTAATCCAATAAAATATCGCCCAACAAATTTGCCCATCCCCCCATGGAGGGGTTCAAGATTTTGAACCCCTCCGAAATTTCGCCCTCCGTTTGAAACCTTCCATTCCAATGCTTTGGGACAGGTAAATGAGCATACCATTATATTCCGATGATTTATATCTTTGCATAATACTTTTCAATAAAAATTTTATAAAACCACCTTTAATATGGCTTACAATCCATTCTTACATCATCGACGCTCGATACGCCTTCCCGATTACGATTATTCAAAACCGGGATGTTATGTTGTTACTATCTGTACACATGAAAAACAACGTTTTTTCGGGGAAATTACAGAGGGTAAAATGATTTTGAGTGAAATCGGAAAATATGCAACCGACTGTTGGCTAGAAATACCATTACATTATCCGAATACTCAACTTCATGAATTTGTTATCATGCCGGATCATTTGCATGGTATCATTGAAATTTTGCCAACTGAAAATGTCGACCTTGCTCTTGAATCTACTCATCAACGTAACGCTTATCAAAAGATTATTCCAAGATCGCTTGGTTGTATAGTTAGAGGCTATAAAATCGGAGTAACTAAAAAAGTTAGAAAGGGGCTTAATGATAGGATTGTATGGCAGGATAATTTTCATGATAAAATTATACGCAATGCAAACATGTTACGTAATTTTAAACGATATATCGTGAACAATCCAATCAATTGGAAGGGTTGAGGGATTTGTACATGGAGGAAAATGAAAGGTTCAAATAGAGTGGAGCTCGAATAATGCGAAATTGAAAATCGATGAATCAAAATCGACATTGTTGAAATCCGATCGTATTCCAATCCGATGGTTTTTCCAATACGGAGGGGTTCAAATACGGAGGGGTTCAAATATGGAGGGGTTCAAAATATTGAACCCCTCCATATTTGAACCCCGACCGCCATATGCTAACCCCGGCATCATGGTTGGCGTTTTCCAACGCATTACGGAACCAGAGGATGTACCATTAGAAAATATCTATTTATTCAATAGGATTATCTAAAGGCATACAGCATCCGGCAGAATGAATGCGGATGGAAAAGCAACAGAAAACGATGTCGCCTAAAACGCTATTCACCTGCCGGTGTGCTGTAGTAGTGACAGGTCGCGACCTGTCTAAGAGCAATCGCGCTGTCACTAACGACCTGTCACTACGTCACCTACTGTTACAAATTCCCGAAATAATTTTGACAATTTGGGTCAATGATTTGGTGGATGGCTGACTTTGACCTAACTTGTCGTAGTTTTTATAAAACGATATGTATAACCAGCATAAGATCCTGCGTGTTTTACAACTGATCAGCTTGCTCAAAGCCGCTCCTGCCAAATCAATTCGTCATCTTTCTGAAGTGCTGAACAGCACGGAACGTACCATTTACCGCTATGTGGATTTGCTCGAAGAACTGGGCTTTCAGATCTGTCGTACGGGAGTAAATCATCTTTATATTGACCGAACAGATGCCTCCGGGGAAATGTCGTTCTCTGCTGATGAAAGTAATCTTCTCCGTCAACTGCTGCTTACCACCGGGAAGAAGAGCAAGCTCCGGGATAGCATCCTTCGTAAACTGGCTGTTCACTCCGAAGAACACCTCCACGCCGAACATCTGCTGAAAGCGCATCTCAGCAAAATCATCGAGCAACTTTCTACAGCTATTCAGGCAGGAAAGCAAGTGACATTGAAAAAATATCATAGCGTGAATTCAAATATCATCAGCGATCGCCTCGTGGAACCCATCTGCTTTACAGACAATTACCAGAGTCTTGCAGCCTACGAAATAAAAACGGGGAAGAATAAGTATTTTAATATTGAAAGGATTTCAGCAATAGCTATTACAAATCGCTCTTTTGCGCATACCGTGAAACATAAATTCGCCAAACCCGATGTCTTTGGATTTTCTTTGGCCGATGAACAGTACAAAGTGGATGTCCTGATGTCGATGCGGGTGTCGGTGTTGCTGAAGGAAGAATACCCCATGACGGAACCGCTCATCAAACGTGAAGGAAAGACAGACCGCTACCGTTTTAAGGCTACCGTGAACGATTTAAAGCCCGTTAGCCGCTTTGTGCTTGGCTTTCCGGAAGAGATTACAGTCCTCGGCTCAGCGGCGTTCAAAAGGTATTTAGAGGAATGTGTGGGACGACTGATCAAAAACAGAGGGTAAATGCAGGTTATTCCTGAAAATCGTTTGCGGATAATAGTATTGACAGTTCACGACCAGTATCTACAGCTATTTCCCCCAAAAGTTTGTACATTTGGTAGGGCGCAGTGACAGATCGCGACCTGTCACTACTACAGTCACACACTCCAAACCAAATATACATGAAGAAGTACATCTACTTTATTTTACTCTGGCTTATCGCGGCGAGTTCCGGTTTCGCTCAGATGGTACAGCAAAATGAATCATTCGAGAGCGCTACACCGGGAGCACCGGCCATCTTCCCTTCGCCGGGCTGGAGGCAGATAAGGTTCCCCTCAACAGTAACAGCTTCATTCGTAGTTCAATCTGTCGCGACAACAACAAATCCTACTTGTGGAGCTTCTCCCGGAGGAGGATTTAATGTGATGACGTTTACCTCCTATACAGGCACTAATAATGACACCTCGCTGATCGTGACCAAGCCTTTTGATTTCAGCAATAACGGTGGTGTCAATCCGCAATTTAGTTTTTACATGTGGCGTGACAATGGGTTTCTGGCCCAGGATGATCATATCAGAGTATACGTGAATACTTCGCCGACGCTCTCGGGCGCTACTTTGCTGAGCAATACACTGGGGACTAATCAGATTTTCAGGAGGAATACAGGTGTACCCGCAGCCACAGCCAATACCTGGAACCAATACACCTATGATCTTCCGGCTGCTTCGTATACCCAGAAGCGTTATTACTTTATGATTTTGGGCGTATGCAAGGATGGAAATAATATTTACCTCGATCAGGTGAGGACGTACACCTATCCTTCTGCTACCAATGCTGCAGACGTGCGCTTTGATCTCTTCACACAAAATCCGGGAGCACTCGGACAAGGTACACGGAACCAAATGATCGTGGGCATTCGCTGCATCATTACCGGGACCAGTGGTAACGGTGTAGTGAATGGCGCGCTATCTACTGCCCTGAAGCTGGATTCTCTCCTGCTCAATACAAACGGAACCACCAATCTGGCGGATATAGATGACGCTAAAATTTTCTATACCGGAGGAAGTGTGGTGTTCGATACCAATTATGTATCTCCTTACCCCGCAACAGCAGGAATGGATGATTATCCGGCACGCAGGTTCGGACAGATCATTGCTATACCCGGAACGAATCTGGATTTTGTGAATGGTATGTCTTCGTGTATTTACCTCGAGTACGATACCACTTATTTCTGGCTGGCTGTGGATATAAAAAATACGGCGACAAGCGGAAATAATGTTGATGCAGAGTTGAGAAGCGCAGCCGTTGGGGGGAACATCAGGCTCATGCCCTTCTCCGGGAGGAACCGCTACGAACGTTATTCCCTCTGCAAACGGTTTTTCAATTGCGGGAGCACCAATGATTGACTTATCGTATTGTATCGGAACTTATTCTACAGGAACATCCGGAGTCTGGAATTCCTACCAGAACAATGACTATATTCAATCTGTGATCATAAATGGCGTAGCCCCTACGGTCATCAATACGAATACCGGGGCGTCTAATAATAATTTTGGTATCCCTGCCACTGTGCCCTGTTACCCTAACTGTGACTTTACTGCACATCCACCCGACTATGAATTGTGGAATCCAATACCCGGACGTACAGTATCATTAACTCAGGGAATAGGGTATTCAGTCACCGTTCAGGCCGGCACCTGGGCCACCGCGAATAATATTGCCGTCTTCATCGACTACAATCGCGATGGTGATTTTAGTGACGTAGGAGAGAAACTAGGACAGGTCAGTTTAAATGCCAATCAAAGTCAGGCCATCGCGTTTGCTGTACCTACAACCGGTTATGCAGGTATTACAAGAATGCGTGTGAGGGAAGTATGGGCCGTCGGTAATATTGATCCTTGTGCGCAATATGGCAATGGGGAGATTGAAGATTTTTATGTGACCATTCTTCCTTCCTGTCCTGCCGGATATAAACTCTGGCTGGGCAATACAGATGACTGGAACGATGCATCCAACTGGTGTGGAGGTGTACCTGCAATTACGGATGATGCCGTGATAAATGCAGCTCTCATTTTTCCGCCTTCAGGAAGTCATACCCGTCCTTATTTTAGGCCTACCATTAAATCAACCAACACCGCCAATTGTAACAACCTCACCGTGGCCGCTACAGATACCTTGCTGATCAATGCCCTGCTTCTACATTAACGTCGCTCAAAGTGAGAAAAGATCTGACCAATAACGGAAGGATTCAGGTGATCAGCTCCTATAGCAGTAATGTTACTTTCGGAAACGGGACACTTGCGAATAATATATATACTCCATTTAAATCACAGAGTACAGATGCAAGAACACAAATAATATATTCTGCTGCCGAACTATTACAGAGCGGTATGATCAGCGGTGATCGTATTTCAGGTTTGCAGTTTAGCGTCGTATCGAAAGGGAGTAATGCCGCTTTTAATGGATTTACGGTGAGTTACGCACTTGTACCATTTAACCAGCATAGCAATACCACTCCTTATGGTGGTGCACTGACAACGGTATACGGACCTATGGCCTATTCTACCGTTCAGGGCACTAACGTTATCGCCTTAACGACACCCATTATCTGGGATGGAAACAGTAATCTGCTCATTCAGTATTGCTTCAACAATGCTGCGAACATCGGATCAACAGATGATCGCATCGCCATTACACAAACCACCGGGAGGAAATCCACATTGATTTTATCCAGCACGACCAATGCATCAGCGGGCTGCGCCTTGCAACCGGGAGCAGGGGTAACGGATAATTTCTTTTCAGGCTCCAATTCGTTCCGCCCCAACTTCACCTTCCTCTTTGACCGTACTTATGCGAAGGCTATACTAAGCGTGCAGGAAGACTGGATCAACAACGGCACCTTTGTACCGGGATACAGCAGAGTACTGTTAGATAGTACACGCATACAAACTATCTCGGGCACTTCGGTGACGATGTTCAATGAGCTGGAGGTAAGCAAGGGCGCTGCTGCTCAAACGGTCACCTTACAAAAGGATATGATCATCGATTCATCTCTTATTCTTACACAAGGAGCTTTGCTGATGAACGGGAAATACATCAGGATGAACAATGGTGCACCTTCTGCAGGAAGTTTATTGGCACCAACAGGTCCATTCACAAGGACCAATGGTTTTCTGATCAGTGAAAATGCAGCCTCTCTTGTCATCTGGAAAAATGTAAATAATAACGGTTACCGTGTTGTTCCTTTCGGAAGCGAAGCGATTGCAACACCGGTCTATATTCCTTTCTCCTGTAATTTGAAAGGTGGTGCGATCGGGGATTTGAGTATTTCGACTTACAAAGCCGTCGGTAATTTACCCTGGCCGCTATCGGTAACACATTTCAATCCGGCCACCGGTCCGGGGAATAATGCAGCAGCAGCAGCAGATCGCTTCTGGGTACTAAGTAAAACAGGCGTTACAGCAATAGCAGATATTACTTTTCGCTTTACTCCCGCAGAGCGTCCGGTGGGGATGTCAGTCATAGATCCTGGACGTGCTCAACCATGGCGAAGCGGAACAGTAAGTAATTCATGGATGCGCCTGGTGAGTCCCTATACCTCGCAAACCTATACACAGACCTACGGGCAGACCGCCGGGTCCTCGGACTCAGTGAGAGTGATCAACTGGGATTGGCCCATAATACCTGCCGGACCTGCGCCTTATTTTGAACCTGCGGGACCCATCGGCAATAGCAACCCATGGACGATTACCCGCAGCAGTACTCCTTGCGGTGACGGCCCATTGGCGGTACCTGCGATTACTATAGATACGGTGATAAATGAGATATGCGCCGGTGCTTCCAATGCATATATTGCCATCTCTGTTACAGGAGGCGTTTCACCCTATTCGTATTTGTGGAGTGATGGTGTTCCCATTGAAGACAGAGTGAATATGACAGCCGGAACGTATACGGTGGTAGTGACCGATGCGAACGGTGCCACAGCCACTGCTACGGTTATAGTTACCGTTAGTAATCAGCCTCCGGCGACGCCTTCTGCCATCTCCGGATCCGCATACGGTGTTTGCAATAAAACGAGAACCTATACGGTAACCAATGTTCCGGGCGTCACTTTTATCTGGAGTGTACCTCCGGGAATGACACTCCTTTCCGGACAGGGTACCAACACGGTCAGTATTCAGTTTAGCAATAGTTTTAACGTGGGAGATATTCTCGTGGTAGCCTCCAATCCTTGTGCTAACAGCAACGCACGTACGAAAACGGTAAGGGGAAGACCGAATAAGCCATCCTGGATTTCGGGACCCGCTGTATTCTGCTGGAATGATACGGTAACGTATACTACAACGGGAGTAACCGGTGCCACTTCTTATATCTGGACAGTTCCCATCGGCGTACTCATCATCAGCGGACAAAACACCGCCAGCATCACGGTAACCGGTGTCAGCAGTTATCTGACGGGAGATATTTGTGTAAAGGCCAAAAATGATTGTGGTGCCAGCGGAAATTATTGTATTCCTGTTGAAGTACAAATCGCTCCTCAGCCGATCAACAATATCAGTGGAAATGCGAATGGTGTTTGCGGACAAACTCTCAATTATTCGGTCACCAATCAACCGGGAGTCACGTACACCTGGACGATTCCTTCGGGAGCGAATCTCAACTCCGGACAAGGCACCAACAGCATCAGTGTTACTTATTCCAACGCTAATATAACGGGTAGCATAGCCGTAACGGCAAGTGGATTCTGCGGACCTGCTGTCAGCAAATCGAAGACCATTCGTGCAAAGCCATTATCACCTGTTGCCATCAACGGCCCGGGAAGTATTTGCTACAATCAACAGCCTGTAAGTTACAGTTGTCCTGCTGTAGCGGGCGCCACCTGGTACAACTGGACCCTCCCTGCCGGAGCAAGCTTCGTCAGCGGACAAGGAACGACCAATGTCCTACTAAACTTTAATGGTACACCGGGAACTACGGTACAGTTAAAAGTAAATGCCGGCAACAATTGCGGAAGCAGTTCAAATTATATTGCTAATATCATTTTGAATAATTGTCCGAGGTTAGCGGGAAAAGAAGTTGCATTTCATCTCCACCCCAATCCGGCCACCAACCAGGTATTGATCACGTGGAACAATGAACGGGAAGAAACTGTGCACATCAGTTGCATTGATATTCTTGGAAAGACCGTCATCGCAGAGCAGATACCATCCGGCAGCGGAGCACAACAATTGCTGTTAAACACCAGCGCTCTTTCTTCCGGCGTATATATTATTCGACTACAGGTGGGAGAAGAGATCGTGCAGAGCAAAAAGCTGGTCATAGAATAAAGCTGCAATTATTGGTAGCCGCGTTGTATATACATATGACACGACTACATTTTATCCCGATTATAAATAGTGCTACAATTATTGGTAGCCGCGTTGTATATACATATGACACGACTACATTTTATCCCGATTATATATAGTGCTACAATTATTGGTAGCCGCGTTACATGTAACGCGGCTACATCATTACCAAATTATACTTAATGCGCCTTCCCAATAGCATAGAAATCAGAAACAAAACAAAACCGGCGCGATAACTCGCCAAAACCCCATCCTCTTTTTCTACATTCAACCGATGCCATTCAAGAACCTGGAAAGCGGCTTGTTGGCATATATTATTGTTTTTCAGAGTAATAAGTCAAATTTTATCGATGAATTATACTTAGTTTATCCAAGTTTATCATATTTTTGTAAACTTGATAAACTAGATATAAATGAATCCTGTTCACAACCCCTATGCTCCTGGAGCCGGGACCAGGCCACCTGCTTTAGCCGGTCGCGAAACATTGCTGGAAACAGTAGCCGTTGCCATGGCTCGTATTAAAGAAGGGCGGACTGCGAAAAATTATTTATTGATTGGATTACGAGGAGTAGGAAAAACGGTTTTGCTCGATGCCATTCGAGACAAAGCAGATGAGGCCGGACTTACTACGCTAAGAGTAGAATCGCCGGAGAACAAATCTCTTCCGGCACTGCTTGCACCGCAGCTTCGCAAAGCATTGTTAAAACTATCCTTATCCAAACAAGCAGAAGACCTGGCACGACGCGCACTCAAAGGGCTTGCGGGATTTGTAAAAGCACTTAAAATAAAATACAATGATATCGAACTGGGAATAGATGATGAACCGGAGCCGGGTTTGGCGGATAACGGAGATTTGGAATCCGACTTAGTCGATTTAATGGAAGTAGCAGGACAAGCTGCACAAAAGGCAGGATCAGCGTTAATTCTTTGTATTGATGAATTACAGTATGTAGAGGAATCACAGCTTGGTGCCTTGATAACCGCATTACATCGATGCGCTCAGCAACAGCTACCTGTGATGTTGGTTGGAGCAGGGTTACCGCAATTGCGCGGACAAATGGGAAATGCAAAATCCTATGCAGAAAGACTATTTGATTTTTTCTTTGTCGGTCCTTTACAGCAAGAGGATGCAAATACCGCTTTAGTTATACCGGCAAAACAAGAAGGAGTAACATTTCACCCGGAGGCCCTCACACATATCTTTCAGGAAACGCAAGGCTATCCTTACTTCATACAGGAATGGGGAAAACATACCTGGGATGTTGCGACACAATCACCCATTACATTAGACGACGCCGAAAGCAAGCAGATTAACAATCGCTTCGTTAGATGAAAGTTTCTTCAGAGTGCGCTTTGACCGTCTAAAGCCCTCCGAGAAACTATATTTGAGAGCAATGGCAGAGATCGGAGAAGGTTCGCATCGCTCAGGAGACATTGCCGATATCTTAAGCAAAGGCGTAACAACGCTGGCACCTGTTATGGGATAGTATGGATGTGTGAGCAGTGGCGAGTTCCCTGAAGATGTGAATAGCAGAATTGAACACGCAATAGCGTCAAGGCACGGGTAGAATATTAAGTATACGCCATTACAGGTCTTACAAACGTAGCAAGGAGTTAAGGCGATTGAAAGGTGTCCGGTCCGGCATTCGCGTTGAGATGGATAGTGCAAAAGGGAACACCATGCGGAAGAGTGTTAAAAGCAGTGTAGCGTATCCTGACGGTCTTATCCTGATTCCATGTAGTTTAAAAGTGTAAGAACGTTATATTTGTATGTTAAGGAAACAGGATGATAAATTGAGATTCCGTGCGAAGAAAAAACAGACTAGTTCAATGAGAAATTTAATAACACTGCTGATTACTCTGATCGTCACCTCTTGCTCTAAGGAAAGCGAGAATGTAAGTACCTTGCATAATGTGTCACCATCCATCAGTGGCATTACCATGAGGGATATGAATGGAAATCTTATAGGTACAGTTGACGCCTTCGACTGGAATGCGAACGACCTTTTCCCGGGAGTAATTAATTCTTACTTCAATTTTAGTGATACGCTGGATTATTCAGGAGCCGATACAAGCACATTGAATCTTTTTTGTTATCCGAACCCGTTTCAGCAACTCGTTTCACTGTATATCAATAGTAGCAACCCTACCATTTGTAAACTCATTCTCACCGACGAGACGAATACTATTTATATACAACAAAGTTACACCCTGTTGAACGGTGCAAATCAACTCTATTTTGATCTGGGGGATAGTAGCCTCCATTCCAACAAACTCTTTCGTTTCTATTATAAGTTCTATAATGAACAAAAGGAATGTTATGCCAGCGGGCATGGAGATTTGGAGAAAATGTAAGACGTATTTATAACATCAATTCAGACGAGCTCTAACTCCTATTTTCGATGACTAAAAACATTTGCAGATACTTTTTATTGCTTATTTGTTTTTTCTGATGCATACAGGGCCGGTGCAATCTCAAAGCACCTATACCATAGGCAGCACAGAGTACTATTACAACAGTTATTATTCCACCACGGGACGCCTGATGGTAAAGCGCAGTGAAGCCAACAAGCGCAAATTTTTAGCGAAGCTGGGCTATAAGAAAGTCCCACGGGCTATGAAATCGATCACATCATACCCTTGTCAGAGGGCGGCAGCGATGACCCCTCCAACATGCAATTGCTCACGAAGGAAGCCCACGAACGCAAGACCGCCCGCGAACGCGCCTCCCGCTGGCGCTCCACCAGCACCTCACGACCCTATTTCAGCAAACCATCATACTCCACCGGCACCCGCAAATCACAAAAAATAATTCATACCGGTCCGAAGGGAGGAAGGTATTATTATAACAGTAAGGGGAAGAAGGTGTATGTGGGGAGATAGTGGGGGTACTAAATACTAATCAACAATTTTATATTTATGGGAACAGATAAAACACCATCTCCTGAGCAATTCTGGCAGGTATTTGCAAAGGAAATCAGTGAACGATTAAACTGCATCTCGAATACTAAAAGGATGCGATTGTATGATAATGACAAGAAATGGACATGTTTTATGAAGGCCGCTATGAAATTGATAATTGATAAACTTCATTATAATAAACGCGATTTTTGCACAGAGTATTTACGAATTGATTATACCATTTGCCCCGGCGAATCACCAGTCAGTTGGGATTTAGATATAGCGATTGAACATGAAAACAAACTGTATTTGTGGGAAGACGAACTAACCAAATTATTACATATTAATTGTGGATTAAGGGTTCTTATTGCCTATTACGATAATAAAAATGATAAAGACCTTCAAAAAATCAGGACGATGATAGTGGATAGTATAGCTAAAAGAAAGTACTACACAGACGACCAGAATTGGTTGTTAATTTTTGGACCTTATTTTTTGAATAATGATGGCGACTTCGTGGCATACAAACTAGTGAGGAAGGAACCGTTGGAACTGACTAAACATGTAATTTTAAGATAAGAGCTCCGGCACCAACAAATCACAAAAAATAATTCATACCGGTCCGAAGGGAGGAAGGTACTATTATAATAGTAAGTGGAAGAAGGTTTATGAGGGGAGATAGGGGGGGTGAATTACTTTCTACACACTATCAAAAGTGATAGTTGCAAAATGATATCTGTTACCGCTAGAGCAAATAATATAAAATATTTTCAATAACATTAATAAACTTGGGCAGCTCTTTGAATTGCATCGGCAATTTCTTTCCTATAACTTTTTGGCCCGACCACCTCTACATCACTGCCAAAACTTAGTATCACAGACATTAACTCGTAATTAGGAATAACGTCAATTTGTAGCAATAAGGATTTTGTGTTTTCCTTAATGATTTTCTGAGAATGGTGCAATGGTTTGGATTTAACATATTGCCCTCTTTTAACGGTGAACCTTAGTTGAATTTCGATTTTATCTTTATTTTCTAGTTTCGTGACACCAATAATATCATGAAAATAATCTTCCGGATTAAAGTGTTGATTGAATGTAAAAGGAGTAGTAGGCTTTGAAATTGAGCCTATGCGGTCTATCGCCAGATTTGTAATAGTTTTTTCTCCATCTTTTATTCCAAATACAAACCATCGGTTATTATACTCTTTTAACAAGTAAGAAGAGAAACCAAAATTTGTAACCTCTCCCAGAAAGGGTTTGTAGGATATCTGTAGAGGCAGTTGTTCAATGATTGCTGTATATACAGTACTTAGATGTTCCATCCCGAATAAGGAGGGCACCACATCAAAATCAACGATTTTGGTTTCGGCCTCCCTTTTACGGAAACCTTTTGGTCTAATTTTATTAAAATTTCTTCCAAATCTTTAAATTGAGGAAGACCGGAAAATTGTTCTAATATAGATAATGCTTCCTGTAGTTTCCCGGCATCAGCATCATTTAGAGGACTATTAGCTATGGAGGCATTGGGATCTTCATATTTATAATACCCATTCTTACAGACAATGGATATGCCATAAATACTTTGAATATGACTCAAGTCATTTCTTATAGTCCTTTCACTAATTTTTTTAATTCCATGTTCCAACAACAGTTCTTCCGTATTAAACCATAAACTTTCAAACGAAATACCATAGCGGTAATTCGAACGAAGTAATTCATCAATAATCTTGAACCTTAAAAGAGCATTTTTATTAACCGGCATTTGGAATATTGAATTTTAGTTTTATTTTTGACTTGCTTTATTAAAATAAATTTAGGCATTGCAAATAGGTTGCAATTGTTGATTAGAGATTTGTAAAAATATAAATTTAAGTGAAATGGTCAAAAAATTGAAGACCCTTTTAGTCGTATTTGATAACGAGATAAAGCCGCATGAAATTCCGGCTTTCAGAGGAGCAATTATAAAGAAAGTGGGCTTGGATAATTTTTTATTTCATAATCATCGCGAGGATGGTTCTGTAATGTATCAATATCCTGTCATCCAATACAAACAGATCTATGGGAAACCGGCCATTTATTGTTTAGACGAAGGGTCGATGAAATACATAAGGTTTTTGGACAAAGGGATTGGTCTATTGAGATTAGTGACAGGAAATTGGATCTAAAGATTGATAAGTTAGATCTGAAGCAAATTAATATGCAGGTTTGGAACAAGAAGTTCAAATATAGAATGAGGCATTGGATTGCATTAAATTCTGAGAATTATTTGAAATATCGCGCACTTGAAAAAGTTGAAGATAAACTCTTAATGTTAGAGCAGATTTTAAAAGGGAACATACTTTCTATGGCTAAAGGTATAGAATGGAATATTGATAAACAGATAGAATTGAAAATTGAGAAAGTTGAAAAGGAACTTACCGTAAAACTAAAGGGAGTAAAAGTTTCAGCATTCGATTTGGTTTTCGAGACAAACGTATTTCTGCCTGATAATATTGGTTTAGGAAAAAGTGTAACATTTGGATATGGAGTAGTACGGCCATACCGTGAGAAAGTAATACATACTGAAGATGTCGAACGAGCGTAATATAATTTATCTGGCATCTCTGCTGCACGATATCGGAAAGTTTTATCAACGGGCCGACAAGAGCGGTGTGCGAAATTCAGAGAATCTACTACAGGAAGTAAAAAATCTTGAGGCTATGTTTTGCCCGGTTTTTGATGGTAAGTATAGCCATAAGCATGTTTTATGGACCGCGCAATTCATGGAGGAGTTTAAATCGAATTTCATTGATTTATTTGGAGTTATTGAAGAAAGAATTCTTTTTAAAGCAGCAGTTGCCCACCATAGACCTGAAAAAGATTTTTTACAGGAAATCATTCAAAAAGCAGATCATCTTGCTTCGGGAATGGACAGAACGAAGGACTCCGGCATGAAGGATGGGCAGGATGAACAACAGTGGGATGCCTTTAAGAAGAAGAGATTAATTCCACTTTTGGGTATTATAGGCAAGGATGCGGTTGATTGCAAAGAAAGATGGCCGGTAGTTGCTTTGGATTTAAATAGAAATAATTTTCCACGAGAGGATGCGGAAAGTAATGAGGAAGGATATGATCAGCTTTGGAGCAAATTTTGTGAAGAATTTAGAGAAGTCTCTTCCAAAGACTTTGAGGTGTTTTCGTTTACATTGAACACCTTATTATTGAAGTATACTACCTGTATCCCTTCAAGTACAATAAACTTACCTGACGTATCCTTATATGATCATTTGCAAAGCACAGCAGCTTTTGCAGTGTGTCTTTATGATTATTTAAAAGAAAAGGGATTACAAGTTAGAGAACTGAAAGAAGAGGACGAAGCGTTTTTGTTAATTGGAGGGATCTTTCAGGAATACAATCATTTATTTATGATATCATTAGCAAAAGTGCAGCCAAGAACCTTAAGGGTCGTTCTTTTATTTACAATTGTTAGTCGATACTATTATTCAGGAATTATTGACCGAATTGAATTTACCCCAATCCTGTGTTATTTATGCTTCAGGTGGCGGTTTTTATATTAAAGCACCCAATGTTCCGTCTGTACAGGATAAATTAAACGCCTTCTATAAGCGTATTACTGTTGTTCTTTTCGAAAAGCACGGGACATCTTTATCATTGGCTATGGCTAGTAGTCCCTTCTCAGTTCATACGGTAATGAATAACAAAGTACCGGAGGAATGGAAACAGCTAACCATAAAATTGTCCTCTGAAAAGGGGAGGAAATTTGCGAGTTTGTTGCAAGAAAGACATAGTGATTTTTTTGATCCGATTCCCTTTGAGTTAGATCAAAAGAGAGATGCGATATCCGGTGATCTCATTTCAAAAAAGGCGGACTCCTTACCATTTAACGAAATGGATGGTGATCTGAATGAACCTAAACTGTTTTTGAGTAAAGTAAATCACGATATAATTGAATTAGGTAAAAAAGTTAAAATCAACAGATTATCTTGTTCAAAGTAAAAGCCGTATAAGTTATTGGGACCAAGCAATAGTTTTTAGTGTTTCGCCAATAAACTCAGATACTACGTGGTATCTTTTTGATGATGAAAAGGTAAAATCACTAAAGGACCAGCTGAAAGCTACCGCCGACCATATTGTAGTCTATCGCCTGAATGATTGTAAGATGAAATATGCAGGTACTTTTGGTTTTAAAGCAGCCGGAGGAATCAGTTTTTATGGAGGAAATGATTACCCTTCTTATACAAATGGAGAACCTAAAACGTTTGATGAATTAAGTGGAGGTGAAAATGATGGTTTACGCCGCTTAGGTGTCCTCCGCATGGATGTTGATAATCTCGGAAAACTGTTTGTAGATGGATTTAAACATGGCATGAATACTTTTTCCAGATATAGCGCGTTGAGCCGGAACCTGGATTACTTTTTTAAAGGGTATCTCAATGAAATTTGGAGAAGTGATGCCGGGTTTAGAGATAAAACTTCAATTATCTATTCCGGTGGCGATGATTTATTTATTGTAGGACAATGGAACGAAACCATACGATTTGCAAAGCGCATACGCGAAGAATTCAAAAAATATATATGTTCAAATGATAAGTTAAGCATATCTGGTGGCATAGCGATTGTAAGCAGTAAGTTCCCAATTGCAAAGGCTGCGTTATTGTCAGGTGAGGCAGAGCACTTAGCCAAAGACCATACTTTTGGAAAACTTGAGAAAAACGCCTTTGCAATGATGGGGTTACCGTTAAATTGGGATTTTGAACTCCCTTATGTTGAAGAATGAAAGACCGCCTAACAGAGCTTATAGGCGATAAGGAAGGTTTAAATAAAGGGCTTATTAATAAGATTGCAACTTTTCAATATTTGGCAGAAGAACAAGAAAAGAAAGGTGCAAATCAAAGTTGGAAATGGATCATGGCCTATGATTTCGCAAGAGCCACTCAACGAATAAAGAATAGTGATGCAAAGCAATTACTAAACGAACTTAAAGTTGACACTCTTGCAAATACTCAGAAGGGCAAAAAATTAAACTCAAAGCATACAACTTTAGCTTTGTGTAACCTCGCTGCAAGATGGGCTGAATTAACGATAAGATAAACAATATAAAAACTAAAAATTATGGCTTTTAACAAGGATTGGATATCACAAAAAATTGATGAAAAGGCAATAGAGTTTGCCGATGATTTTGCCAAAGAGATTCTTAAGTAAGGGTTTACACCTTCCCAAATCAGGAATTATTATAGTGAAGTAAAAAGGATTCAGATGAAGGGTTTGAGAAACAATGAAGCCGACTTTTTACTATTGAAACCAAAACTTGCATATTCTGCAGTTAAAGCAAAAAGGAAAGGAGCGCTTTTATTTCAAGAAAGAATGGAAGAGGCACATGCTGCCGTTGATTCCGGTAAACCTGATGCTGAAAAAAGATTTAAAAATTTTTGTGATTTATTGGAAGCAATACTTGCATATCATAAAGTTCACGATGAAAAAAAAGATAAAAGATGAAACTAATAAAAAAATTCAGCTAAGTGGCAATATAAATTTATTGTCTGGTTTAATGATTGGCGGCAATAACAGTTCTTTGTCAATAGGAGGTTTAGATAAGGTTGTGGTAAGAAATCAAGTTACCAATGAACCTTATATACCGGGAGTTCTTTAAAAGGTAAAATGAGATCTTTACTGGAATTAAATTTGGGATTGATAAGCGGTAATAAGATTGGTCATATAGATAATGGACCATGTGTTGATCCAAATCAAATCACAACTGTTTTATTTGGGAACTCGATAGGTGATGAAAATCAAAGACCTTCAAGAATTATTTTTAGAGATGCCATATTACAAAATCCAAATGACTTAAAAGATACCGAACTGCAATTTACGGAAATAAAAGCCGAAGTTGTTATTGATCGTATAACGGCAAAGGCTATGCCTCGTTTTTTGGAAAGAGTACCAGCTGGTGCTATTTTTAAACTGGATATGGTTCTTAATATATTTGATAGAGATAAATTTTCTGAAAAAGCGTTACTCGATTTAATTTTTCAAGGACTTCAGTTACTACAAGATGATTATTTAGGAGGAGGAGGCTCCAGGGGAAGTGGAAGAGTTAAGTTTAGTGCATTGAATATAATAGGAAGACAGTATGGAGAGAACTCTGGTGAGCCTATAATCTATGATATTCCTGATTTTTTAAAATAGAAATTCGTGGAAAAGAATTCGTAGTTTTCAGGCTGAAGTTTGCCTCAACACTTCATTTAGGTAAAGGAAAAGAGGTGTATGATATTAGCGATTATTTATTGCATTCCGATTCGATTTCGGCTGCCTTGTATGTAGCATGGCAATCGATTTTTTGGAATTAATCAGGAGTCGAATTTTAATAATGTTGCTTTCTCTTCCGCTTTTCCATTTTTTGGGGATGAGTATTTTTTACCAAAGCCGCTTGTTAAATTACCTGATTTTGAAAAAGATGAAGGAGCTGCGACAGCGAAGAAGTATAAGAAAATAAATTGGCTATCAAAAACACACTTTGTAAACTTAATACATGCGAACGAATGTAAAATTAGGAGCGAAGAGTTGGTAGCTGATGGAGGATTTCTTTCTGCGTTTCCGGACAATTTTAAAAGTCAAAAATTCTGGATGAAAGAAATTCAACAAAGGGTTCAAATACCTCTAGACGGTAATGATACCAAACCTTATTATGTTGAAAGAATCCGGTTCAATGAAATGGGAGGATTGTATTTTATGGTAACAGGTGATAAAACTACCATAGATAAAATTGCAGAATGTTTGAATTGGTTGGGAGAGCAGGGTATTGGTACTGACAGATCAGTTGGGAACGGGCAGTTTTCAGTAAGTAGAGATGTCATCAGTTTTAACTTACCGGAATCAAAATCCGGAGTATTGCTGTCGCTGTATTGTCCACCAACAGAAGAAAGAAGCTCGGGCTTTCTCGATAATTCCAGATATAATTTGATAAAACGGGGAGGTTATATATCCAGCCCGGAAGATGAAAATAATCTTTCATTGCATAAGAAATCAGTATTTATGTTTTCGGAAGGCTCTATTTTTTCAAATTATGCGAGCCGCAAAGGCTATATTCTTGATTTAAATCCGTCAGGAGCCAGAGTAAAACATCCTGTTTATAGAGACGGAAGAGCTTTCTTTTTACCCATTATAATCAAAGACAGATCATGAACAAGCAATTGATTATAGAAACATTAAGTCCGGTACATATTGGCAACGGTAGAGTACTGATGGGTGGAATAGAACATCTGGTTTTTAATAATGAAATGCGAATTGCCGTACTGGATGATAAAAAAGTACTTGAAGTTATAGGTAAGGATAGAATAAATACCTGGATTGCAGCAATAAACAGAGGAAATGGAGTGTTAGAACTTTTAGAAAATGTTGATCGAAGTCTTACCTCTGAAAAAGTGGCGATGAGATGGATTCATATTAATAGCACTAATATTCCTTCGCATCAAAACAATATTCGGGAACAAATCCATTCCGGTAATATAAAACCGATGATTCCGGGTTCTTCATTAAAAGGAAGTTTTCGTACATCTTGGTTTTCTAAAGAGGTTTTGAAAATGGGACGGATTAAAAAGACTAGGTCAGGAATGTTTTAATCGTAGATTAAATAAGCAAGACTTTAAATTGAGTCAAAAGAATTAAATGGTAAGCTATTAGGGAAGGATCCCAATCATGATGTGTTTCGCCTTTAAGATTAGATGATTATTCATTTGAAGATACAATTTGTTTGAAAGCAGAGACCTTAAACCAAACGGGTATGGATCGTTGGGAAATGAAAAATGAGGTTGGTCAATTTATTGAATGTATTCCTGCCGGCTCATTGAGTGTAGGTAGACTTGGTATTGCAGAAGATCTTAAAAAGCAAATTATTAATTCAAAGAACGATTACCCGGTGATAAGAATTTACTTTGGAAGCATTGTTTAAGGCAATTAATATGCAAACCTTACAGCTCATTGAACGTGAAATTAAATTATGGAGCCCTCGGTTATCAACTTGCCTAAAGGAGCGGAAAATTTTATTGATGAATTAAAGCGATTGAAAGGTGAAGTGGAGAACGCAATGGCATCGGATTTTCAGGCAATAGCAAGACTTGGATTCGCATCCGGCTTTGAATCGCTCACTGGTGGTTGGCAATCGGATGTGTTGGCGCAAGATGTTCAGAAGGAAATTGCACATGCCGTACGTCGTACAGAATATGGAGATATGCCCTTCCCTAAATTAAGAAGAATTGTGAATGGTGGTACACCGGTCGGATTCGTTAAGTTGACATTAATGGATCATGATAAAGCAGAACGGTATCTAAAGGATCATAACCAAAATAAGGAATCGCAAAAACTTAAAGAAATTGAAGAGCATGCAATGAAGTTGGCTGAGGTGGAACGATTGAAGGAGGCTGCCAGACAACCCTTGCCATTTGTAGGTAAACTCAAGCCTGGTATTAAAGTGGAAGGAGTTATTACCGGAAACAAGGAAGGTATAGCGTTAGCAAAGTTCGTGATACATGACGAAACAATCGAAGTGTTAATGCGTGGCCTGTCAAATCCTGAAATAGGCTCCATAGTCATAGCCTCTGTTCCGCAATTAGCAGGAGGTAAGATTAAAGAAGTGAAGTTTGTTGGATTTAAGAAATGAAAGACGCAGGTATATTTATTACAGTTGGAACCCGGGATCTGCAGTTGAATCAAGAAGTTTCAGGATTAGACTTGGTTTATAACCCTGATTCGAAAACTTACAGCATAAAAAATCCTCGTGCGATTGGATCTTATCTGTCTTCACGTGAAAGGAAATTTCCTGATGTAGGTGAGTTTGAATATCCAATTATTAAACCGGCATTTAATTTCATACGAGAGCAAGGTTTTAACATAAAATGGGTAAAACTAGTAGTAACCAATCAGGTGGATGCTGTGGAAGAGTATAAGAAGAACGACACTTTCTTTTATCCATTGATTTTAGAACAATTAATCAAGAGGGATTTTAACCTTATACTAGATAAGCAAGCGGATTTTAAACCCTTATCAATTGAGCGGAACATCATTTTTTTGGATAGTATGTATGAATTTTTTAATAAGTACTTTAGTGAAAACGATCAGTACAAAGCGTATGCAGATACGGATAAAGTTTTTTTTCTGGGACAGGGAGGAGTAGATGCATTGAATACCGGGTTGTTGTTAAATCTGATTGAATTTTTTCCAAATCTCATCCAATTGCAAAAAAGTGCAGGGGTGGATCATGCTCTGCCTTTAAAATTTACAGATTTATTCCGGTCCGGGTTTAGAAAAAAGCTCTATGAAAATAGTATTAGTCAGGCATTGAAGCAGTACAATTATAGTTTGATTAAGGAAATTGTAAATAAAAAAAAGAGCGAGTTTTATCTGAGCTCCTATGCGCTTTGCCCGAAACCATCTGGATTTCAATTTAGCACGAAAAAGCCTGATGGAGTTGATGAAGATAGATTTGAATAACAGGGATACCTATACAGTCTGGTATCAGGAACTATCACCGGAGAGTAATCTGAATGTTATACAAAGAGAATTGTTTTTTTCAGCAATGATTCACTTTTATCAAGGCGCTTATTCTGATTATTTATGGAGACTTTTTTACGCTGGAAGAAAATCTGCTAAAGCCTATTCTGGAAATTAAATTAGGTGGAAAAATTGAGTATGATTCCTCTTCAAAACATGCCTCCTGGTTAAATTTGATTAATGCTAACATGGAGTTAAAACAGTATTTGGAAAAGCCTATAACAGGAACAAATTTTAAATTGGACTTTAAAACACCAAATAGAATAGTATTTCGTTATGTCTATAATTATTTTTCCCGGAAGATCATCCTGAAAGACCCGCCGGCATTACGGGCATCTTAGAAGGATTGACTACTTTAAGTAAATTAAGAAATGATTTGGCCCATAGCATGACCGGTGTGTCATTAGAGGAGATCAATCGTAAGCTAAATGGAAGGGCGGAAGATTTGAACGCATTGCTTTTTTGATTACTTTGATGTAGGAAATAATACACTTCCTCCTTATGACGAGGTGAACGCTTTTATGCAGAAATTGTTGAAAGCTTAACAAGCCGAAGAAGGATATTTTAAAAATATTTAATTTTTTATTAAGCTACTGCAAATAGACTGCAATAGGGATAGGTTTTTTTGCATTGTTCAACGAATTAACCCTTAAAACCTATCCCTATGACGAACTTCTTACAACCTATCCGTAACCTGTTTAAAGGTAACAATGAGCTGGCACTTCAACCCGAAAGCGCAAAAGAGCTAAATGCACTGGTTAATCTGGATGTCTTTAGGGCCATGCCTGATCAACGAGAGCCCATTAGAGTGTTTTTAGATGACCACGGGTATGTGGAGGCCGGACTGAATGAGGGTAGCCCTGAAGCCTTGCAAAACGGACTGAATCATATCGTTTCAGGGAAGTATCTTGATGAGAATCTGAACGAAGCGAAACATACGGATTACATTGAACGGATGCGAATGCTACGTGAGGATATTCGGGCGAAAAAGTGAAACCTGAAACGGAATTGAATCATCTGATTCAGCATATTTTACCCGCACTTCAAAAGGACATTGTAAATAAGGAAGAGCAGCTTGCCGCCATAGATATGAATACGGAAGAGTTGGTACAGCAATCCGGATATAGCAACTTTAAGTTTTGGATTTATATCATTGCTTTTGGTGGGTTAACAGCATTTATTTATCTGTTTTATTCATCGGCGATTTATTCAGCCTTTTACCGGGATCTAAATGCTGAAATGGCGGTATCACAGGCTGCAAATGATTTTTCCATTCGCTCTTTAACGCGGTGTTAAATCCGTTCGCCTTCTCTAGTGGAATACCGGCGGTGTATATAGGTCCGTTCTTCTTCTTTGCTCTCGCTCTTGTATGGTCCTATCTTCAAAAAAGGCTAAAGGAAAGCAGGGAAAAGCTAAATGGACAGGGCTGACGCTTCTTTACATTCTTTCTCATCTTGGCAATTGGTGCTGATTTTATTATTGCATGGAAGATTGAAGCATTTAGCCATGAGTTAAAGCAAATGAATGGTCTCGCGGAAGGTGATTATGCCTTTACACAGAATTCATGTTCTGGGGAGTATTTATGCTGGGTTTAGGCGCCTATGTTTCATGGAAGCTGCTGTGTGAAATAATAGTTCAGGAGCATGAAAAAAAGAACCCTCAACGGTTAGCTGTCCTTGAGAGGAGAAAAGAGATCCTAACACTTCGTCTTATGCAAAATGAAGTATTTAAAAGTCCGTCAGGATGAGGCGGAGCTGCGAAGAGCATTGTTGGAGATCAACCACGAGATAAACAAAGTGGACATCTTGCTGGGCGCTCATATAAAGGCATCGGAGATATTGAGCATAGCCTGGATGCGTATTATAAAGGCTGGATGAAATATGTCAGCAATAATCCCCGCGAAGAAATTTTATTGCCACGATGCGAAAGAAGTGTATCATCAATACCGGCAGGCATTCCAAGCATGGCAGCCGATAAAAGAAAATCATTTTATGATCAATTGATCAACCGGTAATACATCCAATCAAATAATCACCATTATTATTTCACACCTTAAAAATCATAGCCATGACTACTACATTAAAAATTCGCACCATCCTTTGCTTATCCGTATTGCTGGCATTTCAATGCTTGTTAGCAGTGGAGAACCGTAGGCCGCAAAACACCATAATATTATTGGACCTTTCTGATCGTTTGCTAGTTCCCGGTCAGATTTCCAAAGACACCTCAATTATAATTCAAATCTTTATCGTCGTTTTGAGAAGAAATGCCATGCAGCAATTGATTATGACTTGTCGTAACAGATTTAGCATTGTTATAGCACCACAAAAAAGTAATTGCATATTGGCGAATCAAATGGAGGAAGCGCTGACACTGGATTTGAGTAAACAAACAACTGCCGCCAGGCTTAATGCACTTAAATCATTTTCTAAGTCTTTTGAACAAAGATTAAAGGAGTTGTATGTTATTTCCGGAAAATCCAAAGCAAGCACTGATTATAGTGGTAGTGATCTTTGGAGATACTTTAATGAGCAATTGGTAAATGATGTTAGGAATGGCTATGATAATACACTGATAGTCCTGACGGATGGTTACTTTGACTTTGAAGATATGAATTCGAAAAAGCAGATCAATAACAGGCATACTACCACTTTATTTTTAAAACAATTGCATGGAGTGGACTGGAGAGAAAAGGCTACCAGAGAGGATTACGGACTATTAAAAGTCAGATATAGTTTTCCGGGATTACAAGCATATATAGTCGGAATCCGGGCGAAGTGCGAAGATCAAACCGAAGTGGAGAAACTGGAGTATTTTTGGAAGGATTGGCTTTTCGGAATGAAAGTAATCAATGTAAAAACAATACCAGCAACCACTACGGAGAAAATCATGAATGCCATTGCTGTTAAGTAAAATTTCAAAAAACAAGAACATAATATGAGAGATAACTTCAGCTTCCCTGTCCGTTTTCTGGTATGCATCGCAATAGCGATATTGAGTTTACCTAATCAACTTTTTGCTCAACCACTTCTCGGTTTAGATGAAAAGCAATTTTTACTAAAACTTAAAGAAGAAAGAGTAAAAACCCGGTCATTTAAAATGCCGGATAAATCAAAAGTATATTATACTTCAAAAGGCGACATCATGCTGATGTGGCAAATTGATCACGGAATCGTGTGCACTTATATAATTAAATTTGACGAGTCGAGTTCTTATTATTCATTCATTGTCTATCTCGATGAGCAATTCGAGCGACCTGATCCTGCGGTTAGGATTTGGGAGATTAATGATATGGTGGTTATGGAAGATATTATTGATGGGAAATTTACTTTGTTGTTTCTTCCAAGAGAATCGAGGGAGTGATAACTGCATTTTTTTTGCATAAGATTTTAAAACATCCTGAAATAATGGCTTCAATCTTCCAGGTATTTATTTAAAGTATTTATGCTGATCCCTAATGCTTTGATAGTTTTGGCCTTTGATTGATGAATTTCCAATGTGCTTTTACAATGGTTACGAATTACATCTTTAAGCAAAACTACTGTATTGATTCTTGTATTTTCTTTTGAAGAGGTGCTTTTTAAGAGAGGGGATAGATCCATACTTGTTATATTTTCATCTTCCTTAAAAATATAAAGTTCATCGATTATGTTTTCCAACTCACGAATATTGCCCGGGAAACGATAGGATGTTAAAAGCGACCAGGCGTCTTTATTCAAATGTAAAGCAGGTTTTTTGTATAAGCCACTCCGCTCTTTAGATTTTTGATTAACAATTTGTTTTATGGCATTTTCACCCCGCTCGAATAATGCCGGCAAGTGTATTCTGGTTTGGTTTAGTCTGTAAAACAAATCTGAACGAAATAAACCGGAGTAACTCATTTCTTCTAACCGTTTATTGGTTGCTGTGATAATTCTTACGTCAGTTTTTATTTCCTTGGTTTCTCCTAGTCGCATAAATGTTCTGTTCTGTAGAACACGCAATAAGGATTGTTGCATTTTAGGACTGATATCACCAATCTCGTCTAAAAAAACAGTTCCCCCATTAGCGGTTTCAAAGAGGCCTTTCCTGTCCACAGCACCCGTAAATGCACCTTTTACAGATCCAAATAATTCAGCCCCTAAAAGTTCATCAGAAAATGCAGAACAATTTATGGTTATAAATGGATGACTTTTTCTGGAGCTGGAGCTATGGATCAAATTAGCCATTCCTTCTTTTCCCGTGCCCGTTTCCCCGGTAATCAATGTGTTTATATTATCAATTCCCGAGATTTGATTTGCTCGAAAAATCGCAGTTTCAATCCCGGTCTCAATGTATTCATTTTCCTCCTTATTTGTTTTTGAGTTTTCTTTGATAAGAATGAAATATGGAATTGCAGATGGAATAATTTCCGTTGTAAAAAATTCTGAGATATTATTTTTAGAATGTTCAGGACGTCTCGATTGTATGAGCCGCGTATTGCCAATTTTGCCAAGATGTGTCATTACCCAGGCTACTTGCATCATAGGAGTTCCCGGAGAAATAAAGAGATCTATTTCATATTCTTCGTATTTTAACAGAAGTTGACTTACTTTTGGCAAGATCTCATTTAATGAAATTACATCTCCAATTTTTATGGATTCCAGTTGAATGGTGTGGTCCTTAAAGTCCTTTTTTAAAGAGGAGGACAGTATTTCAGCATTTTTTTGGTATAACGGATCCCCGGTTTCGGCATGTAACAGCAAATGAAATTTTGCATCTGTATAAAAGAATCTGTGCATGGCATAATTAGGTCCGGTTTTATTTACAGAACCATTTTTAAAGTCGTTGCCTGTGGCAATCCAGGAAATGATTATCTTAGAGGTGGATTTTCTTTTCATACTTCAATATGCAGATTGTAATTCAGTCTTATGGTAGTTTACTAAAGGTCAGTAATGGTATGTTTATGAAGTTACCCTCTGAGGCGGGTGCAGTGTTGAGAGGTTTAGAAGGGAATGCCTCAAGAGTGTATTTTGAAACGGTAATTAGTCATTTGCCTCATCAGTATTTTTTGAGAAGAGAAGTCAGCATCCGGCTGAAGATATGTTTAATTGCTTATTGAATTATACCTATGGTATATTGTATGGTAAGGTTGAATCTGCCTTGATTAAAGCGGGGATTGATCCTTCTATTGGGATCCATCACCGCGATGATTACAATAAGCCGGTGTTTGTTTATGATGTTATTGAAAAATACAGGGTTTGGGCAGATAATGTTGTGATCAGTGTATGTATGCAGGAAGTAATATTCATTGAATTTTTTGATGTAGAAGATGGCGCTTTTTGGTTAAACAATGAAGGGAAACGCATATTAATACAAGCTTTCAATGACTACATAGATGAAATAATTGTATTGAATGGATTAAGCCGTAGTCGGGCAACACATATTGATCTTGAAATGCAGCAATTGGCTTCATTCCTTTTAAACGGTTGATGGAGACCCGGCATAAATAAGGCAGGAGGAGAGTACATTTAAAACTTGGTTGCAGAGTGTTGGATCATATCCTTTACGTGTTGTTTTAACAATAGAGAAGCCGTTTTTACCATAAAAAATATTTATTTCTGCAAAGGAATTACCGGATATAAAGCGTAATTGTTTACCGTATTGGATAGGCTTAGCTTCTGAGATTCGTATGTCCTGTTCCTGTAAAATGGGCTCTAAGTAACCTTCAATACGATCCAATTGTGGAGGCACATAGTAGGTCTTTGGATGTTTTATTACCGCAGGGTTTGGAGAAAGAAGTTTTGAAATATCATGCATGACTTGCCTGGGTATAATTGAATCACTTTTCACAGGGGATTCAATGGTATTTTGTTCTTTCGGTTCCACTTCCGGAAAAGAGATGTTTTCTCCTACGTCATCGGTAAAGCAATGCGGATCAGTAGTAATATAATCAGATACTTCTACTAAAGTGACAGCCGTGTTCAAATAGGCATGATGATCCACGCTCAGAAAGCAGATACGGGTTACATCAGAAGTTTTAAAATCAAGCACCTTCTCTAATTGATATTGACGGGCAAAACGCAGGGTAAATGCTTTATAGAAATCTGTAAATTGCTTGGTGTTGTAGATTGGGCTTGCTAATTGAAACAACAGCTTTAGCCCATAGCCACCCGGAGATCGGAATAGCAAAACAATCCGCTCATCGTTTTTAAGGGAAGCGGTTAAGGTGTCAGGGTCAATACCATGGGAGGGAAGCTCGTCCAGGTCAATAAAGAAGCCATCTATTTTTTCAAAGTTTGATGTGTTACGAATGTGAGATTTGAAGGAAGCGGCGATAATATAGGGAAGATGTACTTTCATGTCCGCATATTTTCTCTTATCAATAGTGTACATGATACGTAGTTTATTAACCAATTCAGATAAGGCGGGCTCCGGTGCTGCGATTTTGCGGAACACCTCGGTCATTGAAATAGGAGTTAGTGTATCATTTTTGCTATCACGAACAGAATTACCGGAGAAGAGTTGGAAGGTTGTCATAGTTTTCTTATTTTTAGGTGGGTGCAATTACATTTTAACCATTAACCAGACTTGTGCCGGAATATGAAAAAGAAAGGGAAGAAAAGTCCTGAAGACTCATTTTCAATGCAAATAGCACGGATTCGTGCAGCGGGCATTACTTCACCTCCCGCCATGAACCCATCAAAATTTGATGATACCATTCAAAATCTGAATCAGCGCATCGAAGCCATTTTACTCTTCATGAAAAAGGCCGGTTCAAAAAAATAAATGAAATGTTATGTTTTATATTTTACGATATTGAAAACAATAAAGTGAGAACAAAGATCTCAAAATATCTCATTCGCAAAGGCTGCATCAGAGTACAGAAGTCAGTATTTCTGGCACAGATAGATCGTAAAGTTTTTATGGAAATACATTCTACCTTAAAAAAAGTACAGGATATGTATAACAATACAGATAGTATATTATTTTTGCAAGTAGCAGAGGACAATTTACGCAGTATGAAAATGGTAGGCGAACAAGTAGACGTTGAATTAATTATTGAAGGTAAAAATACGCTCTTCTTTTAGTACCTTTGCAGCCTTCAAAAACAAGGATATAATTTTATGAAAAACAAAGAAAGCAACTCAATTTACCAACAAAAATATCTGAAAGACAAATTGATACGAAAAGACGACTCGAAAAAGTAATTCCAGAATAATAAGGATTAAGACACCCAATTCGGTTGAATCTCATTTCTTGATCATCTCGAAAAGTAATTCCAGAATAATAAGGATTAAGACTTGTTACTGCCGAACCTTCTCACCTAATGCAGTAACTCGAAAAAGTAATTCCAGAATAATAAGGATTAAGACTGCAGGAGGGAATCTACCGTTCCCAGCCATTCTGCTCGAAAAAGTAATTCCAGAATAATAAGGATTAAGACTGATATTCGCTACGACTATCAACTACGATCTTTGTTTCTCGAAAAGTAATTCCAGAATAATAAGGATTAAGACGTATTGGCACACCTTTATCAGTATCTACCTTATCAACTCGAAAAAGTAATTCCAGAATAATAAGGATTAAGACTTTCCCTTCTTTCATTTCTACTACTGTGCACTTAATCTCGAAAAAGTAATTCCAGAATAATAAGGATTAAGACAATCAATTCCTTTTTCATATCACATTTAAGTGAAATCTCGAAAAAGTAATTCCAGAATAATAAGGATTAAGACTTTCAGTAGTGAAGGATTCACCCTCAATCCTTAAAGCTCGAAAAAGTAATTCCAGAATAATAAGGATTAAGACAAACATTACTTTCAATTTAGCCATTTTCTTTTGGTTCTCGAAAAAGTAATTCCAGAATAATAAGGATTAAGACTTAGCTCTTGTTTAAACTCCTGAGCTGGAGTGAATTGCTCGAAAAAGTAATTCCAGAATAATAAGGATTAAGACTTAGTCCCCGCATTCCACATTAAGCAGTGGGGCCTCGAAAAAGTAATTCCAGAATAATAAGGATTAAGACAAAGAATTTCTGAATCATTAAAACAAGAGCCCTATAACTCGAAAAAGTAATTCCAGAATAATAAGGATTAAGACAAGCTAATGTTTCTGCTTTTGTTGCCATAATTTTTCTCGAAAAAGTAATTCCAGAATAATAAGGATTAAGACGATTTTTGCTCTGCATAGTCGCTACGACTATCCACCTCGAAAAAGTAATTCCAGAATAATAAGGATTAAGACCCTTCAGTTGCTGGCGTTCAGAGACCTTCACTTTATCTCGAAAAAGTAATTCCAGAATAATAAGGATTAAGACATTTTTTTAGGTTTTTAGAGCTTAGATGTTGGAACTCGAAAAAGTAATTCCAGAATAATAAGGATTAAGACTTTTAAATACTGTTCATAATGCTTTTTGATCGCTTCCTCGAAAAAGTAATTCCAGAATAATAAGGATTAAGACATTGCCAATCTCGCCATTAGTGTATTCTATTGACTTCACTCGAAAAAGTAATTCCAGAATAATAAGGATTAAGACTCTTTGTGCTCATTTCTTTGGTTTTTAGAATTGTCTCGAAAAAGTAATTCCAGAATAATAAGGATTAAGACAGGTAAAGAAGTAATTGGGATAATCGAAATATTAGGTCTCGAAAAAGTAATTCCAGAATAATAAGGATTAAGACGTTTCGAAGAAAGATATTTGGTGCTTTGTAAGGATCTCGAAAAAGTAATTCCAGAATAATAAGGATTAAGACTCAACCAGCACTTCTCGTCTGGTTAATAAGGCTTACCTCGAAAAAGTAATTCCAGAATAATAAGGATTAAGACATTGAGAGCTAACGTAGCACTACAATACGATTGGTCTCGAAAAAGTAATTCCAGAATAATAAGGATTAAGACGTCTTCGCAACCTTACCATCAGCAAGTTCAATAGGCCTCGAAAAAGTAATTCCAGAATAATAAGGATTAAGACTTCTGCTGTTTTCATTTAGGTTAGGTTTAAGGCATCTCGAAAAAGTAATTCCAGAATAATAAGGATTAAGACTTCTCACCTAATGCGGTAACGATGAAATCCTTACCTCTCGAAAAAGTAATTCCAGAATAATAAGGATTAAGACATCACTTGCATGACCACTATAATCGTCTTTATCATAGCTCGAAAAAGTAATTCCAGAATAATAAGGATTAAGACAATGCACTCTTTAGATTGACCAATCAACTCATCAGCCCCTCGAAAAAGTAATTCCAGAATAATAAGGATTAAGACTTTGATAGTATCAAGAGGAATGTTTTCGTAGTCTTCACTCGAAAAAGTAATTCCAGAATAATAAGGATTAAGACAAGTCATGAGCGTTGGATAGTTGAATTAGCTTCATTCTCGAAAAAGTAATTCCAGAATAATAAGGATTAAGACAAACCTCTGAACGCCTCACCCGACATAATCAGTCGAGCTCGAAAAAGTAATTCCAGAATAATATGGATTAAGACTTCGCCATGCTCTTCTTAGTAAGACGAAATTCGTTCCTCGAAAAAGTAATTCCAGAATAATAAGGATTAAGACATTAATAGATTTTAATTGTTAGAATAAATAACGATACTCGAAAAAGTAATTCCAGAATAATAAGGATTAAGACAAGAACGATGCCATCGCGGCAGCGTTTTCGATTGTACTCGAAAAAGTAATTCCAGAATAATAAGGATTAAGACCTACTAGGTCCTATCTCTTGGTAGTTAAAACAATACTCGAAAAGTAATTCCAGAATAATAAGGATTAAGACCTTGATAACCATGTTCAACTGTGCCTTGTTCAGGCGTCTCGAAAAAGTAATTCCAGAATAATAAGGATTAAGACAGAATGAAAGTTTGTCTTCTTCTGCTGCTCTGGCTTCTAACTCGAAAAAGTAATTCCAGAATAATAAGGATTAAGACCGATGTTGTTCTGTTCTTTGAACAGAATCATCTCGCTCGAAAAAGTAATTCCAGAATAATAAGGATTAAGACACCTGTACAGGTGACCTTAAAGGTTTTATTATCAATGCTCGAAAAAGTAATTCCAGAATAATAAGGATTAAGACTGGTTATGGGGCGTTTGGTCTCGGTTTTTCTCGGGAAACTCGAAAAAGTAATTCCAGAATAATAAGGATTAAGACTAGATTTTATGGGTAGTGTGCAGTCCTTCGATTGGCGCTCGAAAAAGTAATTCCAGAATAATAAGGATTAAGACTACACTATCTATATTCAATAGAACATATAATAGGTCTCGAAAAAGTAATTCCAGAATAATAAGGATTAAGACTTCTGTTCTGTTCATGGGTTAGTTTTTATTTGTGGCTCGAAAAAGTAATTCCAGAATAATAAGGATTAAGACTTGGTAGTTGTAGCAATAGCCTGAGCCATCCTCAACCTCGAAAAAGTAATTCCAGAATAATAAGGATTAAGACTATGACTAGTCATGTTCGGATTAGGCATACAGTTTGCCTTCTCGAAAAAGTAATTCCAGAATAATAAGGATTAAGACGCGTTCAGCGTCTTTGATACGCTCTTTCTTGCCGTCTCGAAAAAGTAATTCCAGAATAATAAGGATTAAGACACCATGCCCCCTCCAGCAATGTTTAACTTTGATTTCTCTCGAAAAAGTAATTCCAGAATAATAAGGATTAAGACGTTGTTCGTTGTTATCCTTTAAGGATAGGTTTAAAGCTCGAAAAAGTAATTCCAGAATAATAAGGATTAAGACTACTCATCTTCAAAGTCATCAAAGAACGTATCGATGACTCGAAAAAGTAATTCCAGAATAATAAGGATTAAGACAAAGCATCAACAGAGGCACCACCAAAGGCTCTCTCTCGAAAAAGTAATTCCAGAATAATAAGGATTAAGACCCTAAACGAAGATATGATGCAAGCAACTCAATATCGCTCGAAAAGTAATTCCAGAATAATAAGGATTAAGACTTAAAACAAAGCCCTATCAACCAGCACTTCTCGTCCTCGAAAAAGTAATTCCAGAATAATAAGGATTAAGACATTTTCACCCAATGCAGTGACGGTGAATGTTTCCTCGAAAAAAGTAATTCCAGAATAATAAGGATTAAGACGACTTAATTCAATTACTTTACATGCAATGTTCATAGTCTCGAAAAAGTAATTCCAGAATAATAAGGATTAAGACACCAAATACTTAGTTTGGTGCTTTTCTTCAAGATTGGCTCGAAAAAGTAATTCCAGAATAATAAGGATTAAGACTTTACCATTAAATCCAATAGCAACACCAACAACCTCGAAAAAGTAATTCCAGAATAATAAGGATTAAGACCTTTGTCAGCGGAGCCATACTCATCTTTCTGAGCACTCGAAAAAGTAATTCCAGAATAATAAGGATTAAGACCCTGTATGGTAAACACCAACAACCAATGCACATAAGCTCGAAAAAGTAATTCCAGAATAATAAGGATTAAGACTCCCTGTCCTGGTTTGAGTAGTAACCCTGACGAACTCGAAAAAGTAATTCCAGAATAATAAGGATTAAGACAATTACTTCACCAACAGTTACTTCATCAGCACACCACTCGAAAAAGTAATTCCAGAATAATAAGGATTAAGACAAGATTTTCAGGTGATTCTTCACGACTCTTACGAGTCTCGAAAAAGTAATTCCAGAATAATAAGGATTAAGACTATTCGTTACGACTATCAACAACAATCTTTGTTTTTCTCGAAAAAGTAATTCCAGAATAATAAGGATTAAGACTCGCTGGATCGGTGTGTACGATTTCGATCTCTTTCTCGAAAAAGTAATTCCAGAATAATAAGGATTAAGACAGCGATGTTATTGCTTTCCTTGAAAGCAATCATCTCCTCGAAAAAGTAATTCCAGAATAATAAGGATTAAGACTTAGACGCTGTTTCTGTTCGGAATAATCTTGTTTTCTCGAAAAAGTAATTCCAGAATAATAAGGATTAAGACTTCCTCTGCACAAGCAATTGCACGCTTAATGATCTCTCGAAAAAGTAATTCCAGAATAATAAGGATTAAGACATTACGCTCTTAGTTGCATAATCATAGGTCACAGTTCTCGAAAAAGTAATTCCAGAATAATAAGGATTAAGACACTTTTGAGAAATACCACCACTCGTGGTTTTCTTCTCTCGAAAAAGTAATTCCAGAATAATAAGGATTAAGACCGTTTTTCTTAAATCAATAAATTGCATCTTGTCACCACTCGAAAAAGTAATTCCAGAATAATAAGGATTAAGACGCTGAAGCCCTTTCAACGGTCATCAGGTTTTTAACCTTCTCGAAAAAGTAATTCCAGAATAATAAGGATTAAGACAGGATGTAGGCTGTATTTGTCGTGGAGGTGTTTAGCACTCGAAAAAGTAATTCCAGAATAATAAGGATTAAGACGTGTTTATCAGATTCTGTAGCTACAAACTCCACGTCTCGAAAAGTAATTCCAGAATAATAAGGTTAAGACATAGCGTTGTCGATTTCAAACTGCGCTAATGCTTCCTCGAAAAAGTAATTCCAGAATAATAAGGATTAAGACTGTTCGCTTACGATCATTTCACCGCCTGCAATCGAACTTGAAAAAATAATTCCAGAATAATAAGGATTAAGACTTTGGATTTATAATTTGTTTGTAGTGATATATTGGTCTCGAAAAAGTAATTCCAGAATAATAAGGATTAAGACTTTACGACATTCTTTTTAACATCTTTCATGTTGAACACGAAAAAGTAATTCCAGAATAATATGGATTAAGACCAGCACCAACCAAGTTTAGCACCAATTATTCCTTGGACTCGAAAAAGTAATTCCATCATAATAAGGATTAAGTATTAAAGTATTTTAGCAGGATTTTGTTATGTTTAAATATGCAGGAGAATGCAGTAAATAATTTATATTTGAAAAAAACATTTCGAACCATGGAAGTCATATTAATTTCGATCTTGAGTGAATACAACCTGAACTTATTATTGACAGCACAACATTTTTCTGCTAAGCGAATTATTCCATTGATAACAGTCACCTCCTCTTCGGAAAATTGGGTGGATCAATCTTTAAACGTATTTAACAGAATGGGATTTAAATGTGATAAGCCTATTTTATTGAAAACGGTACATGAGCATTCTGTCCAGGATGTTTCGGAACTAATTTATGATTTAATTAAAGGAAATCTTGATGATTCAAGTAAAGTAATTGTTAATCTTGGAAACGGGAGCAGACAGCAAATTTTAGGGCTATGGGATGCCATGTATAAACTGAATAAAGTAAGTCACCCGTCGCCCAATTTGATATTTGCAGCTCCTGATATTAAAAGACTGGATGTATTAACGTATCAATTAAAACAGGATGGTGGTCTTGTAGAAACTATTTCAAAATTGAAACCAAAACTATCATTTAAGGAAATGATTAGTTTGAAGGGGTATGATATATTAAATTACAATGAATCGTTGATTGAACATACCTCTCAATTAGGTGATTACTTAAGTGCTGCATGTGTGGGGACCGAGGGTGATGTATTTGAATGTGAGGTCAACAAGTTAATACTTGAGCCGGTAAGGAATGTTACTCCTTTTCCGTTTTTTCAAGTGTTTAAGGGAATAAAGATTTCATCCAACACCGCACCCGGTTCCACAAGTGCCGAATATGACTTATTAATATTTACCGGCGACTTAAAGGTTTATATTATTGAATCCAAGTCGGGGAAAAACGCAATGTTGAAACAAATTGAAGGGCAACAAAAGCTGGCATCTAATTGGGGAGGCCGCTTTTCAGATTTTTCTGCCGTAGTTCAAATTAAAGATACAAGCGACCTGATCAGTTATCAGAAAAGATATAAAACCCGAGGAATTCAATTGTTCGCCGGTCCCGGAAGTGTTCCACAAAACATTATTCCACCCGCAAACCAATATTTATTTGAAAAGAATTTTATTTAAGCAGTAAATTTAAGGTTGTAAATTTCCACTATGACCCGACACTAATTTTTTCAATTGTAGTTATTTACAAAGTAAATGGTTTTTTAAAACACATGAGCTATGATTCAAAAATTGAATGAGAGCATTCAATTTTTGACATATTTAATCAATCACCTAATCCATTCAAAAACCTTTATTTTTTTAAATCACTGGTAGTCATTAAATTATCTTTAAGGGTGCGTTGTGGCATAAGAAATGATAGCGGCAGGTAGCTTTTCTGCATTCGTGATAAAGTAATTTATCCGTGCGATGTATATCTGCCCCTTTTTTCTGTTTTTATTCTTCAGGGGCAGTTATAATTGCAATTAGAGTGCAGAATGCATAGTCAAATTTGCAACCATAAAACAAACAACTATGACAACAAACACTGTATCTACCAAGCAGCTCTTGCAATATTGTACCCTAACACCCGGAAAGGAACAGACAATGGTTTTAAATGCATTAGAAAAATTCGTTGCTAACCCTGAGGGTGAAGATGCTTTTATCTTACGCGGGTCGGCAGGCACCGGGAAAACATCATTGATACAGGCATTGTCCTCTGGTTGGCCGCTAAAGGTACACCGTGTTTTTTAGCCGCCCCAACAGGAAGAGCTGCCAAAGTGATCAGCGGAAAAACGGGACGCAATGCCAAAACTATTCATAGTCTCATTTATACAACGGAGTCAGGCAGTAATGGCGTAAACATACGCCTTACTAGGAAATTAAATTTATCTCAAAAGCTATCTGTTTTTATTATAGACGAAGCTTCAATGATCTCTGATCGCTTGGGTGGAGATGAAAAATTTATTGCTACTAAATCCCTGCTGGCTGATTTGATAGAGTTTGTGAAAGAAGGAAATCCTGGTAATAAGATCATCTTTATAGGCGATCGCTTTCAATTGCCTCCTGTAAATCGTAATTTTTCCGCAGCTCTTGACCCTCAGCATATTTCCGATCATTATAAATTGAAAGTAATTATGATGGAGTTAAAAGAAGTAATGCGTCAAAATAGCGATAGCTACATCCTTTCTAATGCCATACAACTTAGAAACAGCATGGAACAGCAAAGTGTCTTTCCCGGTCTTCAGTTACCAAAATTGTACAATATTTCAGATGCACTTTCTACTTTTAGTAAATTGCATAAGAAGGATCAGCACAATGATGTGGCATTTATTGCATTCACGAATAAAGATGTAAATTGGTTTAATTCAGCATACCGTAGCCGAAAATTTAAACAACCGCAAATATTGATGAAAGATGATGCGGTAGTGCTGAATCAATCCTGGTCGGGAGAAGGGAAATTACTTTTGAAAGGAGAGCCTGCATTTATAACAAGTGTAAATCAGTATAGCATGGAGAAAGTGGCCGGACTTACTTTTATGGATGTTGAGTTAGCTGTTCAAGACGAAAATGGAGAAAGTAGTTTTATCCATTCCAAAGCTCTTCTTGAAGTATTAACTTCTGAAAAGGGTGAGTTGGTATATGAAACAGAACAAGCCTTATATCATGATCGAATTGCCAAAAACAAAAAATTCAGAGAAACACTTCGTAATTCCGACGATCCATATCTGGGAGCGCTGCGCTTAAGGTATGGTTATGCGCTTACTTGTCACAAAGCCCAGGGAGGGGAATGGGACAACATCATCCTTCACCCCTGGTTTAAAAAGGATGATTACCGTTGGCAATATACTGCCATTACCAAAGGCAGGAAGAAGGTGTATTCGTACTGAAAAATTACTAACTAATTTATTACCTAACAACCAAACCATGCAACGCACTTTTATAATGCTACTCATGAGCCTCCTGCTCAGCCAGAACCTTTCTGCTCAAAATTATATAAAAGCACATGTTTCTACTTTAGAAAATTTAAGGCAACGCACCAATGATAGTATTTCAACAATGCATCTTTCAAAGAATGTGGAGCTTTTTACGATTGACGGGATTACAGATATTAATATATGGCTTTTAATAAATGACACTGTTAGAGCTTATCTGCTTGTCTTTTTCTCACCTCTGGATTTGCAAGAAATAAATAATCATTTTAATAAGAAGTTTCAGTGGATCAAACCGGATTACTGGAGGTTTTTTAATGCGGAAATTTCCATGCATCAGTATGATAACAAGTATATGGCCTTATTTACAGACATAGACTATATTTTTGAAAATGGAAAATTTACGGAGGATGAACGCTATCAATTATTGAAGATGATGGCGGATGTGTACTATTCCGGAGAGGAACATGCTCATAAGCGTTTTAAAAATCGGAAAATGAAGGCGATATTGAGAAAGTTGTAAATGATGGGTTGAAGGAGAATCCCCCTCATTTTGTCAACTCAGGTCAATCCCAAAAAAATCCCCCATCCCTCTTGTATTTCCCAAACTTCCCGTTTATTTTTGAAGGGGAACTTTAAGCCGGTTTTATGGTCTCCACTATTTCCGGCTTGTTAACGTAATTCTATCTATGCAAGCCAATCAACTCCGAAAACTTGAAGCCGAACTCTGGCGCGCCGCCGATCAGCTGAGAGCGAATAGTAAACTGACCGCCTCCGAATATTCATTGCCCGTGCTGGGGCTGATCTTCCTCCGTCATGCCTTTAACCGTTTTGAGAAGGTGCGGGTGGAGGTGGAGAAAGACTTGCCAACGCATCCGCAGCGGGGCCGTCGTGCCGTGACGAAGAAGGATTTCGAGGAGAAGAATGCGCTTTACCTCCCCGAAAAGGCGCGGTTCAATTATCTGGTGGCATTGCCCGAAAGCGAGGATACCGGTGAGGCGATTGATCATGCGATGCAGATTATAGAGGACGAGTATGAGAACCTGAAGGGAGTCTTGCCGAGAAGCTTTTCTGTTTTTAGCCGGGACCTGTTGCGGGAACTGCTTCGCATTTTCGATAAGGAAGTGTTGAGGAATGCAGAAGGAGATCTCTTCGGAAAAATTTATGAGTATTTCCTGAATAAGTTTGCGATGACAGGCGCTCAGGAAGGCGGGGAGTTCTTTACACCCATGAGTCTGGTGCAGACGATCGTGAATGTGATTGAACCCGACCACGGCATTGTGTTTGATCCGGCATGCGGGAGTGCGGGTATGTTTGTGCAGACGGGCTATTTTATCGAGAGTAGTGGTTTGAATCCTGCCGAGAAAGTGACCTTCTACGGTCAGGAAAAAGCCGAGCTGAATACGAAGCTGGCAAAGATGAATCTGGCCGTGCACGGACTGGAAGGGAATATTCAGGAGGGGAATACTTTTTATGAGGATAAACACGACCTCACAGGGAAATGTGATTTCGTGATGGCGAATCCTCCTTTTAACGTGGATGGTGTGGACAAGGGGAAGGAGATCGTGAAGAAGGATCCGCGACTGGTGCTCGATGGAAAAGTGAACCTGCCGAAGAACGATAATGCCAATTACCTCTGGATACAATATTTTTATAATTACCTGAAACCTACAGGAAGGTCGGGCTTTGTGATGGCGTCTTCTGCCAGTGATGCCGGACATAGCGAAAAAGATATACGGGAGAAACTGGTGAAGACCGGTGCGGTGGATGTGATGGTGGCGATTGGAAATAACTTCTTCTATACCCGTTCGCTGCCCTGTACGCTGTGGTTCTTCGACAGAGCAAAGGAAAAGGACAAAGCGCAGCAGGATAAAGTGCTCATGCTGGACGCGCGTAAGATTTACCGGAAGGTGACGAGTAAGGTAAATGATTTTAGTCCCGAACAATTGCAGAACTGGTCTGTATTGTGAATCTCTACAGAGGGAATACCAATAAGTTTGAAGATACCGTGGAAGGTTACCTGCAGGCGGCAGCCGGTTTTGCTTCCGAAAGCGCGGAGGCCGTGCATGACTTTCAGCGACTGTTTAAATCTATTCACAAAACGCTGAAGGATTTTGCAGTGCAGTTGGAGAAAGAAAACAAAGAAGCGAAATCATTTACCTCAGCCTTGCATTTTGAAGAAGCAGAGAAGGTGTTTCAGGATCAGCAGCAATTCATCTCCGCGGTAAAAGGGGCGGAGCCGGAGTTGAAGGCATTGGAGGAAATTGCACAGCTCTGCAAAACGCTGAAGAAAAGTCAGGATAAACTCATGAAGCAATTGCTGGATGTTCTGGCAAATGCTCAAAAGGAATTTCAACTGAGTAAGAATAAAGACTGGAAGGAACTGAACCAGCCGGATGCCAAACAAGCAAGCCTGAAAGAATTACTCCAACAACTGAAAGACCTGCAAGTGCAACTCAGCGGAAATCCCAATGAAGATGAACCCGGACTGCTGCACGAAACAGAGTATTTCTGGAAACAGGCACATTGGCTCACGAGCCGTTTTCCCACAGGTAAATATGCCGATGTAGAAGGACTCTGCAAAGTCGTTAGCCGCACTGAAATTGAATCGAAGGACTGGAGTTTAAGTCCAGGCCGATACGTGGGTGTAGATACCACCACGGATGACGACTTCGACTACGAAGAACGCCTGAACGAAATACATATTGAGCTGGAAGGGTTGAATGAAGAAGCTTTTGCTTTGGCGAAGGCTATTGCTGAGAATTTTAAAGAGTTGGCGATATGAAGTGGGAGAATTTAACCTTAGATAAATTCGTTGATTTCTATAATGGGAAAACAATTAAGCCATCAGAAAGAGGAGTTTTTCCGGCTTTTGGCTCCAATGGGATTATTGGTTACTCTGAAAATTATCTTTATGACAAGGGAATTATCACTTAGTCGCAGTAGATTGCAAATTGTGGATCAGTCGAACTTTCATTGGATAACTTCATGGGAGGGAGCTTTTATCAACTATTATGTGGCTAAACCAAAAAACGTTTCCAAATGAAGATTGACAATAAATTTTTACTATGCTATCGTAAATACAAATAAGAGATTGCAGGTTGGTTGGCGCAACCTCTATAAAGGAATACGACTTGAATTATTGCGGGGTTTAAAGTTCAATCCTTCACCCAGCGCCGCATCGCATCCATTTTATCTGCGTATGATGATTTGATTGAAAATAACCTGAAAAGGATAAAGTTGTTGGAGGAGAAGGCGTTTGTTGATTACAAATTACTAATGAGCAGTGAAAAATTAATTGAGGGGAAAGTTGGAGATTTAGCAGATGTAAAATCTGGTTTTGGTGTTAAAGGTTCCGATTGGACAGATTAAGGTTTTCCTGGAAAGATAAGAAGTCCTGTGGTTCAATAAAGATATTGACTACACAATTCAATTGTAGTTTCATAGGCACTGAGAAGAAAATTACGGAATTAGGTTGCAAATAAGTTCAGCAAATTTATTGCTGCCAAAACTATTTTAATGACAAGTCGGGTAAGATTGGAATGATGCCCAAGAACAGAAACTGCATTTTACCTAAATCAAGGAGTTAGAAATTTTATCCTAAGCTCAAAAATCAGAATGTTTTTATTCTTTTTGATTCAATGAGCCTTCGAAAGGACTGCCGTTGAAAACTTGGCTTGGGAACGCAAATGGAGCCACATTATTGGAGATTTCAAAAAGTATACATGAAAATTATACTATCCTAAACGAGAAGTTGTAACTGCCTTTGGAAATTCTATAAAAAGTTATTTTGAATTAAACTGGAATTTAAAACAACAAAACTCCAAACTCCGCGAGGCGCGAGATATTTTATTACCTCGTTTGATGAGTGGAGAAATCGAAGTGTAATTATGAAAAGTAAATCATCATTTACAAAGGCTGAGGCCGATGAAATAGTTAGGCTAATTAAAGAAAAGCTTAAAGCTGATTCAACGAAGCAAAAAGGAATTCGGAATAAAATCCGCAAGCTTGGTTTCTATGCAAGTGATTATGGCTTTTCGAATGGCTATACCGTTGAGCAATTCCTGAGTGTTGCAAAAATCATTGGTTCATCCATTAAGTTAGCTCCAATACCGACTCGTCAAATAGTAGAAGATAATGCTGCCAGGGACATCCAGAACAATTCCAAATAAAAGAAGTCATAGTGATGAAAGCTACATCATTGATTTATGTGATGAAGTATTGAATCAAAAAGCGATTCGCCAACACCGTTTTGATTTTTTAGTTGGCGATTCAGGATCAAAATTACCAGTTGATGCCTATTATCCGGAATTAAATCTTGTGGTAGAGTTTAAAGAAAGGCAGCATACCGAAGAAGTTACGTTCTTTGATAAAAGACAAACAGTAAGTGGAGTTGGCAGAGGCGAACAACGAAGACGATACGATCAGAGAAGAAGAGATGTTTTACCTCAGCATGGCATTAAATTAATTGAACTTGATTACTCTTTTTTTGAACATACCCGAGGCAAGAAATTATCCAGACGTAAAGAGGCAGATTTGGCAATTCTAATTAAGAGACTGAAGTGATGGAAAGTTTTATCGAACAATAAACCATATGAAATATTTTATTACTTAATTAATGTACCATCCAAAATAAATTTAAATCATGAGCGTACAAGCCCGAGACCGTAAAATAGAAGTTTGGTACAACAAGATTCGTTTTGGCGAAATCAAACTACCCCGTTTTCAGCGGCATGAAGCATGGGATAAAGGTCGCATTTCAAGTTTACTCACCATGATCATGCATGATTTACCCTTAGGCATTACATTGGTATTGGAGGTTGATCAGGAAAAATTCATTTCACGCTATATGGTCACGGCTGAATTTAAAGAGCCACCGTATCCAAAAGTTAATGAACACCTTCTGGATGGGCAACAACGACTGACGGCTATTTGGAGGGCTTTGCACAATAACTATGAACTGGAGAAGTATTTTCTGTATGTCCGGGACTACGATACTATTTGGTACACGGATAGTCCAATGGCCGAAGAAGAAGAACAGGGCCAGGCAATAAAAACTAAAGTGCTCTGTCAAAATCGATGGATAGGAAAACGGAGAAAACGACTTATGCCGTTGTGGGCAGATGATCCTCAGGAATGTTTTAATAGAGGATGTATTCCTATGGAATTATTCAGGCCGATCGATATCAGCCCGGAAATTGAATCCTGGGTTAAAGCTGCTCTTGAATCAAAAAAGCCACAAGCGGGCAACCCTGAGTTTGAAAAAGCTTTTGAAAATTATACAGAGGAAAAGCAAAATCTCCTTAACCTGATCAACAAATACCGGGAGACAATTAAACATTATAATCTCCCATTTTTAGCACTTCCTTCAAGCACTTCTAAAGATACAGCCCTGGAGGTGTTTATTAATATGAATACCAACAGTAAGCCATTAACGCAATATGATATTATCGTTGCAGAAATAGAAGGTCTGAAAGATACTTCGCTCCATCAGCTCCAGGAGAAATTGAATGCATCGCACCCGGCTGTAGGTCGCTATTTTGATTTATCGTATCTCATTTTGAACACTTCTGCATTGATGCAGGAGAAGGTGCCTAACCGCGTCGGCATTTGGGATATGGATAAAAAATTATTAGTCGATCAATGGGACAGTATGGTAAAGGGTCTTTCTAAGATGGCTGGGTTTCTGGAAAATCATAAATTATTTGATGAAGAGCGTTTACCGACTAATGCTGTATTAGCTGTTATAGCGGCTTTATATACCCGGATTCCTGAAACGGGGGATCAGGCAGGGCAAGCAAATGTGTTGCTAAAGAAATATTTGTGGTCATCATTTTTTACAGAGCGGTATGAAAACTCTGCGGCTTCACGAGCCTATGCTGATTATATGGCATTGTTGAATATCATAAAGGGGAATAGAAAAGCAACCGGGCAGCCGTTTCAGGAAATGGATGTACCGGTTTTAAATCGTAGTTTTTTTCCACTCTCAACGGAAGAGCAGTTGTTGAACGTGACCTGGCCTAAGCGGGTAAGTATAAGGGGTAGAGGGATACTTGCGGTAGCCAATTATTTTGGAGCAGGTGATTTTGCGGATGGTTCCATTATCAATGCAATAAATGTGTCAAAACGTGAATATCATCATATTTTTCCGGATGCATTAATTCAGGAAGCAAATGAATTTTATGCAGAAGATGAAATCAACAGTACCATAGCGCTTAACTGTGCATTGATTACCGGAAATACAAATCGTAGCATAGGACGGAAAGAGCCCCTTACCTATTTGAAAGAGCGATACGAGTGGGTCAGTGAGGCCATTGTTTCTCAACGATTGAATAGCCATTTAATACCGCTTGAGCAATTGAAAGCCGGAGATTATGAAGGGTTGAGCGATGAAGCGAAGGCGAATAAGATAAAAAGCGGATTTCGAGAATTTCATTGCATCCAGAGCAGCGCTAATTGTCAGGGCTGTGGCAAAACTGGCAAACGGCGAAGAAGTGACTGCACTTGAAATTTTGAATTAGTAAAGTTGATAAGTATTCTCCTAAAAAATATAGACATAATGAAAAACCACTCTACCCTATTTTATGCGGTTGTCTTGACAGTCGTAATTTCCTTTACTAATACTTTGGTTGCGTTCGCTCAATCGGAACAATGTGGCGTTAATGCTTTTATTGAAATGATTGAAAAAAGAAACCCCGAACTCTTTAAAAAAGTTCAGGAGAACGAAAAAAACTTTGAATCTAAGGTTGATGAAAGACGATCTGGCATTTATTTGAGGCAAGAGAAGGAATATTCCAATGGTTTTAATCAAAAAAATGGCGGTGTATCATCCATTCAAAGTTTATGTGGCTACAATAATACGTATGTTGGTGTTGGCGCAGCACCCACTGTTTTAGGTGGAACACTTACTGCCTCAAGCATGTATGGCGGAGATTATATTAGAGTTACAAATATGATTGCAGGTAGAACCTATCGCGTTTCTACTTGTGGCAACAACGACTTTGATACGCAGATAACTATCTATACAACGGGAGGGGGAAGTGTTGTAGCACATAATGATGATTTATGCGCCAACAATCAGTCTGAAATTTATTTTACACCTTTTACTTCAGGAAGCTATGATATTTTACTTGACGAATACGATTGTCAGTCCACTTTTATTGTAAGCACAACAATGCTTGTTGAACTTGTTTATATACCTGACCCAATAATTACCATTCCGGTTGTTGTGCATGTGGTATGGAATACAGCGGCAGAAAATATTTCAGATGCTCAAATTATCTCGCAGATAAATGTTTTGAATCAGGATTTCAGAAGACTTAACCCGGATATTTCGTTCGCCCCTGTTGCTTTTAAAGGGTTTTCTGCTGATACACGTTACCAATTTTGCTTAGCGCAACAAGACCCCAACGGTTTTTCCACAAATGGAATTACACGAACTTTCACAAATATTACTCAGTTTAACCCAATGGCTGATACCTCTATCTGGTTTACGAGCTTAGGGGGAAAGGATTCCTGGGATAGAACCAAATACCTGAACATTTGGGTTTGCAATTTACCCGGTTTGCCAAACCCCGGAACAATAGGATTTGGAACTTTCCCATGGTTAGGGCTTATAATTCCACCCGCAGACGGTGTAATCTCAGACTTCCAGGCTTTCGGAACAATTGGAACTGCCATAGCTCCTGTAAACAAAGGAAGAAACGTCACACATGAGGTTGGACATTATTTAGGATTGAGACATGTTTGGGGAGATGATAATGCTTGTGCGGGTTCTGATAGTTGTCTTGATACACCTAACCAAACAATTAGTAGTTCAGGAACACCAACTTTTCCATTGGCAGATGCCTGCTCTCCGAATTACCCCGGCATCATGTTTAATAATTACATGGACTATTCAGATGATAACAGTAAAAACATGTTGACCTTTTTTCAATTTGTAAGAGTCGATGCTGCAATTAGAAACGGTGGAATAAGGGCAAGTTTAGCCACCTCACCGGGATGCACTCCATCAACAATCGGAATTAATGAAAATACTTTTGAAAATTTGATTGCACTTTATCCAAATCCTAACAATGGATTTTTTTCAATTGCACAAAGCGAAAAAATAAATAACCTAAAAGTTGAAGTAACGAATGTTTTAGGTGAAATAGTTTTAGAAACAGAAATTCATGAATTCAAAACAGAAATCAATTTGACAAAACATGCTGCGGGAATATATTTTGTTAAAATGAGTGCTGACAAAGACGCTATTTCTAAAAAGATAATTATTCAATAAGTTTACAACATGAATTCCCTGAACGCTCATGCATTTGTAAGCCAACGAGTATCAATAGTTCGTGTTGGCTTCAAAAGGTAGAACAATGAATATATAGCTCCATTAACAACCAAAGTGGGGACTTCAAACAGCGTGGCATCTAATCCCCCATCGCAAAAAACTTCTTATTCCCTACTTCGTTTATACTTCATGCTCGGTGACATTCAACAATGACAAAACTGTATTCTTATATCATCAAGCATGACGGCGGAGCAGCTCCAAATCCATTTTGGGGACTTTGTACACTGACCATTTGCAAACCTGCAATTAGGAGAACCGCGAGAATTGGAGACTGGGTAATTGGGACAGGTTCTAAAAATTCAAAACTTAGTGACGGTAAAATTTATGACCTATCCGACAGCATAGTTTATGCAATGAAAATAACTGACATCAAAAGTCTTTCGGACTATGACACATACTGCAATACTAATTTAAAGGAGAAAGTGCCGAAATGGTTTTCAAAGGATTGGAGAAAAAGAATGGGTGACTGCATTTACGATTATTCAAAAGGGCCTAATCCTTTTTTGAGAAAAGGAATTCATAACGAGAAAAATAAGATGAAAGATCTAAGTGGCCAGAATGCACTTATTTCCAATCACTTTTATTACTTCGGAGAAGAAGCCAGAGTTTTACCAAAGGAATTAAAAGGATTAATTAAAAAGAGTCAGGGTCACTTGAAAATTGAAAATGAAGAGCTTATCAAAAATTTCTTGAGATGGATAAAATTATTTAAGAAAAATAAAATTTATGGCAACCCTCAATTAAAATATAAATTTGACCTGGAGCCAAATGACGACTTAATTATTGAATGCTCAACACAACATTTGAAAGAAGACAGAAATGAGAAAGAGAAAATTGTGTGCTGAGGTAACTGTACGAAAGCTCAACAAGAAATAGATGTCACGCCTACAAGCCGAAATCCAATTACAAAAGTTGTTTGGATTTAAACATTTCCACGATTTGCAATGGCAGGTAATAGAGCAATTGCTGGCAGGGAAACGCGTGTTGTTTATTGAAAAGACAGGTTTTGGAAAATCCTTGTGCTATCAGTTTCCTGCTACCCAATTGGAGGGGCTTACCATTGTGTTTTCTCCGTTGATTGCCCTTATGCGTGATCAGGTGCGCAGTATGCAGGAAAAGGGAATTCGTGCCGCTTCTATTAATTCCAATCAGGAAGAGAGTGAAAATGCCGATATCATTGCGAAGGCACAATCAAATCTCCTCGATATTTTATACATTGCCCCGGAGCGTATGGAGAATGCTTCATGGATCAGTGCCGCGCGTGAAATGAAAATTGCTATGGTGGTGATTGATGAAGCGCATTGTATCTCTATGTGGGGTCAAAGCTTCCGACCGAATTACCGGCGTATCGTCAGCCTGATTAAATTACTTCCCAAGAGCTTTCCCGTCCTGGCTACCACCGCTACCGCCACACCTCGCGTGCAGGAGGATATCATCAGCCAGACAGGCAGTGATCTGATACCGGTACGTGGTCAGTTGATGAGGTCTAATATTCGTTTGTTTGTGGTGGAGGTGAAGAGTGAGGAGGAGAAGTTTTTCTGGCTCGCGCAATATATGCCTCGTCTTGCTAAAACAGGTATCATTTATACCGGCACGCAAACCAATACTGATATTTATTCCAACTGGCTGCAATTTCTGGGATTCAAATCCGCCGCATATAGCGGCCGCCTCGATGCTGAAACAAGAATACGGGTGGAATCGGATTTTATCAATAATAAATTTGATTGTGTGGTTTCTACCAATGCGCTGGGTATGGGAATTGATAAACCGGATATTCGATTTATTATTCATACACAAATGCCGCAGTCGCCCATACATTATTATCAGGAGATCGGCAGGGCAGGCAGAGACGGACAGGAAGCCTTTGCCATCTTACTCTTCAATCCAAATGAAGATGATAAATTGCCCCGTAACTTTATCGAAAACAGTAAGCCATCTTTAAAAAAATATGAAAAAGTAATTTCAGTGATAAAGTCGGCTTTGCTGGGCAGGAATGAAATTATCAAAGCCGCTAATCTGAAACAAACACAGGTGGCCGTCATCCTGGCGGATTTAATGGATCAGGGTATTGTCAATGAACAATTGCATGGCAAGAGCAAGAAGTATTTCTATAATCCCGAGGCTCCCGCGTTGAATGTATCGGCTTTTGAAGCACTCCGCGCTGTACAAAATGAGGAACTGGATCGCATGCTCTCCTACACCGTCTCTACCACTTGCAGGATGCAGTATTTATGTAGCTATCTGGGAGACGTTCAGCAAGGTGAATGCGGCGTTTGTGACAGGGATACAAGCGAAGCAATGGAGGTGACGATTTCGGAAGGATCAGCAGAAAGATTGCAGGCCTTCAGAGAGTCCTTCTTTCCTGTTTTAGAGGTAGAGACGCTGAAAAGCAAGATCATCAATGGTGTGGCGGCCTCGTATTACGGAGTCTCCAATGTGGGTGCGGCCCTCCACTATTCCAAATATGAAGGAGGAGGTGATTTCCCTGACTGGCTCCTCCGGCTTACGTTGAAGGCTTACCGTAAGTTTTATGGGAACCGTACCTTTGACCTCGTGCTCTATGTTCCACCTACCGAATCCGGCGACCTGGTCAAGAACTTTGCAGTTAAAATAGCTGCTGTGTTAGAGATACCCATTTCGCATGCGTTGATGAAAACTTCCGCTACCCAACCTCAAAAAGCATTTCACAGTGGCATTTCAAAGAGGGACAATGTACACGGGAAATTTGCTGTAGAAAATCCTGCTGAAATTGCCGGAAAAAGTGTATTGTTGATCGATGATATTTTCGACAGCGGATATACGTTAAAGGAAATCGGACTATATTTAACAGGCGCTGGAGCTACTGTAATTGCACCGCTTGTGATTGCAAGAACTGTGGGAGGAGATATTTAAATCAGGATGAAATGAACACGTTTGCAGAGAATACGTATTGGATCGCCATCGCCCATTTACCGAGATGGCATGTGGAACGTATCAACCGTTTGATCGTACAGGTGGTGCATGAGCATAAACTGAGCTGGAGTGAATTTTTTGAGTTGGATAAGAAAGGCTGGAGAGAAATTTTCGCCTTCAATGAGAAGGAACTCGCAGACATGGAATTGGCAAAGAACGATATCCCGCGTCTGGCCTTTATTGCCGAGCAATTGCAGAACGAGGGCTTTGATATCATCCCCATCAATTCACCGGAATATCCGCAGGTATTAAAGGAGAACCTGAAAATGAAAAGCAGTCCTCCGGTATTGTACGTCAAGGGTAGAAAGAGTTTGTTGCAAGAGGAGGCCGTCGCCATTGTCGGGTCACGTAAGGCAGGCAAGGCAGCCATAGATTTCACGGAGCGTATCGCCGCGAAAAGTGTTCGAGAGCAAAAAGTAGTAGTGAGTGGTTTCGCGAAAGGTGTGGACAAACAAGCGCTGGACAGTACCCTCGAAGCGCATGGTAAGAGCATAATCGTTCTTCCGCAGGGGATACTTACTTTTCAGTCGGGCTTTAAGAAATACTATGAGCCCATCGTGAATGGTGAGGTATTGGTATTAAGTACATTCTTTCCAAAGGCCGGCTGGGAAGTGGGGCTCGCGATGGCCAGAAATGCATACATCTATGGTCTGGCAAATGAAATTTACGTCGCCGAATCGGATGACACGGGTGGCACATGGCAAGGGGTCATCGACGGCTTGAAAAGACAGCGGAAGATATTTGTAAGAGTGCCCGGGGCAGGAGAAAAGAATGCAAACCATAAGCTCATTGCGCTCGGCGCCATGCCTGTAAATGGGGAGGGAGAGGTAATGGAGAAGAATCATTCAGTAAAAACGGATATATTTGATGACCTCCATGAAAGCAATGCCAACGAAGCATCAGGCGAATATGAAAATAGTAACATTGAAAAGGATATCCTGGACTTATTGACCGGGAACAATTATACCTGCAAGGAAATTAAACTGGCATTGAAATTAGATTGGGACAGTAAAAAGCTGACCGCCTATTTGAAAAAAAATCCCAATGTACAATCCATCGTCGGCAAGCCATTAAAGTACACAAGGAACGCAATAGTTACACCCACTTTATTCGAATAATATGACCTGGGAATATTCGGAAGATAACCTGATCGAGCAGACCGCCATTGATTTATTCTTTAATCGGCTGAATTGGAATACCCAGTTGGCGTTTAACAAAGAAAGTTTCGGACCGGAGGGGTCACTGGGTCGGCAGCATAAAAAGGAAGTAGTCCTCAAGCCGAATTTTATAAGTAAACTCAAAGAATTAAATCCGGATCTTCCCGAAAAAGCATATGAAGAGGCATTCCTGAAGCTGACGGAAGAAGCCAGCTATAAATCGATAGATGAAGTTAATTTTGAGAAGTACCGCTTGTTAAGAGATGGGATACAAGTAGACTATATTGATCAGAATGGAGAAACGGTTAAGAACAAAACACTCCGGGTATTTGATTTTGAAAATCCTACCACTAATGATTTTCTGGCCGTAAGGCAGTTGTGGATTGAAGGAAAGAGTAAACGCGAACGTCGTCCTGATATCATTGGATTTGTCAATGGCATTCCGCTCTTATTTATTGAATTGAAAGCCGCTCACCGCAAACTGGAGAATGCTTACAACGATAATTTCAGTGACTACAAAGATGTCATTCCCCGTTTATTTTACTACAATGCGTTTGTGATTTTGAGCAATGGAATCGAAAGCCGCATAGGAAGTGTCACCGGTAAATACCAGCATTTTCATGAGTGGAAGAGGATCACCGAAGAGGAAGAGGGTATTGTTGCCCTTGACCGCATGCTCGTAGGTGTCTGCGAAAAGGAGCGATTCATGGATCTCTTCGAGAATTTTATTCTCTTTGATAATTCGCTTGGTAAAATCGTGAAGCTGATTGCACGCAACCACCAGTTTATTGGAGTAAATAAAGCTATTGAAAATATCCGCCAGAAGGAAATGTTATTTCAGGCGGGAAGAATTACTGCAGAAGAGAAACAGAAGCTGGGTGTATTCTGGCATACTCAAGGAAGTGGAAAATCCTACTCCATGGTTTTCTTTTGCCAGAAGATTCATCGCCGCTTTACGGGCAGCTATACCTTTTTGGTAGTCACTGACCGAAATGAACTCGATACCCAGATATACGGGACCTTTAGTGGAGCGGGAGCAGTTCCGCAGGTGAAAGCGGGATCATCTTCTTCACTGAAAGCAAGCAGCGGGAAACAGTTGAAAGAACTGCTGAGATCATCACACCGGTACTTGTTTACACTCATCCATAAATTCAATTTTCAAGAAGAGATTACACGACGCGATAATATTATTGTGATTTCAGATGAGGCACACCGTACTCAGGGAGGACAACTCGCCATGAATTTGCGTAACGCGCTGCCCAACGCTTCCTTCATTGGTTTCACAGGGACACCGCTCTTCAAGGATGATGAAATCACGCGGCGCATCTTCGGAGATTATGTTTCACGTTATGATTTCAAAAGAAGTGTAGAAGATGGAGCAACGGTTCCCCTGTATTATGAAAACCGAGGTGAACAACTTGGATTGAAAACTCCCGCGATTACAGAACAGATACGCGCCCTCCTCGAACAGGAACGAGAAGAAATGGATAGCGACGAACGCAGCAAGGTGGAACAACTTTTTTCAAGAGAGTATCCTGTCCTTACCGCGAAGAAACGTCTGGATGCCATTGCGAAAGATGTGGTCTGGCATTTCTGTAACCGGGGATATAAGGGAAAGGGGATGTTTATTGCCCTCGACAAGCTGACCGCTGTAAACATGTACAACCGGATTACCCATCACTGGGCATTATACGTGGAGAATCTGGAGAAGGAGATAGAGCGTAACAAATATGGCGATCAGGAATTATTGGAGAAGAGTCGCGAACTGCAGTGGATCAGGGAAACAGAAATTTGTGTGGTGATAAGTTCGGAACAGAACGAGATCAAAAAGTTCAAAGAATGGGATCTTGATATTGAGCCCCATCGGGAAAAAATGAACTCACAGGATCTTGAAACCCGATTCAAAGATGAAAATGATCCGTTTCGACTGGTAATTGTTTGTGCGATGTGGATAACAGGATTTGATGTCCCTACCTTATCTACCTTATATTTGGATAAGCCCTTACAGTCGCATACACTCATGCAGGCCATTGCCAGAGCCAATCGCATCAGTGAGGGGAAAAACAACGGACTCATAGTCGATTATATTGAAACTTATACAGCCCTCCTCAGTGCCCTCGCTATTTATGGTGCGGGTGGAGGAGCCGGTGGCAGTGGAGGTGGTTCCGGAGGGGGAGGAGAGAATGAGCCCCCGGTAAAACCAATGGAAGAGCTGATCCGCCAATTGGAAGAAGCGCTGGAGGCGACCGAAAACTTTTTATCGGAAGAGGTAAATTTTGATTTAAAGGAACTCATTCTTGCGGAAGGCTTACATAAAATTGCTGCGCTCGAAAAAGCGGTAAACGCCGTATATACCAACGATGAGACGAAACGTAAATTCCAGGTGCTGGCCCGGGAAGTATTTAAGAAATACAAAGCCCTGCAACCCAACAAAGTGTTAATGACCTATGCTCCCCGGAAGAATGCAATAGATGTGATCTACTCCGCAATCGAGAACAATATTGAAATTGCCGACGTTTCTGAGATCATGAAAAAAATTCAGCAAGTCGTGGATGACGCAATAGAAAGCATGACCGTCGCAGCAGAGCATGAGCCCGGGAAAATAGTTGATCTGAGTACCCTCAACTTTGAAGTATTGGAAAAGTATTTCCTTAAAACAGAACATAAGCAAGCGGCAGTACAGGAGTTAAAAGAAAAAGTAGAGCGACAGTTAAAGAAGATGGTCGACCGAAATCCAATGATGGTGGATTATTACAAGCGCTATCAGGAAATCATTGATGCCTATAACAAGGGCAAGGAAGAAGCCGTCATTCAGGATACCTTTCGCAAGTTGATCGAGTTGGTGAATTCGTTAGCGGCAGAGGAAGCCGACACCCGACGTGAAAATTTAAACGATGAACAAAAGGCCATTTTTGATATTTTAAGACAGGGGATACATCTGAGTGAACAAGATAAAAAAAGAGTAAAGGAAATCGCCGTTCAGTTACTCGCCGACCTGAAAAATGACAAGTTAAAAATAGAGCAATGGGCCGATAAAAATGTCACGGCGGCGGCGGTATATAACACCGTAAACAAAACCCTCTTTGAAACCCTTCCCTATCCCACCTACGCCACAGAAGCCGTAGATTTAAAAACCAACCTTATCTTCGAACACCTCAAGCAGCAATATTTCGGAGGCGGCTTGAGTATGTATGGAGGGTATTGAGGGGGGATACGTAAATCATGAAATATTTATCATTTATATTTTAGTTAAACGTTTAGGAATTATAGATTGATTGTGCTTAACCTTTAGTACATAGGTAAGAGTAGTTGCCCTAATTAAACATTCGATTGCCATTATTTCGGTGTTTATATTATTTATCAAGAGATTATGTATATTGAAATATTCTAAAGGGGGGGGAGGGCCTCCCCCCTTTAGATTTTTATTAGCTTTTTTAAGTAGTCCAGTCACCGACGAACTACTCTCCTTCTTTCATATATTGAACTGTTCGACATTTATGTTTCTATTGTTTTTGTACCTTGTATGTATATTTGATATTGTTAGAAGAAACTGTCAAGAAATAGACTCCAATGGGAAAAGCTTTCAGATCAAGTTGTGTTTCGTTGGAATAATAAGTTGCTTGAAATACTTTTTCATTTAATATTTGTCCTAAAGTGTTTCGGAGAACTAACTGGCATGTTTCATTAGCTAGTCCATTGGCTTTAATATTAATTAATCCATTGGTTGGATTTGGATAGATCGTAATTATATTTATATTGCTTGTTTCAGTTATTTCAGTTGTGCAGGTATTTATATTAATTGTGTTGGACGTCGCAGACCCACATGAGTTAGTAACAATGCAATAATAATTTCCTGCCCCGACACAAAATAAGGAGTCGTTGGTTTGTCCGCTTTGTAATGTATTTTGATAGTACCATTCAATAGAATCTGTTGAATTTATTGGGGAAACGACAATATAGCTATTTTGCTCTGATAAGGGAGCTAAAGAAGGCATGGTATTGACAATTTCATTCACCGACGCGGACGTGCTTCCACACGAGTTAGTTGCGGTTACAGTATAAGTTCCAGCCTGATTGGCTTGAATATTATTTACAGAAGGATTCTGAGAATTAGAAGTAAAACCATTTGGCCCAGTCCAGCTCAGGAAGTAATTGATCCGTTAGCATTGCCACTTAAGTTAACGGTATTACCAATACACGCGGGGTTTGAAGATGCAGTTGCAGAACCGTTTGTTGGTTGTGAGTTTACTGTAACATTCACCGATGAAGATGTGCTTCCACATGAGTTGGTTGCGGTTACAGTATAAGTTCCGGCCTGATTGGCTTGAATATTATTTACAGAAGGATTCTGAGAATTAGAAGTAAAACCATTTGGCCCAGTCCAGCTCCAGGGAAGTAATTGATCCGTTAGCATTGCCACTTAAGTTAACGGTATTACCAATACACGCGGGGTTTGAAGATGCAGTTGCAGAACCGTTTGTTGGTTGTGGGTTTACTGTAACATTCACCGATGAAGATGTGCTTCCACATGAGTTGGTTGCGGTTACAGTATAAGTTCCGGCCTGATTGGCTTGAATATTATTTACAGAAGGATTCTGAGAATTAGAAGTAAAACCATTTGGCCCAGTCCAGCTCCAGGAAGTAATTGATCCGTTAGCATTGCCACTTAAGTTAACGGTATTACCAATACACGCGGGGTTTGAAGATGCAGTTGCAGAACCGTTTGTTGGTTGTGAGTTTACTGTAACATTCACCGATGAAGATGTGCTTCCACATGAGTTGGTTGCGGTTACAGTATAAGTTCCGGCCTGATTGGCTTGAATATTATTTACAGAAGGATTCTGAGAATTAGAAGTAAAACCATTTGGCCCAGTCCAGCTCCAGGAAGTAATTGATCCGTTAGCATTGCCACTTAAGTTAACGGTATTACCAATACACGCGGGGTTTGAAGATGCAGTTGCAGAACCGTTTGTTGGTTGTGAGTTTACTGTAACATTCACCGATGAAGATGTGCTTCCACATGAGTTGGTTGCGGTTACAGTATAAGTTCCGGCCTGATTGGCTTGAATATTATTTACAGAAGGATTCTGAGAATTAGAAGTAAAACCATTTGGCCCAGTCCAGCTCCAGGAAGTAATTGATCCGTTAGCATTGCCACTTAAGTTAACGGTATTACCAATACACGCGGGGTTTGAAGATGCAGTTGCAGAACCGTTTGTTGGTTGTGAGTTTACTGTAACATTCACCGATGAAGATGTGCTTCCACATGAGTTGGTTGCGGTTACAGTATAAGTTCCGGCCTGATTGGCTTGAATATTATTTACAGAAGGATTCTGAGAATTAGAAGTAAAACCATTTGGCCCAGTCCAGCTCCAGGAAGTAATTGATCCGTTAGCATTGCCACTTAAGTTAACGGTATTACCAATACACGCGGGGTTTGAAGATGCAGTTGCAGAACCGTTTGTTGGTTGTGAGTTTACTGTAACATTCACCGATGAAGATGTGCTTCCACATGAGTTGGTTGCGGTTACAGTATAAGTTCCGGCCTGATTGGCTTGAATATTATTTACAGAAGGATTCTGAGAATTAGAAGTAAAACCATTTGGCCCAGTCCAGCTCCAGGAAGTAATTGATCCGTTAGCATTGCCGCTTAAGTTAATGGTATTACCAATACACGCCGGGTTTGGAGATGCAGTTGTAGAACCATTTGTTGGAGTTACACAAGAATTCGTAATGCAAATATCAAATCCTCCAGAGCCAATTGCCGGGGCGGAAGCACCATAATCATACACTCTTATTGTGTATAGTACCCCTGCATTGAGGGGAATAGACAGAGTTGTTGTTGCTCCTGCTCCACCCGGAGTATCCATGCAGCCCCCCGGAATTTCCATGAGATTAAAGCAGTTGCCGCTATATACAACAATGACAGCATCAAGTGACCCTGTAGGATCTACTGTAATTGTGTATAGGGCGGTTGTTGTAGGTGTAAATTTAAAAAAAACTCCTGCACCTAATATAGTTCCTCCATATAAATCACATGACGGGATCGTAAAAGAATCAGATGTTGCATTATCTACCGAACAAAGTGTATTTAAACAAGAGGAATTAGAAGTTAAATTAACAGCACCAAGACAGTTATCATTATTGCAAATAACATTTGCTGTATTGCACCCTCCAATAACATTATTATAACATCGAGGGCTATAGGATGAAAGAAGTGAAGGGCTGTACGTATGATATGCAACTTTCCAATCTGTACCTGAAGCCTCCATTACAGTGATTGAACCTATATTATTGGATTCAACAAGGCGAGTATGGGATCCAGCAATATTTAAAATGTCTCCCGGTTGTACTGATGATATTGGAATAGGGGTTGAAATATTTGGTAAAGTTGTTGTAGAATATTTAGTCGATAAACCCCAAGCTCTTGTAATAAACCCTGAACAATCATGACCTGCTGCACATGTCAAAGGAGCAGATGGTAAGCCTGAGCAACCACCACCACCACCTGAACAAACTTGACCAGCTGATTTGCAACCGGGCAACATTGCAATATTAAATTCTGCTTGCGTTGACCAGCCGCCCCAACAGTAAGGCATAGAAACGTTATTACCAATGTTTACCCACGGTGCACTGTATATGTTAGCGCCGTTGCAAAAAATACCATTCCATAAGTTACAACTGTTTGCATTCCAGGAAAAACTTGTATAAGGTGTTGCATTGTTTATGATTTGTGTTCTTGAAATTTGCGCATTAACAGAATAAGAAAACAGGAAAAGAGAGAATATCAAATAGCGAGTATATCTTTTGAGAGCTTTCATAATGGTTTCATTTAAGTTTATATTTAAACTAGCGTTAGTATTTTTCATTTGTTTTAATTTTTTTGGATGAATAATTAGTTTTCTTCTATTATTAAAAGGTGATCATTGAAATGGTACGTTTTATTTGTTAAAAAATTCGGATAGTTATTACCCGCCTTTGATTCAGATATTGAATATACAAAAACACCTTCGGGAGCAGTAATCATTTCGTAAAGAACGCCATTAGAGGAAAGAGTAATATCTTTGTTGGAAAGCACATAATATACATCAGGCACCTTTATTTCAGCAATGATTTTGCCTATTTTAAATGTATCAATTTCAATGCTTACTATTTTTCTTTCAACCCTTATTGGATTTTCGGTTATGTATGTTTGAACATCTATAATAATTCGATTTCTTGTTGTTCCAACTACAAAAACTCCGGCTATTTTCTTATCCGTTTGAAACATGGTTTCAAATTTGCTATCCGAAAGGGAAGTCATAGTTACGCTGTAGTTGTTATTTCCGATTAATTTTGTTGCAACTTGACTTCTTGAAGCAGTTATGCAACCATTGATTTCTTTTGGCTCAACTGCTCGATTATTTGATTCTACTATTAATGAATTACCGGATGGAAGAATTAAATATGTTGAATTGTTAAATCTCGCAATCCTTTCAACTCCGACAAATTTTCTGTTAAAGTCAAAACTGTTAATAGTCATACCGTTTTCATCATAAACAACAATTTTATATTCTGATAGAACGTAGAACATGTTCTTATCATAACTGAAGTCTCTTGGTGTAAATGAGACTGGAAATCTTTTTATAATCCTTCCATCAATGGCATTTACAATCACAATTTCGTTACTTGAGTTACATAAGAAAGCTATACGATTATTACTTAGAATTTCAAATGATGTGGCACCAAGATTAGCACCAGGCACTTGTTTATATGAAATACCTTGGGGGGAATTCCATTTTAATGCACAAACATGTTTGACATGCATAACAGATTCAGAGACTTTGTACTGGCAGTAGCTACTACAATGGAGCGTCAGCATTAATAGCAATAAAGAGACTGTTTTCATTTTGTTTATTTTTAAGGGGTTGGTTTATTTTAGATGCAACGTACATGGCTTGGACAGGTGAGTGCTGTAAATCGTTATTAAGTAGTTTTTCTTATATATTGTGATTTCATGGAAAACATGCTCATTCTTTGATATTTTGTAATCGTTAACCGAAATAACATGTCTTACAGACCTTGGGCTACACTCATTTAGCATCCGTCGGCTTTTATTGAGTAATCGGCACCATTAAGTGAGTGCACCGAGGTTGGTAACTTTGAGGATTTCGAATATCAAAGAGCTCCACACGCATACAATAGTTACTTATTTAGAGAAGTTTATAAGGGCGGCGAACGAAACCTGATATTTGTTAGACCCTTGTTTGCTCATTGCATTATTTTACTATATTTGAAGCACAAAATGCAATAAGGGTCTCTTTTCATCGGGAATTTGTCCATTGGGAAGAAATAGTCTTTGAAGTTTATTGAATCGGTCAGTTTCTAACTTAATTTAATTCTTATTTGGGGTTATGATCACAAGAAATACATTGTTGTTTTTAGTAATTATTTTGCTATTAAAAACGGGTGCTGTTTTCGGGCAAAAATGTATAAGTAATAAAAAAGCCAGGGAAATTCAGTCGATGCTTGATGAGCGCAAATTTCATGATGCAATAAGAGCCACCGGTGATGTATTATCCAAGGATTCGACTTGCCAAAGTGCGACCTTTTATAGAGCAATTGCCTATTTTGGTTTGAGAGACAGTGCTGCCTGCCTGAATGATCTTAAGATGCTTTCAAAAGCCTCCAATCTTGTACCGGACGATTTGGAGATATTGGGTGATTATGCAGATACGTTGGAGAAATTTGACCTTTCCTTATTCTTTTATACCAAGGCTTATAAGACTCATAAGAAAAAGCCGGGAAGTGTTTATTTGAAAGGCCTAAAGGCGCGTTATAAAGGGGCTAATAGATTGAAGCTACTTGTGGTGTTGGACTCTTGCATAAGATCAGAAATTCGTCCCGCTTGGGTTTATACAGAAGTGTTGAAGCTAAAAGCAGATGTATTGCGGTATAAATGGGAAGAATATACAGAGGAAAAGAACAAACTGACAAGTGGAGATGAGGCTCGGGTAGCTTATGTTTACTACTTGAAACGATTTGAACCTTACCTTGGCGCAATTGATTCATTGCCGCAGAAAATGAAGGTAAAGGAGTATTGTGATATCTATTTTTTCATCGCTTCGCGATACACCCATGTTAAGCTTTTTAATTCTTCTAAAATGTACTTGTCGTATATGAAGCAAACGAACTGTAATAGTAAGTGGGTGCTACTGTATGATAGTTTAACATATATGAATTGTATATTGCAAGGAGATTACGAAAATGCTGCACCTGTTGTTGATCGTTTCTTGAAACGTAATCCTCATAGTCTGTTTTTTCTACGTGAACAATATAAGATCCTCATGCATGATAGTGTTGACTTTTCCATCGCTATTTTACCTTTACTAAAAGCCATTGAGCTTTATCCAAGTGATACCTTGAGTTTGATTCTTGCCGCCAGGAGTTATGAGAAAAACAAGAATTATTTTAAGGCACGTCAATTAATGGATCAAATAAGAGAATACCATGGCGAGGATGTTTATGAGGACGATTATATACGTATTAAAGAAAAGGAGTTCGAAAGTAATCGGGAAAGGAATTCGCCGGAACTTAGTCTGGAGGGCTTCCACACCTACCAGTGAATACAATCGTTATAAAAAGGCGGTGCCAAATCAAATCAAGCAAATAAGGATAAAAGGTCTCCTTAAAGATGAAAGTGAAATAAAATATTTCAAAATGAACGGTAACGAAATGAAGATGAAGAGAGCAAAAAAAAAGGAGTATCACTTTGATGAAATGCTATCTATTCCGGATACGATTTCTGAAATCCATTGTGTATATAGTGATATTTATGATAACATTGACACTGCATACATTATTATCCAGAGGTTAGGTCCTGAAAACAGTGGTATATTGTCATTAATAAATCCACCCGGTTTCATTAGCGAAGAAGTAAAGGAAGTTTACATTGATAGCGATCGGGAAAGAGAGGTACTCTTTAAGGGTAAAATACAGTCTCAGTATACAATCGTAAATGTTACTGTGAATGGCGTTACCGCCGTTGTTTCAAAGGTTTTCGGCAGATCGTATGAGTTCGAAGCGAATATTTCAGTTACTCCTTTAGATACATTGGTAAATGTTGTCTATGAAATTGAAGGGGAAGAAAGCCAAACACTGCAATTTAAAATTGAACAGAAGGATGCGAAGTTGAGTACTCAACAAACGTCAGGAAGAACGTGGGTTGTAATTATTTCTAATTCCATTTATGATAATTATACTGATCTGGAAGGTGTCAATAAGGATGTGAACGCACTAAGCAATTCGTTGCAGGGGTATCAGATTCAGAGAATTATTCGTAAGCATAATCTGAAGCATAAAGAAATGAGCTCTTTTCTGTCGAAGGAACTGAAAAGAAAAGTTGAGGATGCGCAGGTAAAAACATTGATTTTATGGTATGCGGGTCATGGTGAACCTTCGGGAGACGGAGAGGACTCTTATTGGATACCGGTTGATGCAAAGCAAAACATGGATGGAGAAGGCTATTTATCGCTGAGGGGTTTACAACAAGATCTCAATAATATTAATGGTTTAAATAATCTGCTTGTCATTTCGGATGCCTGTAATACGGGATTAGCTTTTATCGATAAGAAAAGAGGCAGTGAATCATTTGGAACGTGTGAGCTATATGAGCCTGAACCGGGAAAAAGTTATTATGTCTTAACATCCGCTCTTGCCGATAATACGAGTGATAATTCAGTTTTTGCAGAGATGTTTTCTGAATATCTTTCTAACCCCGGGAAGAAAAATTCGAATTGTGTTAACTTGCTGGATGTTGCAAATATTGTTCAGGAGAAACTGCAGAAATTTCAGGATGTCCAGTTTGGACAGTTAAGAGGTCTCGACCAACGTAAGAATCCTTCCTTTTTCCTTGAAAAGAAGAGATAATACCAACGTCTGAATAATGGTATTCAATGTCAAACTCTTCATCTGCACTTTGCTGTTGTTGTTAGCAGGAAGTAGCTCAATAGCTCAACCTATCGAGTATGGTTTCGATAATGAGGAATTTAGACGAATCACCGGTTCTTTGAATGTTAAAAATGTTTTGTATGATTCAAAAAATGTACTATGGTTGTATACCGATAAAGGGATTTACAATCATGTGAAAGGTCGTAAGAACATAAAGGAACTTTTTTCAGCCAATTACTGGAATGTGGAGAGTAGTATTTTATACGAGGACAGTAAGCAGAGATTATGGTTTGCAAATGAGCATCCTGATTTCAAACTGAGATTTATACGAAATAATCTGGTGTTTACGGTTTTATTCCCCTTCTCCTTTAGAACCACCTGTATTTTTGAAGCACCTGATGGTACCTATTGGATTGGCACAATGGACAAAGGTTGTATCGTGCTTAGACAGGCAGAAACGGGACAGTGGTTGTATAGCATCCTGTCAAATGTCAATAAAATTCCTACAGAGGTTTATTCCATCTTTAAAGCTTCCAACGATGATTTATTTCTAACAACAAGAAAAGGATTGTTGAAATGGAATACGGCAAATCGGCAGGCGTTACAAATGAAGGCAAAACTTCCGGGGTTAATCCAACTCAGCTATGGTTGTAATTTTAATGATAGTATTTTACTTCTGGGCACCTGGGGAAATGGTATTTATCATTATAATGTTAAAACGGATAAACTTTTTCCGGGAATCCCGGGAGGCATGCTCGCACAATCAAAATCCTTTGTTTCAGGGATCAGCAAAGTGGATGATGAAGTGCTGATATCGACCTGGGGTAGCGGTGCTGTGATTTTAAAGGGTGGTCGGGTTTTGAATTAAATAAGTCAAGTGGATTGAGCGGTGAAAAGGTATATAATACCATTAAAGGACCGTTCAGCAATTATTTAATTATTTTGAAAAATAGTGGAATTGCTTCACTATACTATCCTGACAAGATCAGGTTTCAGAAAATCATTCCTGAATTATCTTCCTATAATTCACTTTTGTCGGATAGTAACAACAATTTTATTGCCACGGGAACAGGTGGATTTGAAGTAATGTCCGGAGAAGGGGAACGGACATATCTCGACTCCAAATTAAATATTTATGGTGCCGTCAGAATGAACGATGGTAATTATTTATTGGCAACATATGGAGATGGCTTACTTTTTTTATAACCTTATTAAACAAAAGAAGAATGGGCAATTGTCTTTCAATGGAAAGAGTGACTTTTATCTCAGTCTGGAAAGAGATGTGAATAACGATTCATTGGTCTGGGCCGGCTCATTGGGAGGTGTTGTTTGTGTAAATTATTATAGTAAGGAAACCACGTTCTTAAAATCATTTAAGGGGCATAAGGTAAACCGTATGAAAAGTTTACCGGAAAATAAACTACTTATAAATTCGGAAGATTCGGGATTATTCATATTGAATACGATATCCGGAGTAAGCCGACGCTTTAAGGATGATTTAGGAAAGGAATTCAGGCAAAAACCATTACTACCGGAGAGGACAATACAGTATATATTTCCGCTACTGATGGGAAGATATATCGATTAGTTTTGAATAGTGATGAAGTTAAATTCCTCACACAAACTCCCGATTCAGCGGTGTCAACTATCTCTTTATTAAAAAGGAGATGATGCTTGCCGGTAAGGAGGATGGACTGTATCTCTACAATATGCGAACGAAAAATTGGCTGGGATTAAATCATATGTTTGGTGGATCATTTAAGAGCGGAGTGTATCCTGCAAATTATTCATCACCGAGTAATGCTAAAATAGCCTTCCTGACATTCAATGGAATCTGCATAGTTTCCGATGAAGTATTAGCAACACAACCCTATTACCCTCAGTTTCGAATTGACTCCGTTTTTATGCAGGTATCAGAGCAGACTCTTTACAACAGATTTTAGATATTAAATATGATGAAGCCATTGACTTTTATTTTCAAGTTATTCTTCAAATTTTAGAAGTACTGCAAAAATTCAGTACCGGACTTCTGATGAAATTTCGTGGATTGATTTGGATGACTCAAGGCATTTATTGTTGAGCGGCCTCTCATTGGGTAGTCACACGATACAGTTTCGCGTTTCTGCAGATGGCCTTAACTGGAAGGAGGCAGGGAGATAAACGGACGATCAATGTTAGTCTACCCGGTATCTTAGTTCTACGTTCTATGCCTACTTTTATTTTTATGGCGGTATTGGTATTTACTATTTATAAACGAAGAGTTGCCATCATAAGGAAAGAGGAAGCGGCAAAAACGAAAATTGCAATGCAACAGGCGGAACAGGAAATGAAAGTACTCCGGGCACAAATGAACCCGCATTTTATTTTTAATGCCCTCAATTCTATTCATAATTGCATTTTGCAAAGAGATACCTTGACAGCAGCTAACAGCTTAACCAAATTTTCCAGGCTGGTAAGAAAGATACTTGATAATTCCCTGCAAAGTACAATTTCGCTGGAATCAGAATTGGCGACCCTTGAATTATACATTCAGATTGAACAATTACGTTTTAATACTAAGTTTGAGTACACCATTACAGTAGATCCGGCTATCGATCCTGCAAGCACGATGGTGCCGCCCCTCATCCTCCAGCCATTTGTGGAGAATAGTATCTGGCATGGATTAATGCCCTCTGAAAAGAAAGGCAGCATCATGGTAGAAGTTAGTAGAAAGGGAGAGCACCTGCACTTTACCATATCAGATAATGGCATCGGCAGAGAGAAAGCTGCTCAATTGAAAGCGAAGAGCGAAAATCAACATACCTCATGGAATTGCTATTACCAGAGAGAACGGTTGAATATGTATAATGAGAACCAGGGCAATTCGAATTCTTTATTATTATTGATTTGTATAATGAGCTACATGGAGCTGGCAGGAACGAAGGTAGAGTTTGAGTTAGTGGTTTAGTCTGTAAAGTACTACATCATATAAATTAGCGCGATGAAAGAAGTATTAAATTTGATCAATAGTAGTTTAATTTAATTTAACGAAATTCTAACCGTATGCAATTCCTTTTATCAGATTGTTTTGTAATTGACAAGTCAAAATATTTGAAACATTTTGTACTAGTTAATCTAAATGTATTTCTTTTAGTGTTGTTATCCAATTGTGCGTCCGCGCAAAATCTAAACTATGATTCTATATACAGTAAGTTAAATGCTGATAGGGATCCATTGCTTAGAGCAACTCAAATAGTAAGTTTGACGGATTCTATATCTAAACTTTATATTGAAGATAAAGCATTAACCTATGTTCGTGAAGCTAAGCAAATTTTAGATTCCATAGTAAATAGTTCTCCACATCGAAAAAGAAATTGATGTAAATCGCTTGCTTGCCCAAGTACATATACAAATTGGTCGAACGCATGCCCAAGAATTCGATAAAAAGGCTAATGCCATTGCAAAGTTGCATTATGATTCTGCAATAACTTTCGCTATGAGAATAGATGATATGAAATTGCAAGGCAAAGCTACATTGCTTACCGGAGCGTTGTATCAGGTTAATGATAGAAAGACATCATTGCGATATTATAGAACCGCTTTGAATTATTATGAACAGATAGGAGATAATGAAGGAATTGCAAAAACAAATGAAAGAATTGGTCAATTATTATTTGGTGTAAAGGCAGAGGCTTCGTTATATCATTTTAAGATAGCCTATGAAAATTATATATTTTAAAAGACTATCGTAAAGTTGGCGAGGTTGCTAATTACATTGCAGCTGAGTACTCTATGAAATTAGATACCAACAACGCCATGAATTATTTTTTATAAAGCAATGGATGCATTTAGCAAAATTGGTGACACAGTACAAATAGGTTATGTTTATGGCAATATTGCAGAGATGAAACTAAAGACCGGTGACACAACAAGTGCATTATTGTATTTTGATAAGTATTATACAGTCCAGGGGAAAAGCATGGAAGTCCGAATTTAGTATTGTACTAGGTCGCAAGTATTTTTATATTTAAGTCAAGAAATCAGAATAGAGAAGCATTGGAGATATTGCAAATGCAATTACAAATTTGCAAAAAATGGCAATGATAGTGGTGGTATTTCAACCGCATTAGCAACGATTGGAGATTTTATATAAAAAGTACACATCCAAAAAAAGTCTTAGATTATAAATTATTAACTGAAATGGATACGCTTTTTTAAGGAATCTCTATTATACTTACCCCTCATTGCGTTCAAAATCAGATTTTAGATCTTCAAGTTTTATTGGAGATTTTTTTAATTATAAATCTTTTCATTTCAACAAATTAATGGCGAGACTCAATTTTCTTATAAAAGGCATGTGCAATATTTTGAAGCATATGTTCTTTCCCAGCTGGGCAAAAATTAGTTATTTCAAAAGAATATGATAAAGCGGCATTTTATTCAATAAGTGCCGGTGATATAATAGATCGTTACTTTCAGATTTTGATCCTATAGCGATTGATTCCACCCGAAAAATAGAAATTCAGATCTGCAATCCACCGCCATGGACATTCAGAATACTTTGATCCAACACGAACGAAAAACCAGACAAATATATTTGGGTGCCCTTATTGTTGTTGGAGTCCTATCTATTGCATTATCTTTCTCCCTCTACCGCGGCTATAAAACCAACCGTAAACTAAATCAAGCAATAATCACAATTCAAGAAACACAGGAAAAGTTAATCCGTCAGGAACAATTGAGTTACGAAGAGAAGCTCGCTACACAGAGGGCAGAGCAGGAAATGAAGTTATTAAGAGCACAGATGAATCCGCATTTTATTTTTTTAATGCCCTGAACTCTATTCATAATTGTATTTTACAAAAGATACAATGACGGCTTCCTCCAGTCTTACGAAGTTTTCCCGCTTGAGTAAGGCGAATATTGGAGAGCTCCGTCAGCTATTGTTTCTCTTGGAAACGGAACTTTCTACTTTGGAACTATATATTCAGTTAGAGCAAATGCGTTTCAACACAAAATTTGATTACAAGATCAGCATTGAACCGGGCATTGATATGAATGAGTTTCCGTTCGCCTCTCATCCTCCAGCCATTTGTGGAGAGGTAGTATCTGGCATGGATTAATGCCATCAAGTAAGAAAAGGGATTATTGAAATTGAAGTGAAGAAAAGAGGCGATTTGCTCCATTTTCAATTATAGACAATGGTATTGGTCGGCAGAAGTCGGCGGACTTAAAAGCGAAAAGCGAGCATCAGCATACCTCGCATGGATTGGCGATTACAAAAGAACGACTAAGTATGTATAATAAGGTCTCCAATACAGATACTTTTACTATCATTGACTTATACGATACTACCGGATTGCCCGCAGGGACAAAAGTGGAATTTGATCTAACCATACAAAATTATGCAGCCTGACACAAAGTATTTCGCACCGTTATCGTAGATGACGAACGTGGTGGTGAGAATCATTGAAAAAATATTTACTGGATTTTAGTGTAGGCTATGACGTATTGGAGTGGCTTCTCAGCAGAAGAGGGGGAGAAGATGATATTGAATCTAAAACCGACCTCGTCTTCGCTGATATTGAAATGCCCATCCGTAGTGGTCTGGATATGTTGGGGCCGTAATAGATAAACATCCTTTCTCATTGTGTTGACTACGGCTCACGAACAATATGCCATCAAAAGCCATCAACCGTTTTGACATAGTGGGCTATCTTCTTAAGCCAATCGATCTCGACGAATTCGGGATGTTGAGAAAAATACGGGAAAAGGCAGGTCTGCTGAAGGATAAACCGGGAGAAAACGGAGATTCCTTCACCACAAAATCCGTCCTCTTCCATCATCTTCCTGCCGAAATTAGGGGGAAGAGGCCGTAAGTGCGGAGGATATTATTTATTGCAAAGCTTCCAATAATTATACGGAAATATATCTGACAGGGAAAAATAAGAAAGTGATTTCAAAAACGCTCCAAGGCTCGAAGCCCTGCTTTCCGGTTTTATTTTTCAGAGCACACGATAGTTATCTTGTGAATTTCCGCTTTATACGTGAATTCAGGAATGAAGGGGAGGCCGGTATCGCTTATTCTTGCCGAAGGACACCGCGTTGATGTCTCCAAGCGCCGTAAAGCCGATTTTTTGCACTTTCTGCGCACCCATGGGGTCACCTTCGAATAGGCGCTGATATTTCATCAACTCATTACTTGCCGTTAACTCATTGCGAAGGCCGCTGGCGCATTGATCCTATTCAAAGGGTCAGTCTTTCTACGTTTGGTTCAGAAACAAATAAAAAACCAAACGACATGAACACCAACAACCCCTCAGGAAACGCTAGTCAAAGCACTATTGTAACCATCCAGTCTCAAAAAAAGCATGACAACCGCCTTATTGCTCAGCTTTTCTTCCGGTCCACTGGGAATGCTCTACTCCACCATAACAGGCGCATTGATCATGTTCCTCTTATCCGTCTTAGCTGCTCTCTTCACTTTTGGCATAGGCCTGTTCTTCACATGGCCGGTAAGGTATGGTATGGGCAGTGGCGGCGAGGAACAAATCTTCAAAAACTGTTTTACGACAGTTCAATCATCTGCCGCACTCTTTTTTGTAATAATGGGATTTAGTTTACAAGGGATTTCACAAACTACATTAAATAACACCAGAAAGGTTCAATTGCATTAAAAGCAAGTATCAAAGAAATTATTATAAATATAATTCAAAGTTCGAAACATCTTTGATTTGAGCGTTGACTCTATCATCTATTTGATGGCGTTCGCTTGCCCAAGGAAGTATTAAATGAAATGTTATTGACCAAATCCGGAAACGGGAAATCAAATTTGCTGCAAAGAAGTCACTAATGCCCGGGATTTATTGCTGGACCTTAAACTACAATGGATTATAAAAATTATATCCTACAGTAAGTAGTCAAAGTAAGTCAGGGGCTACGTTTGCAAGTATAATACAGACTTGGGATTGCAAAAGTAAATCTAAAGACATCTATCCTGGGAATTGAATCATCTGGAAAATTCATGAGTTCAAACCAATATTCAGATTTGTCTTTAAGGTAACTGAAGAGAATGCGAATGACATGGTTTCAACATATTTCGATGTCAAAAATATAGTCCCAATGAATTTATGATGCTGTATATAGATAAAAGATCAAACTCTCGTGTGTTTGGTAGAGGCAGAGGAACGTTTTCACGGTAGCAGCAGTGTAGATGATAAGAAGGTCGTTGTTTTTGATATAACAGATCTCGGTAACGGTGAGTTTGAAGGCACCCACTGCAAATTTAAAGGAAGGAGAGTACCGTTTGCGTATGAAGGAACTGTTCCGAATATCTATAGTGCTCAGGCTCACCAAAGAAGTACGATTTCTCTATTCTCGTTGAACTACCAAAAAATGTAAACCTATAATATGTTTCAACAATATGAAAACGCTCTATCCTCACAATATTTTCAGTTTTTATCGCTGCACTTTCAATTGGTCAAACGGT
>JADJOH010000005.1 GCA_016713925.1 Bacteroidota bacterium
AAAAGGCATTTATAGAGGGAAGATTATTTAAAGGCAAACACTTTTGAAGTCTCATTGATGATTATAATAGTGCTAAATTCAGTGCTAAGCCATTGGAAATATGGCTCACCGAATTTAATATGCTTGACAATAATAATTTCCGTATCGGTACATGTGGGTCACATGGTTTATTTAACAGTGTAATGGCATTAAAATATCTGGAAACAGAAGCGATCACAAAAGTGATTTCACATACTCTTACCAGTGACGGTATTTATGGAAATATTTTGAGTCATCTACCGGATTTGACGGAAGTATACAATGTCATGGTGCGCCTCATTTACCTAAACCTAAACCTGCTACCGTTCAATGGGGTCTAACAGCAGTAGGCTTAATGCATTTTTCACTAATCTCTCAAGCGATGAAGAAGACTGAAAAAGGCGTGGCCTTTGGACTTTAGTGCTATACAACCCTTGCAAACATTAGTTCCAAATATAGTACAAATCCTTTACTTTATGGATGGGTTTTTGAAAGGGGTGGAAATGATCGTGAAGTAATTTTGCTAAATTTAGGAGGAGACTCAATCCTATAATCTTGAGTTAGAAGGCTATATATTAAGGAATTTAAATTCTACAAGTTCTCTTGGTATGAACAACTAACAGCTATTTTCTCAAAACTATGCAATTACAGGAAATGCAGTGGAAGACTACAGATAATGGTAATTTGAATTTGACGAATTGGTATTGCTTCAATAATGAACGGATCAATACGTTATGTAGAAATACACCTCCTTTTTCCTTAACCCGAATTTTCCTTGTTGCTCTCCTCCTTTACGGGTACGTTTGACGGATGATGAAATTTGCTCAGAATCATCTACACATCATCATTGAAGGGGGTGTAAAAAAAAAAAAAAAAACAAAAAAAAAAGAAAAAAGAAAAAAAAGAAAAAGGAGGCTATACGGTGGCCTGTTCTGTAAGTGGGTTAACTATTGCTCCAGTTAACAATAGTGATCATATTTGGAAAATTCAAACTAGGCCCAGTAAATTCTACAACTATTTATCCGATTTCTGTCAATACCAGGAATGTTGTATGTACGCTGAACCCACATCAGGATTTAATTGATTTACCCCGGGTATGAATCGAAGTAATAATCAATAACTTCACCCATCACCTATTGTCCTTCTTCCCGGATCTGAAACTTTAACTTTGGCTTTTAATCCTGTTAATGGAAGCATGGGATCATTAGGCGATTATCATTTTTATGGGCACCTGACTCGGGAATGATTTCCAATGCCTGTAGTAGCACCCAATGTGCCTATGTGCAATTCTATTCAAGTTGACCCACAACGTACAACAATTTACACTGTTTATGTAACGAATGATCAATGCTGGAAAAGCGCGTCCGTAACTGTTGAAGTACCAACAGGCCATTCGATTTAGGGGGAAGGGATATAACTGTGTGTGCGAGTACTCCATACGGAAATTTGCAAATTATATTTGACAAAGAAATTTCAATAACTTTACCTGCAAGAATTTACCGGGACGGGCGGCATTTACAATCAACCACTTTAATACCCACTCAGAATCCGGAACAAGTTCATATACAATAACAGTTACAGACTTTAATTTTGGTATTACATGTTCTACAGACGTTACTAATAACCGTAAATGTGCTAGAATATTTGCAGTATTTCTTCCGGTGCAATTTCACTCATTCCACAACAATTTGGAGACAGATGCGTAGTCATGAAACTGTTTACAATCGACTATATTTGGTGTTTGTAGTACTTGTGTTATAAATGCACCGGGTGAAATCACTTTGGATAGCAGTTTTACAAATGAAGACATTTTTATTGATGGAAATTTGTCCTTCGATCAGGAACAGCAAATCCAATAATTATATATTTTAAAGAACTGGACAATTCATTTAGGTGATAATGCGAGTTTATCTATTGAGCCTGATAGGAAGTGCTGCACAAGAAAATTGCACACTGGTTTCTTGTGGAAACAAAATGTAGAGATAGTATCATTTTAGATAAAGAAGAAGATAGTTTATCCATCAATTGAAATTAAAGACTGTATTATTATAAGAGACGCAAAAAACTGGTCTCACACACTCACTCAAAGAAGCTAATTATGCAGTAACAGGAAATACTTTTGAAATTGCCATATTGATAATGACATGAGTAATTATCAAAAGTAAGGCGAAAACCAAAATAGACGACAATATATTTACCTCCTCACAGTCTTCTAACTCTATATCCTCATGTTTCAGATAAAAATATGCGGGAATAGTTCTGAACGATGTTGAAGAAATTGAAATCGGAGACGCCGCGGATCCAAACACGTTTAGCCATTCACTATTTGGAATACATTCAACCAACTCCAGCCTCAATCTATTCAATAATTCATTTGAAGATATCTGGGATAATTCAACAAGTCCAACACAAGGTACTACCTTTCCATGCATGTTGTATCCGATTTTGATCAAAATGACCGGGTTTTAAAAGTGGGGAATGGTACTCCGACTAAAGGAAATACTTTTTTTTGAGATCATTGAATGGGATTTTACAGATGGTGAAGTGAATATTGACATTAAGAAAAACTTATATTTGGAAGTAGCTCTTCGGATGTTGACAGGCTAAGTACATGGAATTGGTATTCACCAGCCAGGATATAAATCGGTAGTGATTGAAAATGGAAATAGGTTCTATGATTACAATTATGAATTGTTTAGAATGAAAATGATCGGAACTATAATGTATTATATATTCATAATAATGATTTTTTTAATCATTTTGACTACAGTGAGTTCCTAGGCGGAAATACGGCATACTATGGCTCTGCAATTACAGCACTCAGTTACATTCCTATTACTGTGGTAGTAATGCTGAAATTTCTTTAAACACGATTAGCAGTATGCTTGATCCAAACGATTTTAGAGCAATCTCGTATTGGAATTCGTGGCTAATTTGAAACGATTCCAGTTTTTAGCTAATCCCATCTTTTTAATCGTGCTGCTGTTCCCAGTAATGTGTTTACCGGAATCCTTCAAAATTGCAAGGATGCAAGGCTAAACTTAAATGAAGTTATGAAATGTGAACTTTTCCCTTTTTCCATCAGGAAATTAAAAGAAAACACTTTAGTAGGATTAAGGATTCACGACAGCAACAATACCTGTATTAAGAAAATGGCGGCTGCACTTTCCAGTCTTAGCTTCAGTATGATGTTTCATGGTAATAGTGTAGTTAATTCCCCCTTTATACAAATACCATGACCAATTTCGACACTATCCATTTGTTTAGTAACTGCTAATATAGGGGCTACTCAAGGAAGCTCTACAAATGTTTTAAATAATCGCTGGTTCAGGAACAATATGAATAATAACCCCTGCAGGACGGGTGGCAGGATCGACTCATAATGGTGGACAAATTGTTTGGTATCACCAAAGTTGTTAATTCTTCCGATGAATTTATACCTTATTCCGCAGGTGGTATTGTTACATCATTCCAAATATCCAGCTACTCGCTTTAAGTTCATGTCCTGCCAACTTTGTATTTGGGAACAGGATGATCCCATATACTGCCACAACCAGGAATAGTAATTATGGTTATATTGTTGCAGGGGATTCAAGCACTTGCGGAGTTTGATGAAGAATATTTTCATGAGTACCGGTACCTGTCAAGAGGAGAATTATATCTCACCTTAAAAATAACCCTGAGTTACTTTCAATGGATGATGATGATACTGCGGACGATTCATTCGTGGGTTTTTACGCTGATATGTCAGGCTGTAATTACCAGCACTTTGATTCAGTTTTTGCTCTAATTGAATCAGGTGATTTGTTGACGGCTGAGATCTATTGTATTGGCTATTGATGATACCAATGAAGTATTGAGTACAACATGAAGACCGTTTTACAAATACTATGTTGCATAATTTTAATTGTTGACTCCGCATTTAGTGCATCAGTGAGTACCTTGCTTATTGAAATTGCTTATAGAAATCCACTCACAGGTGGAAATGGTGTTTTCATAGCTCGTCATTTTATTGAATCTGGAGATTTTATGATGAATTTTTGAGCGGATCAAGGATAGCCTCCTTCAATCAAAGAAAAACGAGAAAAAATTCATCGAAGCCCCCCCGGTTCCTTCAAAAGTTGGGGTCTATACTCTAAAACCAACCGGAGATTTTATTCCTGATGGTTTAGACTCTTTTTGGTATAAATGGTGAATTGGTGTACAAGGCCACTTTTAAAAACTATTTAAATATTGACTTTTTAAAAGCCGGTATTTACTTAGTAAGGGTGTTTTCAAATAATGAGTTAAAGCAGTGCTCCAAAAATGTGAACTATGAAACCTTTATCTCCATAATAATGCTTATTAAATATATCTAAGACTTTCGTTATTCTACTTTTTCGTTCCTAATGAACGCTTCTATCAATTTTTATACGCTCAATTCAATAATAACAATACATTAGGTGTTCGGTGCTGGTGCAGGTATTCATTGGCAAGGTGTTCCTAAAACTCAACTAATTTCAGTTCTGCAAGTTAATTGGAGAAACGGAGTAACAAACATCAGTGATACATCAGGAATTTTATTATATGCAACTCCTGTTAAATAATATTATACCTATAAACGGATATATCTGGAATAAATTTCATGAACCTGTATCTGGTGCAAATTTAATTAAAGGAATGAATGGTATCATTCGGGGCTATTTATACCAAATCCTGGGAATGATTCGATTATATATTTATTTACAGCATCAGTGAATTCAAGTAGCCCGCGCCCACGGACTATATTATACATCAGCAAACTACAAAGCCAATAACGACAGCGGCATTGTCATCCAAAAAATATAATGCTGAATAATCTTCCGGCTTTCGATACCTTGATGGCTGTTCGCCGTAGTAATGGTAGAGACTGGTGGTTGATTTTTTTCAACGTTGGTTTCCACCAAACTTTACGACCCTACAATGAATATTTTTATACCTTATAAATCCTGCAGGAATCTCCAGTCCATTCAACCAAAATACTGGATTAGATCATACAACAAATGGTGGGCATTTGATTTTTAGTTCTGAAGGAAATAAGTTTGCAATGATTTCATTAAAGGGCAGTACAACTCTGCGATTTCGACAGATGCAGCGGACAGATCACTTCCTTACTGCAATTCAACCGGAAGGACCCGGGCCATTTCCATTGGGATTGACAAGCTGTACCTTTTCACCCAATGAAAAGGTTCTTATATGTTTGTAAAGCATCACTAAGTACTCAGCCATCTACAATCTGGCAATATGATTTAACAGCAGCCAATATTGTTGCTCAAAGTTGGAGTTGGGGTTTTTAATAATCGAATATGAGTGTTTGGTCAATACTCAAAGCGCCTGACGATAAAATATATATTTCCACCTTTGACGAAAATTACTCATGGCCTTATCCGGATACCAGTACAGCATTTACCACCATCAACTCTAACCTCTCCGTCATCAACCAACCCGATTCCCTCGGCCTTGCTTGCGATTTTCAGCCTTTTAGTTTTTACTTGGGTGGTGCCCGTACGTGCTACGGCCTCCCCAACAATCCCGATTACGAACTCGGTGCATGGGTGGGTTCACCTTGTGATACGCTGAGTGTTGGGGTGGATGACATTGTGCCGGAGCAGGAGGTATTTTTCAGGCATGGTACAATGGTGAGTGGAATATGATTCATGTCAACGCCTCCAAACTCAAAGGAAGAACGGGAAGTTTGCGGTTGTTTGATATGGAAGGAGGTTGGTTTGAGAAGAAAGTGGAGGTGATTGCTGGAGGGTATGTAACCTCTGAAATCAACATGCAAGGTATAGCAAAAAGGATGTATATTGTTACTTTATTAACGGAAAAGAGTATCTTTCGGGTAAAGTTATTAAATGAGTGAAAGTAACTTGGCAAAGTTTGATATTGTGAGCCAGTTTGTAGAATTAGGTGATCAAATAGCAGCCATAAAGCATTTATCGGCCATTGATGACACCAACGATATTGAGTACAACATGAAAACCGTTTTAAAAATCCTTTTGCATAGTTTGATTGTTGACTCCGTTTTTAGTGCATCAGATAGTACCTTACTTATAGAAATTGCTTATAGAAATCCACTGACAGGTGGTAACGGTGTTTTCATAGCTCGTCATTTTATTAAATCTGGAAATTTATGATGAAGAAGAAAGCGGATCAAGGATAGCCTCCTTCAATCAAAATAAACACGAGAAAAAATCCATCCAAGTATATCCGGTTCCATCAGGAAGTAGTGCATATAAAGCCAACAGGAGATTTTATTCCTGATGGTTTAGAACCTCTTCAGTACAAATGGAGAATTGGTGTTCAGGGATACCTTTAAAAACTATTTAAATATTACTTTTTAAAGCCGGTATTTACATTGTAAAGTGTATATGGGTAATGAATTCATGCATGCTAAAATCAGTGAAACTGCCAATGAAGAATATTTTAACTATACCGAATAGTGCTTTTTCAATGTATCTAAGTCTTTCGCTATTCTACTTTTTTCGTTCCTAATAAACTATCAATATTTATACGCTCAATTCAATAACAATACGTGGGTGTTCGGTGCTGGTGCAGGTATTCATTGGCAAGGTGTTCTTAAACACCAACTAATTTCAGTTCACAAGTTAATTGGAGAAACGGAGTAACAAACATCAGTGATACATCAGGAATTTTATTATACGCAACACTGTTAAATAATATTATACCTATAAACGGATATATCTGGAATAAATTTCATGAACCTGGCTGGTGCCAATTTAATTAAAGGGAATGAATGGTATAATTCGGGGCTATTTATACCAAATCCTGGGAATGATTCGATTATATATTTATTTACAGCATCAGTGAATTCAAGTAGCCCTTACGGACTATATTATACAACAGCTAACTACAAAGCCAATATCGATAGCGGCATTGTCATCCAAAAAAATGTGATGTTGAATAATCTTCCTGCATTCGATGCCTTGATGGCTGTTCGCCATGGGAATGGTAGAGACTGGTGGTTGATTTTTCAGCGATGGTTTCCACCAAATGGTACTACCTTAACAAATGCCTATTATTTATACTTAATAAATGAGGTTGGAATAAATGGTCCGTTTAACCAAAGTATTGGATTAGATCATACCACTGGTGGAGGGCATTTGATTTTCAATAATGAAGGAAGTAAATTCGCCCAAATATCATGGAAGGGGCAAATTCAACTATGCGATTTCGACAGATGCACCGGTCAGATCACTTCCTTTACTGCAATTCAGCCTGAAGGGCCCGGGCCATTTCCATTGTTATTAACAAGTTGCGCCTTTTCCCCAATGAAAGGTTCTTATATGTTTGTGAAGCTTCACTAAGTACTCAGCCATCTACAATCTGGCAATATGATTTAACAGCAGCTAATATTGTTAACTCCAAAGTTGGAGTTGGGGTTTTTAATGATCGAATATGGAGTGCATTCCATTCTACTTGCACCTGACGATAAAATATATATTTCCACATTTGATGAAAACTACGCCTGGCCATATCCGGATACCAGTACAGCATTCACCACAATCAACTCAAATCTCAGCGTCATCAACCAACCCGATTCACTCGGCCTCGCCTGCGATTTTCAACCCTTCAGCTTTTACCTTTGGTGGTGCCAGAACCTATTATGGCCTCCCCAACAATCCCGATTACGAACTCGGGGCATGGGTGGGTTCGCCTTGTGATACGCTGAGTGTAGGTGTGGATGATAATGTACAGGAGCAGGAGGTGTTTTTTCAAGCGTGGTATAATAGTGAATGGGATATGATTCACGTCAACGCCTCTAAACTCAAAGGCAACAAAGCAACCTTGCGCCTGGTAGATGTAGAAGGAAGGCTGGTGTATGAAAAGGAAACTGGAGTAATAGCTGGAGGATATGTAACCTCTGAAATCAACATGAAAGGTATAGCAAAAGGGATGTATATTGTTACTTTATTAACGGAAAAAGAGTATCTTTCGGGTAAAGTAATTAAATGAGTGAAAGTAACTTGGCAAAGTTTGATATTGTGAGCCAGTTTGTAGAATTAGGTGATCAAATAGCAGCCATAAAGCATTTATCGGCCATTGATGACACTAACGATATTGAGTACAACATGAAACCGTTTTAAAAATACTTTTGCATAGCTTGATTGTCGACTCCGCCTTTAGTGCATCAGATAGTACCTTGCTTATTGAAATAGCTTACAGAAATCCGCTGACAGGTGGTAATGGTGTTTTTATAGCTCGTCATTTATTGAATCTGAAATTTATGATGAAGAAGAAAGCGGATCCAGAATTGCCTCCTTTAATCAAAATAAACATAAGATTAAATCCATCCAAGTATATCCGGTTCCATCCAAGGAGGGTGTGCATATAAAGCCAACAGGAGATTTTATTCCTGATGTTTTTAGAACTCTTCAGCGTAAATGGAGAATTGGTGTACAAGGACACTTTTTAAGAACTTTTTAAATATTGACTTTTTTAAAAGCCGGTATTTACATATTAAAGGTGTTTTCAGGTAATGAATTCAGGCATTCTAAAATCGTGAAACTGCCATGAAGGATACTATAAAGATTTCAGAAAAACTTGGTTTGTTTAGTACTAAAATAAATTTGATTCTATTTTTTTAATTCATTTAAACAATCAGTTATTATTTGCACAGTTTAATAACAACACTTGGGTGTTCGGGGATAGTGCAGGAATTCACTTCAATAATAGTCAACCTACAAATTTCAAGTCAGTAATGAAGATGAGAGGCTCTTCATCCACTATCTCGGATAGTAGTGGTTTAATTTCGTATTTCTTTTGTTAAACAATATTTTTCCCTTAAATAATGTATTAGTTAATAAATATGATAGTGTAATGAGCAATGGAAGTGGGTTGTATGGTGGAGGATGGTATCATGATCGTATAATTATTCCAAAACCAAGCAATGATTCCTTGCTTTATATTTTTCAGCAGGTGTTACCGCTAGTGGACCTTATGGACTATATTTTTCCACCGCAAACTACAAAGCCAATAACGACAGCGGAATTGTAATTCAAAAAATGTAATGCTGAATAATTTACCTGCATTCGATGCCTTGATGGCTGTTCGCCGTGGCAATGGCAGAGATTGGTGGTTGATTTTTCAGCGATGGTTTGCACCAAACGCAACGACTCCCACTAACGCATACTTTTATTATTTAATAGACCCTTCAGGTATTTCAGGGCCATTCAACCAAAATACTGGAATAGATCATAAAACCAACTTAGGTCATTTAGTTTTTAATACTGATGGGGAACAAATTTGCAATGGTTTCAATAGCTGGCTTAATTCAACTTTGCGATTTCGACAGATGCAGCGGTCAGATTACTTCTTTTACTGCAATTCAACCTGAAGGGCCCGGGCCATATCCATTGGTATTAACAAGCTGTGCCTTTTCCCCAATGAAAGGTTCTTATATGTTTGTGAAGCCTCAATCAGCACCCAGCCATCTACTATTTGGCAATATGATTTAACAGCAGCCAATATTGTTAACTCAAAAGTCGCTGTTGGAGTATTTAATGATCCGAATATGGGAGTGCATTCCATTCTACTAGCACCTGACGATAAAATATATATTTCCACCTTTGATGAAAATTACGCCTGGCCTTATCCCGATACAAGTACAGCATTCACTAACATCAACTCTAATCTCTCCGTCATCAACCAACCCGATTCACTTGGTCTCGCTTGCGATTTTCAGCCTTTCAGTTTTTACCTCGGTGGTGCCAGAACTTATTACGGCCTCCCCAACAATCCCGATTACGAACTCGGTGCATGGGTGGGCTCGCCTTGTGATACGCTGAGTGTTGGGGTGGATGATATTGTACCGGAGCAGGAGGTTTTTTCCAAGCTTGGTATAACAGCGAATGGAATATGATTCGTCAACGCCTCCAAACTCAAAGGAAAAACGGGGAGTTTGCGGTTGTTTGATATGGAGGGGAGGTTGGTGTATGAGAAAAGGTGGAGGTGATTGCTGGAGGGTATGTGACAGGAGAGATAGCGATGAATGGGGTAGCGAATGGGGTTTATCTTGTCAATTTAATTACTGACTTCGAAAGTGTTTCGTCTAAGTTAGTCAAATTTTAGGTGAGTAGAGATTTAGATGTCAATAGTATTTTTGCTGCTGGCTTCTTGCTGCTGGCTGCTTGCTTTTTTAGTCAACCCTGTCTGTACAAATTACCGCGGGTCGCTAAGATGCGCTGGGGTCGCAGGGAAATATCATAATAAATCATAATGATCATAAGCAATCTGCGGCCTATCAAAATTTTATTGAACATCCGGTTTTTTCAAATTGAGTCCGTCAATTCAAACCTCAGATTGCGATACATAGCAATGCTTTTTATTTGAAAATAATTACATTACCAAAAATATTACTTGATTGTAGATGAATGACGATTGTCGTCTTTGAAGGAATTTTCCTTTATAACCACTAAGGCACTCAGGACACGCAGAATCACGGAGGACTTTTATTAAAGCAAAAAATTTATATTCATTCAAAACATTCATCAATTCAACCACTCATCAATTCATCAATTCATTTCAATGCGCTTCCAGCCAGTTCTTGCCGGTGCCGGCTTCTACGAGCACGGGGACGGTGAGGGGTAAGGCCTCTTCCATGTATTTTACGACTAAGGATTTTACTTCGTCCTTTTCTTCATGCGGGACATCAAAAACCAATTCATCGTGTACCTGGAGGATCATGCGTGATTTGAATTTTTGTCCTGAATGACTTTGTGTAAATTGATCATGGCTACTTTAATCATATCCGCCGCCGATCCCTGAATGGGGGCGTTGATGGCATTGCGCTCCGCAAAACCGCGTACGGTATGATTCTGGCTATTGATGTCGCGCAGGTATCTTTTCCTCCCTAATATGGTTTCGACATACCCCTGCTTCCTTGCTTTCTCGATCGCACTGTCCATGTAATCCTTGATCAGTGGATATTGGATAAAATAATTTTCAATGATGGTGGCTGCTTCTTTACGGGGAATGTTCAACCGCTCCGATAAGCCAAATGCACTGATGCCATAGATGATGCCGAAGTTGACCATCTTGGCCTTTCTCCTCATCTCTCCTGATACCTCTTCCAAAGCTACCCCAAATACCTTGGAGGCTGTAGCCGTGTGAATGTCGAGGTTGTTTTGAAAGGCTTCCAGTAATCCCGGATCCTGGCAGAGATGTGCCATGATGCGTAACTCAATCTGTGAATAATCGGCAGATAATAAAATATGTTTTTCATCGCGCGGCACAAACGCCTTCCTGACTTCTCTTCCCCTAGATGTACGAATAGGAATGTTCTGCAGATTCGGATTGTCGCTGCTGAGTCGACCGGTGACAGCTACTACCTGGTTAAACGTAGTATGAATTCTTCCGGTTCTGGCATTTACCATTAACGGTAAGGCATCAACGTAAGTGCTTTTTAGTTTTACGATTTCACGGTAGTCGAGGATTTTATCTACAATGGGATGCTTTCCGCTTAACTTACTTAATATGTCTTCGCCGGTGGCATATTGTCCGGTTTTGTTTTCTTGGGTTTCTCTGCAATCTTTAACACCTCAAACAAGATATCTCCCACCTGCTTCGGAGATGAAATATTAAAGGGTGTTCCGGCCAGGGTTTGAATTTCTTTGTCAATATTCAGAATATCTCCTTCCAGTAATCGGCTGAACTCTTTTTAAGGTTTGTATGTCTAAACAAATTCCTTCCCGCTCCATAGCAGAGAGTACCGGAATAAGTGGGAGCTCTACTTCATTCAGCAGTTGAGTGGTCGCAGTTTCTTCCAGCATCGGAATAAATTTTTCCTTGAGCTGTAAGGTGACATCGGCATCTTCAGCAGCGTACTCGGTGATTTCTTCCAACGCCACATCCCGCATGCTTCCCTGATCTTTTCCCCTTCTTGCCAATCAATGTTTCAATTGATACCGGTGAATAGCCCAGATAAGTTTCCGCCAACACGTTCATATTATGTCGCATCTCCGGCTGAATGAGATAATGTGCCACCATGGTGTCAAAGAGTTTTCCCCTTTACTTCAATACCATATAAGGCCAGCACGTTCATATCATACTTGAGGTTCTGTCCGATTTTTACAATATTTTCATTTTCATAAACTGGTTTAAACTCATTCAGAATTTTTAAAGCCTCTTCCCGCTGCTCCGGAATAGGTATGTACCAGCCTTCATGTGTTTTTATGCTGAACGAAATTCCGACTAACTCTGTATTTTGCGAATCGATACCTGTTGTTTCCGTATCAAAACTGATTTCTTTTTGTGCCGATAATAATTGGATGAGTTCCGCTCTGCCCGCTGCATCCGTTACCGCCCGATAATGATGTGGTACATTTCCGATATTATTAAATACAGCGGAATGTTCTTCTCCTTCTTCGGTTATTACCGTTTCAGCAGTTGCAACAGCAGTTGCGGTGCCGAACATATCCATTTGTCCGTTGGAAGCAACAGCCTTGACAGGAACCTGAATTTCTTCGCCCAATACCTGTTGTGCAATCCTGCGAAATTCCAGCTCTGTGAACAATTCAATCAAGGCCTCTTTATCAGGATCTTTTAGTTTTAATTCCTCTTCAATTAAATCAACAGGTACTTCACAGTGAATGGTCGCGAGTTGTTTCGAGAGAATGGCCTTGTCTTTATTGGCTTCTATTTTTCTTTCAACTTTCCTTTTAACTGATCGGTATTCGCCAGTAAATTTTCCACCGAACCAAATTGCTGGACCAGGAGTGTGGCGGTTTTTTCACCAACACCGGGTACACCGGGAATATTATCTACCGCATCCCCCATCAATCCCAAAATATCAATGACCTGCTCCGGCCTTTCTATTCCGTATTTTTCACAAATCTCTTTCACTCCCAGGATTTCAGCTCCATTTCCCAGTCGGGCAGGTTTGTAAATATGCACATGTTCCGTCACCAACTGTCCATAATCTTTATCCGGTGTCATCATAAAGGTTTCAAATCCCGCCTTATCCGCCTTGCAGCTTAAAGTGCCGATGATATCATCTGCTTCAAATCCATCCAGTTCAATTACAGGAATATTAAAGCATTGAACTATTTTCTTAATATACGGAATGGCGATCGCGATATCTTCCGGAATTTCTTCCCGATGTGCTTTGTAATCTTCAAAGGCCTCATGTCGATGCGTGGGTGCAGCCGTATCAAAGACAACAGCAATATGTGTCGGCTTTTCTTTTTTAAGAATTTCAAGTAAGGTATTCGTAAAACCAAACATCGCAGAGGTGTTCAGCCCCTTTGAATTCACGCGGTGGTTATTGCTGAATGCAAAATAGGCTCTGAAAACCAATGCCAATGCGTCCAACAGAAATAATTTTTTCGGTTCAGTATTCATTCGACTAAATTACTTCAAAAATCCCGTAATTTGAAAATTTGAAAATGCGATAATTTGAAAATTTGCTCTCGAAGCCCAGATTGGACTAATCACACATGCGGTGGACAGGTTTAAAAAAGTGTTTTAGTTAGATTTTACAGGATGATTGGATGAATGTCCATAGTGGGAGGCAGGTTTGAAGACGTAGATATTCCAATCCGCGACCATCCGTTAGATCCGATTAATCTGCGTTCCTTTCCACCAAAATCCTATTCCAATAGAAATCCATTCTGTAAAATTCCCATTCATCATCCCCCCCCCATCATTTCCTCCATACATCACCATCTTCAAATCAGCCCATTTTCAAATTTTCAAATTAGTATATTTGTTCATGCGTATCGACGAATTACGTGAATATTGTCTTTCAAAACCATTTACTGAAGAAACGATGCCCTTTGGCGATGATGTATTGGTTTTTAAAGTGGCCGGAAAAATGTTTGCCCTCATCAGTTTATCCTCTCCGGATACGGTGAACCTGAAATGCGATGCCGTCTATGCTTCGGAACTGCGTGAACGTTATACGGAAGTGCAACCCGGATTTCATATGAATAAAAAGCTCTGCAATCCCGTTTCGCTGCAAGGAAGTCTGGAGGAAAAGATGATCCAATCTTTAATCGATCACTCTTATGAAGAGGTTTTTAAAGGGCTACCGAAAAGGTGCAGAAGGAGTTGCGCGGATGAGGGTGTGGAGATGACAGAAAGGAATGAAATGATGTTTTTCTGTGTTAGACGATTGGACCTCATTTTATTATTGGCGTTCGGTGAGTAAAACCGCAGGATGGTCATTAGCCAAAAGAACAAAAAAATAAATAAAATGGCTCTCCGGAAGGAATGTTCAATTGTTGAATAACGCGCTCGGGACTTTCAGGAAAGTTGTGAAAGACTAATTGTGCCCTTTGGTCCTTCATTCGGTCAATGAGGATTTCTTTTTGAAGGGTAATACTTCGAGTAATTTGAAAGCGCGCCCGGGAAAGTCTTTTATGAAATGGTCAGACGTGAACAGATGTGTATTGGCGTGTAATGCTTTTACATGAAATTGCCTGCAAATACTTTTCCAGGCTCCGATTTTCGGACAGCCGCATTCGGTTCATAGATCCATGGCCCCGGTACTGCAACCGGTAAATTAGCGTCCCGCTCTTCTGTCAATGAGAATACAAATGGATTTTCATTAATGCCCGCATCATGACAATATAGCTGTTGATGATGAAATCCTTTTTTTAAATGAAACAACAACTCCCGGCATTCTCCCTTCCAGGAAATAATATCCACCCGGTACGTCTCCGGTAATTGCTTCAATCCTTCACTGATATCCAACATAGGAGCCAGCTTTATCATGACTTCTGTCGATTGCGCTAACAGGGCTTCTTTCAATGATAATACATCCGGACGAAGGTCCTTCAACCGAAAGACTTTATTTCCTCCTTCACTTCTGCGGGAAGGATCTAAATAAATGAGATCAATTCCTTCCAATGACTTATGCTGAAGCATGCTTTCGGCATCACTGCAAACGATTTCTATATTCCTGAGACCAAGTATTGTAAAATTTTTTCGTGCCGCTTCACACCGTGAGGGGTCCGGTTCACAAAAGATTACAGAAGCTGCTTCCTGCGCGAAGGCCCAGCTATCTACACCAAGTCCGCCGGTGAGGTCCGCTACTTTTTTCCCTTTTACGAAAGTTGCCTTTAATAGGGCAGTGGCTTCTGAAGAGCATTGTTCAATGATGGTGGAATCCGGATAAAAAATAGTGGGAAATTGATACCACGATGGGAGTTTCTGCTTTGCTATACGCCGTCCTTTTATCTGGTGGAGAAGGGCTTTCAAGGGTAGATTTTTCTTTCCCGCATAACGCAAAGCGAGTGATGATGTGTCTTCGTTTTCATGTTCCAGTACCCATGAAACCCATTCTTCAGGGTTAAAATCCGTTTCGGCGTTCATTCCTGCAAAGAAAGCGGGATTCAGTGAGGAAGAGCCATCACTTTTACGGATATTTGCACCATCAATTCCGCAAGCCCAAAGGGTTCAATCATGAAAAAACTGGCCAATTATTTCTTCCAGGGATTACTGTTCGTAGTTCCTGCCGTAGTGACATTTTATGTGGTCTATATGTCCATTTTGTGGATGGATAATCTCCTGCCGATAAAGGTTCCCTTAGCTGTGCCGGGTGCCGATGATATCGAGTTGCCGGGATTGGGAATCCTTATCATATTGGCAGTCATCACTTTTCTGGGATACCTGGGGACGCGTTTTGTGAAGAATCCTTTCTTCCTGATGTTCGAGAGCCTGATGGAGAAAACTCCCCTGTTGAAGATCATTTATTCTTCAGTGAAGGATCTTATTGAGGCTTTCGTGGGAGAAAAGAAGCGGTTTAATGAACCTGTGCTCGTTACGGTAAACTCGAATCCTTCTGTTCAGCGCTTCGGATTTATTACCGAAAATGACCTTTCCCGATTGGGCTTGGCAAAGGAAAAATTGGCGGTTTACCTTCCTTTCTCCTATGGATTTAACGGGCAGTTGGTGGTAGTGGATGCCACTCAGGTACAAAAACTGGATGCTTCCGGTACAGAAATGATGAAGTTTGTAATTTCGGGGGGCGTCACTGAGATCTAAAATATTTATTTAAATTTATACAGTATGAAAAAGCATTATTTGATAATTATCGGTTTGTTGATTTCCTCACTCACCTTTGCTCAAAAAGTCAGCATCGAGCAGTCACTGGATCAATTGGGTGAAGGGTATAATCCCACTTTCAGAATTAAAATTCCGCATGCTACTGAAAAAGTAATGGAGAAAAGGTGGACGGGTTTCTTAAAAGATAATAATGCCAAAGTGAGGACATCCAAAGGTCAGATCAAAGGTGAAAACGCTATTATCAAGGGATTGGGTCCGGAGACCTTGCAGATTTTTTCGCGGCTGATAGAGGATGAAGATGGTGTACTTTTTGAAAGTGGCTGTTATTAAAGGTGCTGCCTTTGTCTCGCCAACTGCCGATCCTGATTACAGCAAGAGACTGGAGTCACTCCTGTATGATTTTGCTATGAATCAGTCAAAAGATGGCCTGAATAAAAAAATTGAAATTGCAGCCGAACTGCTGGAAGATTCACAAGACGATCAAAAAGATCTGATCAAGACGAATGAACGGTTAGCGCAGGAAAATGAGAGTATGAAGAAGAGAATTGCTGAAAATGAAACAACAATTGAAGATAATATAAAAAAATCAGAAGATCTTAAAGTAAAAATTCAAGGGCAGGAAAAAAGCCTTGAAATACTGAGAGGAAAGTTCACAGAATTGAAGTAATGGATATGTCAAAAGGAGATACGATATTGGTGCTCGGTGCTGCCGGGCAAATTGGAACCGACCTTGTTACCACATTGCGTGAGACACATGGCGGGAGTAGAGTGATTGCAACGGATGTAAAAGAGCAGGCAGGTTACCTCTCAGAGAGTGGTCCTTTCTATACGCTGGATGTCCTCGATGCACAAGCCGTTGCTGATATTATTCGAAGTAATAAAGTCAAGGAAGTTTATCTGTTGGCCGCCCTGTTAAGTGCTACAGCAGAGCAGAAAATGAAAGCTGCCTGGCGACTGAATATGGAAGGATTATTTATCCTGTTGGATCTGGCGAAGGAACTCGGTGGATTAAAAATTTTCTGGCCGTCCAGTATCGCGGTCTTTGGCCCGACAACACCGCGCAATAATACGCCGCAGTATACCGTGATGGAACCTTCCACAGTTTACGGTATCAGCAAGCAGGCCGGCGAGCGCTGGTGCGAATATTATTTCAATAAGTTTGGTGTGGATGTGAGAAGCATTCGCTACCCCGGACTCATCAGCTATAAAGCACTCCCAGGAGGAGGAACTACTGATTATGCCGTTGATATTTATCATCAGGCCCTCGATAGCGGTCATTACAATTGCTTTCTCAAGGAAGATACCGCATTGCCGATGATGTATATGCCGGATGCCATCCGTGCCACATTGGAATTGATGGAAGCACCTGCCGAAAAAGTAAAAATCCGCAGCAGTTATAACCTCGGAGGAATCAGCTTTACTCCGAAAGAAATCGCTGCAGAAATCGCGAAGCATGTCCCCGGTTTCACCATCGACTATACCCCGACTTCCGTCAGCAAATCGCCGACTCCTGGCCCAATAGCATCGACGATTCAAGCGCCCAACAAGACTGGGGCTGGAAATGTAAATACGACCTCTCCTCCATGACCATCGACATGCTCAGCCATTTGAAAAATGCCAGAGAAATTACAGAATAGTTCTAATTTCGCCTGGCTAATACTATTTTAAAGAAAATCTTTTTTAAATCAAATATAAAATGAAATCAAAATCAACAGTTAAACCCAATTCTAACTCTGCGCCTCCCCTCTGCGTCTCCGCGCCTCTGCGTGAAACCCTTGAAGATAATGATCGGAAGAAAAAGCATAATCATTCTATCTCTGCGCCTCCCCTCTGCGTCTCAGCGCCTCTGCGTGAAACCCCTGAGGATATATATCAAAAGAAAAAACCCTATCATTCCATAGATAATCTCCTTCCGGAATCAATGTCTTTTTCAGAACCAGAGTCGAATTATAACACATACTCCGCCGAATCGCACAATGCTTTGTCTGGAGAATTAGTAAATATCTTCTATAAAGTACATTTAAACTTAGGTCCGGGATTATTAGAATCAGTATATGAAAAAGTAATATGTTTTGAATTAGAAAAATTAAACATCCCCTCTAAGTATCAATGTGGAATTCCTGTAATTTACGAAGGTCAAAAGATGGAGTTAGGATTTCGAGCGGATATTATTGTGGATGATAGAATTATCGTCGAAATCAAATCAATAGAAGCAATTGCTCCGGTCCATCATAAACAATTGTTAACGTATTTGAAATTGGCCAATAAACGTTTAGGACTTCTGGTCAATTTCAATACAGCACTTATCAAAGATGGAATTACACGAATTGTAAATAAATTATAGTACACAAAGCGATTTTCTGGTTTCGCAGAGGCGCTGAGACGCAGAGTGTAAAGAGACGCAGTAAACATAAAAAATAGAATTGAGCAAATGAAATTCATTACCATACTTATCAAAGATGGAATTACTGGAATTGTAAATAAATTATAGTACACATAACGCTTTTCTGGTTTTCACGCAGATCCCGATAGCTATCGGGAGGGGAGACGCAGAGTTAGACTTCTTTGCTAAAGCTTCGAAGTCCGAAGGAGCCGCAGTAGAATGAAAATATTAGAAAATTATGCAACATCCAATATATATTACGAATTCTCTTTCCCGACAGAAAGAACAGTTTATCCCCTTGAACCCGCCTTTTGTGGGACTTTATGTTTGCGGACCAACGGTGTATGGTGAAGCCCATTTAGGTCATGCACGCCCGTACATTACGTTTGATGTAATGAAGCGCTATATGCAACACCTGGGCTATAAAGTGCGTTATGTCAGGAATATTACCGATGTCGGCCATCTCGAAAATGATGCCGATGAAGGAGAAGATAAAATCGCCAAGAAAGCCCGCCTCGAACAACTCGAACCCATGGAGATCGTGGAACTCTATACCAATAGTTTTCACGATTCCATGCGTGCCCTTAACAATACACCTCCCGGTATCGAACCGCGTGCTTCCGGACATATCATTGAACAGATCGATATGATCCGGAAAATTATAGATAACGGTTATGCCTATGAGTCGAATGGCTCGGTGTATTTTGATGTGATATCGTACAGTAAGACGAATGATTACGGAAAGCTCAGCGGTCGCGTGATTGAGGAATTGATCTCGGGTGCGGGCAATGAACGCCGTGTGCTGGAAGGGCAGGACGAAAAACGCAATCCCGCCGATTTTGCCCTCTGGAAAAAAGCATCTCCCGAACATATCATGCGCTGGCCTTCGCCCTGGAGTGATGGTTTCCCCGGCTGGCATATTGAATGTTCAGCGATGAGTAAAAAGTATCTCGGCGAAACATTCGACATTCACGGTGGAGGAATGGATCTCCTCTTTCCGCATCATGAAAGTGAAATCGCGCAGTCGAAAGGAAGTTGCGGTCAGGCTCCTGTTCGTTATTGGATGCACAACAATATGATTACCATCAACGGACAAAAGATGGGAAAATCATTGGGCAATTTTATTACCCTTCGCCAATTGTTTACAGGGGAACATCCGCTGTTGCAGCAATCGTATAGCCCAATGTCAATTCGCTTTTTCATTCTTCAGGCGCATTACAGAAGTACGCTTGATTTCAGTAATGAAGGACTGCAGGCAGCAGAAAAGGGCATGAATAAAATGATGGCGGCTGTGGAGGTGTTGGAAAAACTGAAGCCATCCTCTGCTTCTACCAGTGATGTCAAAGCAATACGTGAAAATTGCTATGCAGCCATGAATGATGATCTCAATACGGCTATTGCTATTTCGCACCTGTTCGAAGCCGTTAGAGTGATCAATTCAGTACATGCGGGAACAGAGCAATTGACTGCGGAGGATATTGCACATCTCAAAGAGACCATGACGATATTCGTTTTTGATGTGCTCGGATTAAAAGCAGAGGAGAAAGTGAGTGGCGATGAACTGGATGGCGTGATGAAACTCCTGCTCGCTTTACGTGCAGATGCCAAAGTGAAAAAGGACTTTGCTACTTCTGATCGTATCCGTGATGAACTGATTAAATTAAATTTCGTGATTAAAGATGAAAAAGATGGTACCAGCTGGAATAAAGCATAGCAGATATTTAGTACCCTCAGCCATTTGGTTATTCCTGTTGGTGGCGATCAGTTCTTGTAACAATGCATCTGAAAAGGAAGAGGGGAGTCAACAAACGAATACGACACCTGTCGTCACTGTGAAAGCACCTTCCTTTCATGCGGACTCGGCCTTTTCGTTCGTAAAGCAACAAGTGGATTTTGGTCCGCGCGTTCCGAATAGTGTTGGTCATATAAATTGCGGCTCATGGCTGATCAGTAAAATGACAGCGTACGCGGATACAGTCATTGAACAATCGTTTAAAGTAAGGGCCTTCGATGGAAAGATATTGAACAGTAGAAATATCATTGCTTCTTTTCATCCGGACCTTGGAAATCGCATCTTGTTGTGCGCGCATTGGGATACACGCCCTTTTGCCGATCAGGATGATGATAGAGAAAATGAAGCGATCGATGGTGCGAATGATGGCGCGAGTGGAGTGGGTGTGTTGATAGAGGTGGCGCGTCAACTGTCCGCTGCTAACCCTGCGCTCGGAGTGGATATCATCTTCTTTGATGCGGAGGATTATGGTCAGCCGGATGATAGTGATTTACCACGGATGGAAGATTCCTATTGTTTGGGTTCTCAGTATTGGGCAAAGAATTTACATACCCGCAACTATCAGGCAAGATATGGCATCCTGCTCGATATGGTAGGAGCACAAAATGCAAAGTTTACTCAAGAGGGAACTTCTATGCAATATGCTCCGGAGATTGTGGAGAAAGTTTGGAAAATAGCCGCTGCCTCCGGATTCAGTGACTACTTTATCAATGAACGAACCAAAGGAATTATTGATGATCATTTTTACATTAATCGGTTGGCAGGTATTAAATGTGTGGATGTGATCCATTATGAGTTTAGTAGTCCATCAAATTTTTGGACGCACTGGCATACGCATGATGATACCATCGATAAAATCGATAAGAATAGTCTGAAGGCAGTAGGTCAAACCCTGCTGGAAGTGCTCTTCCGTGAAGTACCTGCCTCTTGATTTTTTCGAATAATGTAGTCATTGTTCGAATAATTCGCTGTTACTCTCCGGATGCTGTCTTCTATCATGTAAATAAGGGTTTGATACTTAGTGCGTTAATATTCGTATAAGTCATTTTTCAAACTAAATGATCTTCCAGTGAAATAAACTTTTAATTTGTAATGGTGTCCTATCAACCCCGTAAATTTGCACACTCATTCAACTCCATTCCTTATGCGTCCAGTGTTGCTCCTATTATTTTTCTTTTTAAGTGTTCTGCAGGTTGCTGCCCAGCCACCCGGAGGTCAGGGTCGCGATTCGTCGCGGTTTAAAGGAAGTATGAAAGATTCTTCATTTATGAAGAATATGGCACCTGTTGGAAAGGTAATTGGGATTTTGAGAGATTCTTCGAGCAAGGAAGCGATGGAATTTGCTTCCGTGGTGTTGATGAAAGTACGTGACAGTTCTGTAGCCGGGGTGCATTGACCGATGAGCGAGGGCATTTTCGTATCGAGGAAGTGATGCCGGGAAGATATTTTATTCGGATCACATCTATTGGTTACCGTCAACTCGACTCAAAGCCGTTTATGCTGAATCCGCAAGATCCTTTGAAAGATTTTGGGAATGTATGGATGCCACCTTCTCAGCGAATTTTGAAAGAAGCAGAGGTGGTAGGGGAGAAAGTGGAGTATGTAAATTCGCTGGATAAAAAGTCTATAACGTCGATAAAACCTTGATCAATGCAGGAGGTTCCGTCTCGGAAGTACTGCAAAATATTCCCTCTGTAAATGTGGACATAGATGGGAAGATCAGTTTGCGGGGAAGTGAACAAGTGACGATCTTAATTGATGGAAAACCTTCCGGCCTGACAGGTGATAACAGAGGCGCTATTCTCCAACAACTGCCGGCATCGAGTATTGATCAAATAGAAGTGGTCACGAATCCTTCTTCTAAATACGATGCCGAAGGGATGTCCGGAATTATTAATATAAAAACCAAGAAAGATAAAAATCCCGGATTGAATGGTACCGTTTCCGTTGGTGCAGGGACAAATGATAAGTACAATGCAGCGCTTAATCTGAATCGGAGAACAAAGACGCATAATGCCTTTTGAATTATTCTTTCCGTGATGATAGAAGGGATTTTGAAAGTAACAGCGATCGAACGAATACCTATAATGATACCACTACTTATTTTATATCTGAAAGTGACGGACATAATGATAACCTTTCCCATAATATTAGGGGTGGCATTGATTTTTATCTCAACGATTACAATACACTCGGATTTTCCGGCGGCTACAATATGCGGGATGAGCAGCGCAGAGATTTATCACTGACACGGCTTCAGGATGAAGAAAGAACAACCATCAGCGGATTTGATCGCCTTTCAAAAACGATAGAAGACAATACCAGTGGAGACGGAAGTATAGATTACCGCCGCACTTTTCCGAACAGTAAACGCGAACTGACAGCGAACGTGAACCTGAATGTTTTTGACCGGAATGCAGAAAACACCTTGTCCACATTTATCCCGGCTCCGGGATTTGATCTGAATCAACGCATCAATACGGAAAGTTATTCCTACAATGGAACCGGACAAGTCGATTATATATTGCCCTACGAAAGTTTTAGAATTGAATCAGGATTGAAAACTTCTTATCGTACCAACGATAGCCGCCAATCGTCCGATCGTTTTGATTTCGATAGTAATGTCTGGAACCAGGATACTTCCTTCACCGACCGGTTTATTTTTCAGAGTGGGTATATGCCGCCTATCTGCAATGGAGCGGTCGATGGAAAGTTTTCGAACTGAGTGCAGGTCTTCGGGCAGAGCAAACGTTTATCGAGGGAGATTCTAAAAGTGCAGATACCATTTTACACGGGACTTCCTTAATCTTTTCCCTCCGCAGCTATTAAATATAGTTTTAAGGAGGGCAGGGATGTTCAGTTGAGTTATAGTCGCAGGATAAACCGTCCGCGGAAATGCAATTGAATCCGTTCCGGAATGTATCCGATTCATTGAATATTTTTATCGGGAACCCTGCTATCCTGCCCGAGTTGACGCATTCACTCGAGTTCGGCTATATAGGCCGTTATGGAGAACAAAACATTTCCGCCAATGTCTTTTACCGGTATACCAACGATAATTCGCAGCGATTCAGAACGGTGGATACAGTGACGAATGTATCTACGCAATCATTCATCAACTATAACGCTACTGAAAATTTAGGCTTCGAATTGATCTTCCGGAATTCCTTCCTGAAATTATTTACCACTTCCGCCAGCTTCACCGTGTTTTATAATACCGTTGATGGCACCAATGTGGAAGACGATCTGGTAAGCGATGTATGGAGCGGAGATTTCCGCGGATCGATATCCGTAAAATTATCGAAGCAATTATCAGCACAGTTTAACGGCAATTACATGGCACCACGTGAACCACCACAAGGAACATTTAAAGGAATGAGTGGTGTTGATTTTGGTTTCAAGTATGATTTCAAAGGGAGGAAAATGGTCACTCAATGGTTCCGTTACCGATATTTTTGATACGCGAAATATGGTGATCGATAACAGAGCCGATGGGGTGCGCCTGGAATTCACCAGAAAACGGGAATCCAGAGTCGCCAGTTTTACGCTTAGCTACCGTTTCGGAAAAGCAGAACAGGGTAAAGACAGAAGAAGAGGTAACAGACAAAATAATGACCAGATGCAGCAGAATGACATGCTCGACTTCTAGCTACTAATCGATACGAATTCGCCGCACGAATTTTAAACGAAATACGAATGTTACGAATGTTACGAATGTTACGAGAATCTATCCGCGAAAATCATAAAAATCAGCGTCACTTGTCTCGGCGCAGAATGTGACGAGACTGGCGTCCCTAAAAAAGTATTAATGTATTGAAAAGTATTATATGCATCGTCGGAAGTTTATAAAGAAGAGAGCGAAATACGAAAATGCACGAAAGGACGAAATACGAAAGGATACGAAAAATGTTTGGACATGCGAAGTCTAATCAGCGAAAATCCTAAAAAATCAGCGTCATCAGCGTTCCCTAAAAAGTATTAATGTATAGAAAAGTATTATATGCATCGTCTCTTCCGGCAACCATCAGGCATTGATCGATTACAGTAAAAAAGGAAAAGTCGCCCAACTCGCCATCCCCACCAACGAGCATTACCTCCCCTTACTCTACACCCTCGCGCTACAAGATAAAAAAGACCAACTCAGCTTCTTCAATGAAAAGACCGTGATGGGATCAGTTTCCATGCGGTCGGTGTTGTTGACCAGTTAATACTTTTTAAATTGGTTTTCGTTGTCAATCTATCCTAGCCTCAACAAAAGACACCTTCCCTGTTCTACTCTTGCCCGGCCCCACATCCCTTCCAACCTCCTCCCTCTCCATCCGTACATTCGCACCCTCCGTAACCATCCGTAATCCTGTCTGCCGTCATGTTTCGTATATTCGTGAACTTTCGTATTTCGTATATTCGTGAACTTTCGTATTTTCGTATTTCGTAATTTCGTACCCGATTCGTATTTCGTAACCCCCTATGCCAAAACCAACACCAGCTTTCAGGAAATATATAAAGTACATTTGGATCCTCCTCTTTGCTCCGGTCCTCTTTGTCTTCCTGATGGTTGGACTTACTGCCTGGGGTGTTTTTGGAGAGCTGCCTACTGTCGAAGAGCTTGAGAATCCTAAGAGTAGTCTGGCCAGTGAAGTGTATTCGGCCGATATGAAAACGCTGGGTAAATATTATTTTCAAAATCGTGTAAATATTCATTTTCAGGATCTTTCCCCCAATCTCGTCAATGCCCTGAAAGCGACCGAAGATGTGCGCTTTGAAGAGCATTCAGGAGTAGACATCAAGGGGCTCATGCGGGTATTTGTAAAAACCATCATTCTTCAACAGGATGCCGGAGGGGGAAGTACCATCACCCAGCAGTTGGCAAAAAATCTTTTTCCCCGCGAAAACATGAGCAAGTTGCAACTCATTATTCGTAAATTGAAGGAATGGATCATCGCCGTTAAACTGGAACGCAACTATACAAAGCAGGAGATCCTGGCGATGTATTTGAATACCGTTGAATTTGGAAATAATGCTTTTGGAATTAAATCTGCCGCTACCACTTATTTCGGAAAGCAACCGCTGGAAGTGAAAATAGAAGAAGCAGCTTTGCTGATCGGGTTATTGCAGGCACCTTCCCGCTACAATCCTGTACGTAATCCTGAAAGCGCCCACCTTTAGAAGAAATACCGTAATTGGTCAGCTGGCGAAGTATAATTTATCACTGTTGATTAAAAAGATTTCTTACTAAAATTACCAATTAAACTTTTAATTTCCGTCAGGAAGGTCATACGGAGGGATTAGCCCAATATTTCCGGGAGACCTTACGTCAGGATTTATTGGAGATGGTGCAAAGAGCATAAGAAAGCAGACGGTAAACCTTACAATCTCTTACCGCGACGGACCCGCATCTACACCACGATAGATACCCGCATGCAGCGGTATGCCGAAGAAGCCGTGAAAGAGCATATGACGGACTTGCAGAAATCTTTCGGGAGCATTAGGTAGGTAGTACGGGAAGATCAGCCGTTGATTATCGACGATGCCATGAAGCAAAGTGAGCGTTACCAAACCATGAAAGATACCGGCGCAACAGAAGCGGATATTAAGAAAGCCTTCAATAAAAGATAGGAGATGAAAGTTTTTGTCATGAAAGGAGAAATGATACATTACTCTCCCCACTCGATTCTATTAAGTATTATAAAATGTTTTACCAAACCGGTTTATGTCGATGGAACCGCAGACAGGATATGTACGAGCCCGGGTTGGTGGGAATGATTACAAGTATTTCCAATATGATCACGTTAAAGATGGTAAGCGTCAGGTAGGATCTACCTTAAAACCTTCCTCTATACACTGGCCATGCAGGAAGGCTATTCGCCCTGTTATGAAGTGCCCAATGTACCGGTGACCATTGTTGATGAAGCGGGCGTGCCCGACACCTTCCAACTCTGATGGTAAATATGGAGGCATATTATCTTTGAAAGAAGCGCCGTCGAATCCGTCAATTGCATCTCCGCTTATCTGATGAAACAGTTTGTGCGGAAGCAGTGGTGCAGGTGGCCAGAAAGATGGGCATCACTCACCCATCGATCCTTTCCCTTCCATCGCTCCTGGAACTGCGGATGTTTCGGTCTTTGAGATGGTCGCGGCCTATTGTACGTCTACAATAAAGGGGTGTATACTGAACCCTCAATATATTCTCCGTATAGAAGATAAAAACGGAGTCGCACTTCAGGATTTTGTTCCGCGAAAAATTGAAGCGATCAGCGAAGAAACCGCCTACCTGATGCCTCGACCCGATGAAAGGAGTAACCCCGAGGTACCGGAGTTCGATTACGCGGGATCAAAATACGGATTTACCAATCCTATAGCAGGTAAAACAGGGACCACACAGAATAACAGTGATGGTTGGTTCATGGGCATCACACCCGGATTTAGTGAGTGGGGCATGGGCTGGATGCGAAGATCGTTCTGTTCATTTCAGAACCCACAACTCGGACAAGGTGCGAATGTAGCCTTACCTACCGGGTTTGAAGAAAAAGTATTCGCTGATCCTACCCTCAATTATTCAAAGGAGATTTTGAAAGGC
>JADJOH010000006.1:300000-410947 GCA_016713925.1 Bacteroidota bacterium
CATTTGTATTGTATCCAAATAATTTGCAAAAAAACTGGAAGTGCCAATACTCACTAAATGTGGCTTAAAAACTACAAGCGATGCGGAGGTATCAACATTCCCACCAAATGAATAAATATGACTTAAAGAATCTGTCCAAATTTGAGATAAAGATAGCGTGCTAGTGGTATTTGATGTAGGTATGACCGAACAATCAATATAAATATGATAATAAAGAGTACAGATACCCGTACTATTAATGGTTACTGTCCACCTCCCGGTATTCGTATCCAAAACTTGATCACTGACGGGTACCGATGAACTATCTAAAGAAAAAAGTAACTGAGGATGGTAAATGGAATCAAGGCAACTATTTACAGTTGTATCATTAGAATTTAAAAGAGGCTCAATACTTAACCTATGTAAACTATCTGTTTGAAAAATAGCCACAAATTGATTCTCTAAGCATGCGCCAATGGTCCCATTTGCAGATAAATTTACCGGTATAGAATCGGCTCTAACATAAAACTGAAAAGAAACGAATAAAATAAGGAATAAAGCTTTTTTCATAGCGAAGCACTATTAAAGAGTTAACTTAAAACTATAGAATAGAATATACAAATATATGATTTTAATGGAATTCCCAAATGAAAACTCACGATTACTCAACCCCGCTTTCGGCTTGGTAGTGAGGTGGAACTATTTCTCATAGTTGGAAATATTCACCTGGCCGCCAGCCTCCAACCTTCAGCCGCCAGCAACCAGACTCCAGCTACCAGCTACCAGCTACTAGCGGACTGCCAACAGCCGGTAGCCGGAGGCCGGAAGCCGGAAGCCGGAGGCCGGTAGCCGCATCATCGCGACCTAAAGATTCTTATGTTTAGTGAATATTATTATCGTAAAAAAAAGTAATTTACGAATCACCTTTGCTTGACCGCTCTCCTACAAAATGATCCTTCTCTTCTTTAAAAAGTACATTGAAAGTGGTTAAGCTGCCATAGATGCGGGTGAGGTATTGCTGAAGATTGATTTTATCTTCTTCACTTAACTTTTCACTGGCATTGATGCGCTGTTCCATCACGCGGAGGCGATCGCGCAGCATGATGATTTTATTGAAGAAAACATCCATAGGGATTTCCTTCGGCTGTAGTCCGGCATTGCCCGGCATAAGAATGACCTTGCCTCCCAACCAGCGGTTGCCAATGGGAACAGTCTCCTGTAAATCGCTATGCTTTTTGATGATATTGGTAAAGATCCGCTCCACTTCCGAAAAGCTGATGAGATCGGTATCCGGCTCCATGGCTTCCACGACCTCCAACGCATTGAATGTTTTTGAGACTTCCAAGCGGCCTTTCTCCGTAAAAACGACGGTGTAGGTCTTGGGTTTTACGTTGATGACCACACCTACACCAAATTCGGGGTGGCGTACTCTTGATCCTATGCCTAGTTCTTCTGCGTTCATTTCGATTATCTTTGCCGGGTAAAGTTAAATGGTTTTCTGTTTCATTGTCCCGGAAATGCAATACGTAATGAACCGGTAAAACGTTGCGAAAATCAGATGTTCCTTGTTGCACTTGCAGAAGTCTCTGCGGAGAGATGAGGTAAAATTAAGTTCATTCCCGGATTCCTGTAAGGTTTCCACACCATCATGGTATTAAATATTCATCCCAAGAATCCGGAGCCGCGGAAGATCGCCGAGCTCATCGCTATCCTGCAAAAAGGAGGGGTGGCCATTATTCCGACCGATACGATCTACGCGTTTGTCTGCGACCTGAATCAGTTCAAAGGCTTCGAAAAGATTTGTCGCATCAAAGGTGTCAAACCCGAGAAAGCCAATTTTTCGCTCCTCTGTGCCGATCTGAGTAACATCAGCGTCTATACGAAACCCTTCGACCGCGCCTTGTATAAATTGCTCAACAAAGCCCTTCCCGGACCCTATACTTTCATCCTCGAAGCCAGCAATGAAGTACCCTCCTTGTTTCGTTCCAAAAAGAAAACCATAGGTCTTCGTGTCCCTGATCATCCCATCGTGATGGCGCTCATTGAGCAATTGGGACATCCGATGGTATCCACTTCTCTGCATGATACCGATAGCTTCCTGGAGTATCCCAATGATCCTTATGAAATCGCAGCGCAATGGGAAAACGTGGTGGATGTGGTGGTGGATGGAGGAATGGGGACTATTGTGCCCAGTACGATCATCGACTGCACAGGGGATGAACCGGTGGTGAAGCGGGAAGGTGCAGGAGATGTGAATGTACTCTAATTCCGGCGCATATCAATTTACGGTTAGGTCATAAGATTTTGTATTGCATCAATGCTTTTTGGAACGCAGATCTCGTCACATTCTGCGCCGAGACAAGTCTCGCCGATTTTTTAGGATTTTCGCGGATTAGGTGGGATGAACTTTTTTAGGAGGGTAGCGTATACATAGTCTGAAAAATAATTTTAAATGAATATTCTCATCATCGGAGGCGGTAATATGGGTATTACCTATGCCAAGGCGTTTATCAATTCGCACGTTGTTACCCGGAGCCAGTTAATGATTCTTGAAAAAACCATTGGAAAAACCGATGAGTTGAAGAGCCTCAATGTGGGGGAAGTCTACAATGAAGCGGGTGATTGTGTCTCTAAAGCCGACCTTATCATCTTAGCCGTAAAGCCACAGGATTTCATGCAACTTTCAGAGAGCATGGCGAAGGCGGTCAACAAGAACCAGGTATTTCTCAGTATCATGGCCGGGGTGAAGATCAGCACGATTAAGAAGGCGTTGAATATTGATAAGGTGATTCGCTCGATGCCGAACCTTCCCGCGCAGATAGGGCAGGGGATGACCGCTTTTACGGCTACGGATGCCGTTACCCGTCATGAGCAGGCGCTGGTGCAGAATCTTTTGTCAACCACCGGAAAAACACTTTACGTAGAGAAGGAAGATTTGCTGAATGCCGTGACTGCTGTTTCGGGATCGGGTCCGGCATATGTATATTATTTCATGGATGCGATGGTGAATACGGCCATGCAAATGGGTTTTAATAAATCCGAGTCAGAGCTGTTAGTAATGCAGACTTTTTCGGGGGCGATGAGTCTCTACCAGCAATCCGAACTCAACTGCAAGGAATGGATCGAGAAAGTAGCTTCCAAAGGCGGTACTACAGAAGCCGCTCTCCGCTCATTTTCCGAAAACAAAATCGATGAACGTATCGGCGCCGGTGTCAATAAAGCCCTCTACCGGGCAGTAGAACTCGGGAAGAGTTAGAACTTGAAATTATAGTTCAAACCTTTCTTTTTTTACCACTAAGCCACTAGGGACACTAAGAGACACTAAGAGTCAGGAGGTGGAAATTATTTTTTTACTTCGTTAAAAGCAATTTCGAAAAAGTCGATGAGTTCGTTGGCGGTCATGGTGATGGGGCTGCTGGTTTTTGCGCAGTGGTCGCCGGCTAATCCGTGGATATAGGCTCCGCAGAGTGCTGCTTTCATCGGGGATAATCCTTGTGCAAGTAAACCAGTTATCAATCCGGTGAGGACATCTCCTGAACCTCCTTTCGCCATGCCGTTGTTGCCGGTGGGATTGAAAAATAATTGTCCGTCGGGACAGGATAGGGCGCTGAATCGTCCTTTTAATAAAATGTAGCAGTTGAATTTTTTCGAGAACTCGATTTGTTTTTTAGTGCGTTCAAAAGGATCAGCAATTTTTCCGGCGAGGCGGGAGAACTCTTCGATATGTGGGGTGAGTATGGTTCCGGCAGGTAGGAAGTGAAGCCAGGTTGGATTTTCAGCCAGTATGTTTAACGCATCTGCATCCAACACCATCGGACAATCAAAATCCTGGAGCATGCGCTTGATCACATTGCCTGTTTGCTTGTCGATGCCTAAACCGGGTCCTGCACCAATAGCAACGTAAGTAGCCGGTTTAATAATGGTAGAGAGGAATGTTTCTTCTTCGTCGGGAATGCACATCGCTTCCGGTAATGCCGATTGCAAGGGTGTCACACATTTTGCGGGGGTGCGTACCGTTACCAATCCGGCTCCGCTTTTAAGGCAGGCTCTTGCGGCTAATATCGCTGCGCCGGCTTTTCCATAACTCCCGGCTAACAGCAAGGCATGTCCGAAAGTTCCTTTGTGCCCGAACAATGGACGATAGGGCAGGAGGGAAGTGATGTCATTATTATCAGGAACAAAGGCATAGGCAGGGGACTCAAGAACTGCCTTTACGTCAAGACCAATATCCAGCAACTGCCATTCGCCGGTTTGTTGTTCATATTCCGGATAAAAAAATACAGGGCGGGGAACCTGGAAGGTGAGGGTGGTAGTCGCTCGTACGACAGTCGATAAATCGTCGGTATGTTTATCTCCGTAGAGGCCGCTGGGAATATCAATAGCAACAACAGGGTTGGTTGATGCGTTGATCGCCTGAATGATTTCTGCTGCCATTCCGGACGGAACTCTGTTCAAACCGGAACCGAAAAGCGCATCTACAATAACCGCCGTACCTTCCAGCGTGGGAATGTCTTCAGTAGTTTTAACGTCAACAGCAAGATCTTTTTTTAGTTCCGTGAGCCGTTGATAATTTAGTTGAAAGTCGGCTGATGCCGTTCCTGTATCTTCTACGATATAAACAGAAACTGTTTTTCCACGTTGCCAGAGTATTCTCGCTATAGCCAGTCCATCTCCGCCATTATTTCCCTTCCCGCAAAAGATGGCGAAGGAGATGCCGGGTTCGAAACTCTCCAGCAATCGTTCGGCACAGGCTTTCGCGGCTTTCTCCATCAAATCGTCTGAGGAAATTCCCTGCCGCTCGATGGTTTGTTTGTCGATGAGCCGGACTTGCTCGTTGGAGATAACCTTAATCAATGTTTCAAGGGGGATATGGTAATGCCGGATAATTCCGGAGTGTTCTTCAATGTTTCCCCTTCTCCGTGAATGGTAAAAACTTCTTTCGCTTCACATTCCCTTATAGTACGTATCAGCGATGGCCAATCCGCATGATCACTTACCGGCACAGAAAAATCATAACGCGCGGCTTTCTCTTCCCAACCTGTAGCAAATGCTCTGATGAAATGTTTGGCAGGACGGAAATTAAGCAAGGTTGCAGGAGAAACCAGGTAGATGATATTCTTCTGATTTTTGAACGCCTCCCTTTTATAAGGTTCCCAGGGACCCAGCGAAAAGCCCATGCTCTCATAAACTTTATGATAGGCCACCATCTTGGAATGAATCATCACTCTGTACGATGGAAGATGATCGTTGATCAGGCGGGTGAGGCGTTGTGCTTTGCCGAGATTATAAGCGCCGATAAGCATGTTGAGGCCCTCGTGTTTATTTAGTGAGGCAATGATCTCAGCGGCCGGAGGATGAGTTTTGTCTTGCTGACCAAAAGTGACTTCTGTAATGAACGTATCGCATTTAACTATTTCGAAGGGCTCACAACTTTTATCTTCTTCTCTCTTGTAATCGCCCGAATACACGATGGTTTTCCCATCTTTCTCCCATTTCACTTGTGAAGATCCCAACATATGTCCGGCAGGATGCAGACTCACTTTTATCCCTTCAATGATAGCAGACTCACCAAAGGGCATTTCAAAAATTTTCTTTGCCGGGTAGGTAAATCGTTTACTGATCAACGCCGCTGTACCGGCACTGCAATACACGTTTTCATGACCTTCCACAGCGTGATCACCATGCGCATGACTGATAATGGCACAGCGCACCGGCTCCAGGGGATCGATGTAAATTTCTGTCCCGGGAATACGATAGCCTTTGCTAAGTGCATCAAGAGGTAATTCCACTATTACTTTTTCTTCTTAAAATGTTATCAATTTCCAGCACCTGTGGGATGACCGGATTTTTATCGTCGTTTTCAACTACAAAGGAAGCATATTTTATCCTTTCTTCGGACCTCCATTGACGTGATATGATCTCTTTTATTTCTTCTTCGCTGCGGTGATCCCTTCTTTTCACTCTGGAAATCCTCAGCAACTCCGGGGCATCAACCACAATGACCGCATCCAGTTCTTTATGGATACCCGTCTCTATCATTATAGCAGCCTCCAGCAAGGTATATGGGCTTTTACCCTTATCCTTCAGCCAGGTCATATAGTCATTCATCACGACAGGGTGGACGAGCAAATTCAGCTCTTGAAGCAACTGCTCGTTTTTGAAGACCTGTGCTGCCATATAGGACCTGTTCAGTGACCCATCATCAAAATAAGAGGCAGTTCCCATGAGCACCTTTATTTCCTTCTTCAACCTTTCATCACTTTCCATGAGCATTTTCGCGGAATGGTCAGCATTGTAGACCGGTATTCCCAGAATTGAAAAGAGGTGACAAACAATACTTTTGCCTGACCCGATTCCACCTGTGACACCCGCCCTGATCATGATGATTTTATATTTTTTGCGAAGCGTTTCACGGTAGTAGGTTCCCATCGGATTTTACCGGCCCAATAGGGTTTTCTCTTTAAGCGAACGATAACTTTATCACTGTTCAGGGCAGAGGCCTCCGTAACGAAGGAGAATAATCCGGGCTTCGTGCCTGTAAACTTGCTTAGCGGAACCAGACAAGTAACTTTTACATAGTTGGGAATAAAGACTTCCGAGGCGTACCTGTTGTTGCTGATGATGGGGACCTCCAGACTTATTTCCGTGCCCGGTTCAATGGGGATTAGCAGCCAGCTTTCCTTAGAGGAGAGATGATAATCACCACGCGGTAACTGTAATTTTAATTTTTTGAAGATGTCTTTCTCTGCATTTTCGAATACAACACTTTCGGTATAGATGTCTTTCATCTCATCCGGAATGGGTGTTGACGAAAAGAGGAAGACGCTATCGGGATAAAAAACATAGGGACCGGATTCCAGAAAGAGGGCTTAAATTTTATTCGGAAATTTCCTTTCACGGCCACTTTCTTAGAGAAAGATTTATTACCCGAAAGAAAAAATTGTTTGGGGTGAATGCGCGTGATCTCTATTTCTTTTCCGAACTCCCGCATCAGGGGCCAGACGGCATCCATGGAAGACATCACGGTATCCGTGGAAAAATTGGAATTTTCGAGCGGCCTGATTTTATAGCGTTTGCTCACCTTCATGAACTCCATCAATGTAAAACCCCGGGCCTTTACATCTATTTCTAAAAACTCAGGTATCTGCGACGTTGCTCTGTCTCTGAATTTCAGATCATAACTGACCGGTATTCGCACGGTCGTAGCATGACTGTTGTTCAGAGAATTCAACACCCAGATACAGGTTGCCAGAACAAAGCAAATCAGGAAAGTAACCGATGATTTGTTGCCTCTGCCAAAAGAGAATATGTTTTTTAACGCTGACACTTTGGGACTAAGTTACCGAAAGTGCTTCAAAGAAAACGCCTCACTTATTTTTTTACTTCCTCCGGGGATGAATATTGTTTGGTTGCGTCGGCTGAAATAGCGGTCTTTTCAATCTTCACTTTAACATTCTGATCAATTTCGAGCGTAAAGGTTTTGTCCTGAACTTCCAGAATTTTGCCATGTACCCCACCGATAGTCACCACTTTATCACCTTTTTTAATACTCTCTTTAAAGGCTTTCTCGAGTTTGGCTTTCTTCATCTGAGGACGAATCATGAAAAAGTAAAAAACAACGATGATCATAAGGATCATCACCATTTGTTGCATGGCACCTCCGCCGGCTGCCTGGAGTAGAATAGATAAATTACTCATTTTTATGGGTTTTAAGGGCTATATATAGATTTGGTTGTTTGGTAAAAGTTAACGGTAGTGACTCTTATTGAGCCTCCTTAATATTCTTCTGAATGACTTCACCACTGATGGTGAGCACTTTTGTGGTCGGTTGGGTATTGGCCAAAATGGTTATATCCTTCACAATCTGTCCCGCCATACCGGCACTTCTGAAGGTCACTTTAATATTTCCTTCATCACCGGGCTTTACCGGATCCTGGGTATATTCAGGAGTGGTACAGCCACAGGAACCTTTTACCTGAGAGATGATTAAATCTGCATTTCCGGAATTCTTAAACTTGAATTCATATTTCACTTCATCGCCGGAGTTGATGGTCCCAAAATCATAGTTGGTCATTTCAAAGCTGAAGGCAGGAAGCGGATTTTCACGCTGTTCCCCACTGGCAGATGCCGGGTTATTGACGATATCCGGTGATACCCTCATCTCTCCGTTTTCCTTTTCTTTTTCGGGATTAGAACAGGCGCTCAGCAGGATACTGCAGGTCACTACTAAAAGAAATATTTTTTTCATTGTTCTTCGATTTATTCTACAAGTCCCCGACCTGTTTTTTGAATTTTCCCTTGTGTTTTTAATTCAATCACCAATTTATCAATCACACCATTGATGAAGGACTTACTATTTGGGGTACTGTAATCTTTAGAGATGTCGATGTATTCATTGATGCTCACCTTTACCGGAATGGTAGAGAGGTTCAGAATTTCGCAGAGCGCCATTTTCATCAGGATAATATCCACGAGAGCAATCCGGTCGGCATCCCAGTTCTTGGTTTTATCAGCTATCAATTGCTGAAAGTAAGCGTCATCACGAATGGTTTTCTGAATCAATTCCTGCATGAATTTGGTGTCGTCCTCCTGATCTTTAAACAGGGGTAGCAAATGAAAACTAGTTGCACCTTTCGCGCTTTCATATGTTTTTACTACCATCGACTCCACCAGATCCAGACTTTCTGCCCAGTAAATATTTTTTTCTTCCAGGAGATGGGAAATAAAATCCGTAGTACTGAAGAGTTCTTTGAACAACCATTTCAGGAATTTACTTTCCTGTTCTGCAGTATGGGTGTCGGAAACAATAAACTCCTGATAAGCATCTTGCTGTCGGAGATGAAAAAAAGCCTTCTTCACGATGTCAATATCATTCTGCCAACTGATTTTTCTTTTCTTTACTTCATCTCTCAGCTGCTTGTTCTCTTCAATCCATTGAAGGAAGCCAATACTTTTTAATGTAGATGCAGCGGTTTTCCGTTTACCTGTGACCATCGAAGCAGGCATATCTTCATAGTACATGTACTCCTGATAGGCGAGTTCGTTAAAAAATTGTAAGATGGTGAGGTAGAGTTCGAAAATTTTCTCTGTTCCATTCAGTAATTCCTGTTCGGAGCGACGGATGTCTTTCTGTTCGGATTGATAAAAGGCATATAATGCCTGCATGACGCGTATGCGCAGATGCCTTCTACTTAACATGGAATACAAGAACGGTGGGTTATATTTTATAAAGGAAGATTCAATAATTGCAATTACATACTGGATTTTACCTTGCTGATGTCAGCGATTCTCTTTTCTGCTAACATAATAGCGGAAGCTTGTGGGTAAGAGTTTTCTGCTTTTGCCTTTTTTAATATTTCCAGCGTTACAGCGTAGATATGTTCTGTTTGCGTGAGCGCTCTCTGACGATTATAGCCAATTAACTCAGAGTACACATTGATAAGTCCACCGGCATTGATAAGGAAGTCGGGAGCATAAATAATTCCCTTGTCCATCAACATCGGACCATGAACCGTTTCTTCAGCCAACTGATTGTTGGCAGCTCCGGCGATGATTTGACAATGCAGTCGGTTAATATTTTCTGTGTTTAATGTGGCACCCAATGCACATGGAGCGTAAATATCCATGTCCATGTCATATACCTGCTCCGGCTTGATCACCGTCGCACCGTATTCTGTGGATACCTTTTTTAATTGTTCATCGTTGATGTCAGTGATATAGACGACAGCATTCTCTTTTTTGAGATTTTTTACCAGGTTTTCACCCACATGTCCTACGCCCTGAACCACTACTTTTTTACCACTCAGGTTATCATTCCCCCAGGCAAATTGTGCAGCAGCTTTCATTCCCATGTATACACCATAAGCGGTAACAGGAGAAGGATCTCCGCCACCACCCATCGACTCCGGCAAACCGGTTACGTGCTTTGTTTCCATTGCGACGTATTCCATATCCTTGGTACTGGTACCTACATCTTCAGCAGTGATATATTTTCCGTTCAGATTTTTAATGAACCTTCCGAATTTTCTAAAAAGTACTTCTGATTTATCTTTTTTACTGTCACCAATAATGACGGCTTTTCCGCCTCCCAGATTTAAACCGGAGATGGCTGCTTTATAAGTCATTCCTCGGGATAAACGGAGCACATCATTCAACGCTTCTGATTCTGATTTGTACATCCACATCCGGGTGCCGCCTAATGCAGGACCCAATACTGTATTGTGAATGGCAATGATGGCTTTCAGACCTGTTTCAGGATCATGACAAAATACAACCTGCTCATGATGACTGGCAGCGATGTTTTCGAAAATATTGGTGTTAATGGCAGCTACTTCTGGCTTTTTATCTTTCACTTCGATCATGAAACTTGGGCTTTCTGTTGTGTCGGCAAAGTTAGGCTTTTTATGTCTTCAAGAGCAAAATAAATGCAGCAGGAGCAAAGGGCGCTCAGCTATTGAATTTCTATCTTTACCCATTGATCATCAAAACAGTTGACTGTAATCTCTTTGATATTGAAAATCAGAACTTAACCTCTTGAAAGAGCTTCTCCCACTCAATAAATTCTTCTATAAGTATCGATTGCATTTCTTAAGTGGGATAGTGTTTGTCACGATTTCTAATCTTTTCGGCATTTTTCCGGCACAATTGACACGAAATGCCCTGGATCTGGTGGCGGCTAATATCGATAGCTATCGCCTTTTTCAAGGATTTGATCATCAACAGGAAATTTATAATTTATTGATATATAATGTTTTGATTTTTGGAGTATTGGTCTTATCGATGGCATTAATGAAGGGCGTTTTTATGTTTTTAATGCGGCAAACCATTATTGTGATGTCGCGCCATATTGAATATGACCTGAAAAACGAGGTCTATGCGCAGTATCAGCGTCTCGGAATGAATTTTTACAATCGGAACAGCACGGGTGATTTGATGAACCGGATCAGTGAAGATGTCGGTCGGGTGCGGATGTATGTAGGACCGGCAATAATGTATTCGATAAATATGCTGGTCATGTTTATCCTGGTGATTTGGGCCATGTATTCTGTCAATCCCCGACTGGCGACATTTGTTTTATTGCCCTTGCCTGTGATGACCTATCTGGTTTATTTTGTTCATAATCGCATCAATAAACGCAGCGAGGAAGTACAGGAACAACTTTCTACTTTATCCACTTTTGTTCAGGAAACTTTTTCGGGAATACGTTTGATAAAGGCTTATGTTAGAGAAGCGGACTATCTTAATTTTTATAAAAAGCAAACAGAAGCTTATTCCACGCGATCGATGGAATTGGTGAAAGTGAATGCCTTATTTATGCCGACACTTTTAATGCTGGTAGGATTGAGTACGATCCTGACGATCTATCTCGGAAGTATTGAAGTCATCAATGGCCGGTTGAGTCTGGGAAATATTGCGGAGTTTGTTATCTATGTAAACATGCTGACCTGGCCGGTAGCTTCATTGGGATGGGTGATTACGATAGTGCAACGTGCAGCCGCATCTCAAAAGAGGATCTCTGAATTTTTAAAAGAAGTACCGGATATTGTTTCAGGAGCTGAGCCGTGTGATACTTTAAAAGGCGACTATGAATTTGTAAATGTTTCATTGGGCTATGAAGCGAACCGACCATTGGTTTTGAAAGAGGTGAGTTTTAAAATTCCTGCCGGTTCTTCGTTAGGGATTATTGGAAGAACAGGTTCCGGTAAGTCATCCCTTGTTCACTTATTGTTGCGGTTAGCCGATCCGGTAGAGGGTACTATTTTGTTAGATGGAAAAAATTTGAAAACCTATCAGACCGATAGTTACCGCCAACATATTGGACTGGTTCCTCAGGATGTTTTTTTATTTTCAGATACTATTTCGGCGAATATCGGTTTTGGAATTCCAGGAAAAGAGGTCACCGATGCATTAATAGAACAGGCTGCCCGCAATGCGGAAGTCTATACCAACATTATGGAGTTTCCCGATAAATTCAATACCCGAATCGGTGAAAGAGGGATTACTTTATCGGGAGGGCAAAAGCAAAGGGTGTCTATTGCCAGGGCTATCATCAGAAATCCGGATGTCTTGATTTTTGACGATTGTTTATCCGCTGTTGATACAATTACAGAGGAGAAAATTCTGAAGAATTTATCGGAAGTTATGAAGAATAAAACCACTGTTTTTGTTAGTCATCGCGTGGCCACCGTTAAATTTTGCAATAAGATTATTGTACTGGACGAAGGGCGGCTTGTGGAAGAAGGTACACATGAGGAATTATTACAGCGGGATGGAATGTACCGGCAAATGTTTGAAAAACAGCTGATGGAAAACCCGGAACCTGATCTTTCATAGGGTCTGCATTTGATTACGTCCACTATTAACCCGCTTTCGGAATAAATAAGATCAATTTTTTTGGATTTGGCTTTTTAGTTCAAATATTTTTCTTAATCTTGCTTCGCTTATCAAACATTACACTATGACCGAATTTGACAACCCGCACAGTCGTGAAGCACACTTCTCCAAACGTGTCAGGGCAGGTAAAAGGACTTATTACTTCGATGTAAAAGCTACCAGAGGGAATGACTATTATCTGACAATTACAGAGAGTAAAAGAATACCCGGTGAAAACGAAGATCGTCCGATTTACGAGAAACATAAACTGTTTCTGTACAAAGAAGACTTTGATAAATTTAGCGAGGGATTTCATGAGGCGCTTGATTTTATGCGTCAAAAAAGAGATGGTGAAGAAACGACCTATGCCTCCGTTAATCAGGAGATGACTCCTGAGAACACGGGTTATTCTAATTTGGACTTTGATGACCTGGGAAAATAATAAGACGGTTAAAACTCAAAAAGCCTTCCTGTAAAGGGAGGCTTTTTTATTGGAGTGAGGTAGATGATTATTTACAAAGTCGTTCTAATTCTGTATTGATCAATACCAGCAAGGATACCAAATGATTTTCGAGGATAGGAAAATTGGCAGAGGCCTCTTCAAAGGATGCTTCTTCTCTTAACTTTTCGGTAAACGTACTGAAGTCAGCCGCGAACCCGCTCTCCATCATAAGTTTTACAGGAGACTTTAATTTATGTGCGGCATGAAATGATTTTTCTCTGTTGCCTTCCGCGATGCCTGACCGTATGGTTTCAATCATCTCGGGCAATTGCTGACTGAGCATTTTCAAAAACTGAAGCACATCTCCGGCATTATGATTAAAGATAGCATGTAATTTTTCGATACCGATGACATCATCCGACGAAAACTCATCGACGATAATCCGCTTTTTTACATTGATATTTTTATTCAGAATATCCAGCAGATCCTGTGGACTATAAGGCTTAGTCAGATAATCATCAATGCCGGCAGCTTCTGCTTTTTCCCGGTCTTCGTCAGAGGCATTTGCAGTAAGAGCAATCACCGTCAACCGGTTTTTACCTGCACCCAATGCACGAATGGAATGACAGAGTTCATAGCCTGTCATACCCGGCATCTCTACATCCGTTAACACCACATCATACTCCTTGTTATTGATTTTCTCTAAGGCAATGTTACCATTCCCTGCCAGGTCAACTTGTGTTACACCGAGGTTGTTCAAAATGCGTTTACCCAGAAATTGGTTGACTTTATTATCATCCACCAACAATACCTTTAAGGCATGGTCCAGCATTCGCTTTTCCTGATCGTGTCGTTCATCGCCTTGGGAAATTATCATTAGTGGTGGTCTGTTAAATGGATAAATTATCGGATAAGAGTTACTGTACCTAACATTTTCTTTTTCACTTTGATTCCATCTTCATCCAGTCCTTCGTAATTTACACGGAAGACGTAGACCCCAATGGGTGAATCCTGTCCGTCGTAGGTGCCATCCCATCCTTCGGATGGATTTTCTGAATAAAAAATAATCTGTCCTCTGCGATTGATGACTCTGAAATTATAGAGCAAAACATTGTTCACATAGGGGCGAAATATATCATTGAGTCCATCATCATCCGGCGTAAATGCATTGGGGACAAAAACAGTAGGCTCGCATATTTCCTGCACTTCTAAAGTGGCAGTTCTTCTGCATCCATTCGCTCTGCCGACACTAACTGAATAAATCCCCGGAACTAATACCGTGATTTCTCTTGAAGTTTCTAAGGTAGGTTGCCAGAGATAAGAAATACCCACCCCACCATCTAAGGTCAGTGAATCATTGTAGAAGAAACAGTAGGAGGAATCTTCACCCAATGTCAGCAATGGATTTTCAAGGAAAGCGGGAATCACCACAGAATCTTCCGTTGAACATCCTAAATTATCAACCAGTACACTGTAGGTGCCGGTATCCGTTACGGCAATGATAGAAGAGGTATCACCTGTTGACCAGGTATAGAGTAAACCATCCGGCGCTGTGGCATCAAGAAAAATAGTATCACCTTCGCAGAGCAGCGTGTCGGGTCCGAGATTTACTACGGGTGGATTTACAATTAAAATACGCACACTATCAGTTTTAAAATCGGTATTCAGATAATAAGTTACTGGAGCATTAGGTGTAATGATCGTATCCACACTGAGTGCACCCGTATCGTTCGGAAAATCGGAACTGCTCCACCAGAAGGGTACATTGGAATTTGCGGTAAGGACAGTTGTTTGCCCCGGACAAATGACAGTATCGCCTTCAATTTGTACGGTAACATTCACCGGAGTCACCGCTATATCATCGATATAATAATACGCATGATCATTCATTGCTGTACATCCGGCGGTCGTCGTTCCATAGTCGGTTTTAAATAATTGCGGATCATTATCATTTCTAAAAATTCCGATGGTGATATAATTTTCACCGCCAAAGGCCTGATAGACTCCGGTTACTTTGGTCCAGCCTGCTGTATCTGTAACTTGCGCAAGCGCTTCCAACTGTGGAATGAAATTGATAACACCGGTTCCGGGCTGAATGGGAATATTGTTGGAGAGTAGAGCGCCAATGCGATTGCAGGCAAAGCGGGAACTATCTGCTCGTTGAAGATAAAATTCGATTCGATAAATATCGCCGTTGTTTAAAGGAATCACAAATGGAGCAGGGATGTATTCCCGCTGATTATTGATCAGGTCGAACTGTAAACCCATGTAATGATTCTGTCCGGTTCTTTCATCACAAAATCCACCGGCATTGGTTGGAATGTTAACATTGTCGCAAGGCAATAGCGGAAGACTTACCTGATTTCTTCCGTATAAATCAGGCGTGCCGTTGATGCCGTCCCAGGGTTGCGCCAGATTCCATTGTCCTGCGGCTGAGGGGCTCGCCAAAGTAGTTTCGAATCCCGGATTAGGAACAAGATTCTGCGCGTTGCTCTGATGAACGATCAGCAACAGGAACAATACATAAAATCGCAGCATTATTTTTATTCTCATTTTAATATTGAAATATCCACCAGTTCAATTCTTCGTTCAAGAGCAGCTTCCTTACTATAAACTGATTTCGATAAATCATTCAGATTATCGCTAATACCTGTTGGAGATTGCTCTTCTCCCGCGGGAATGAATACTATTTCGAGTTTATTAGATTGCAATAAGGTATTCATCAGACCATCCTTCCACGATTTCCAGTAATTCATCAGGCTCTCGATTCGTCTGGAGGACAAAATTAGGTTATATCGCCGTTCAGCCAAAGGACTTGCACTCCCCTGTATCGTTATTTTTACACCTTCAGGCTGTGAATTCAGGGTCTCGTAAAGTTGTTCTGTGAAGGCTTCCAATCTATTGTAATTCGCGGCCACTGAATCACTGAAGAAGCCTGTAATCAAACCTTTAAGGGAGTCGTTTTTCTGTTTTGCAGTATACTCTGAAGTCCTCAGCAGGTAATTTTCTGCCAGAACATCGTAGCGTTTGTCTGTCGTCTTCAACATACTGCGCGGATCGGGATGGTCATTGTCAAAGTAAAGCCGAAGCGGGAAATTCAATTTGATCTTGTCGATTTTCTGCTGAATATTGAGTTGGGCAAATTCTTTAGCATTAACCGGAGCATGACCACTGATCTCCTTCTGATCTGAAATTACAGTAAGAACAGTATCTGTTTTGGTCGTCACTGGTTGCAAACGGAAGATATCATAACAACAGGATGATCCATTGAGTCGGATAGCAGGAGGACGGTTGGAAACTAAATACTGCTCAACTTTCTCGCCATAACTTCTTGAATAATATAAATCATTGTATCCACTGTTAAATGGAGGTGGTAAACATCTTGATTTTGAAATCTTGCGGTTACTGAAAGATATGGAATACAAGTCCAGCGCACCGAGACCTTCCTCTTTCTCGGTACTGAAATAAAGACTATCGAATTCTACATCATAAAAAGGGGACCATTCATCATTGGGAGAATTTATTTCTTTTCCGACATTACCGGGACTTTCATATTGTCCGTTGGCTTTTCTCTTGCTCCACCAAATATCCATCCCCCTTCACCGCCACTTTTATTACTGGAGAATAAAAGGAGATAGCCTTCTGATTTGTCAGTGGTGATACAAGGCTGTGTAGAAGTTTTTCCGGGAGGATTTATTTGGCCATTCAGTTTGATGGCATCTTGCCACATTCCATTTAGAAATTGAGATTCGTAGAGGGAGCACATCAATTTCCCATTCTCATCATAGAGGCATCGCGTAAAGACCATTATTTTTCCATCCGGACTGACAGAAGCATTAGCATTATTGAAAGCAGCCTGATTGATACTTTCATTTAAAGTTTTTGATTTAGGGAGCAATGCCTGATTAGTCGGAACGGAGGAGATTCGGGAAGTGGCGACTTTTTGATTGTTCTCGAAGAGGAAGAAGCGAAGCGATGAATAGAAGAGTAGGGAATCGCCCAGAGGAGCAGGAGCGAAATCAGAGTACGCCGTATTGATATCTCCGGCCAGAGGGAAGAGTTCAAATGCAGCACTATCATGGTACAACTGTTCTGCTTTTTTATAATCTGATTTACCTTGTTGCCATTTCTTTTCATTGGAAGGGTCATTCGTTGTTAAAGCATCGAAGCATTTATCGGCAGCAGCAAAATCTCCGAGACGTTTATAAAGATCTGCAGAAGCGAGGAGGGCTGTCTTCGTTTCCTCCGGATCCTTGCTTTTGCCCAGACATCGTTGATACCATGTCAAGGCCTCCTTGTAATTATGCAGCATTTTCTCGGCAGAAGCGATATGTAAATACACTTCTGCATCTTCACTATATTCCAGTGCAAGACGATAATTACTCAATGCGCAAAAAGGATCGTTGCGGTTTAAGCATTCGTCGCCTGCTTTTAAATAAGCGGTCTTTGATTGTGCATGGGCATTGCTTCCATACAGAATAAAGGCAAGGAAAGCGAGCGTATATAGTGTTCCCTTGACCATCAATAAACCGGACAGATTATACTACGTTGAACAATGGCTTTTATTTTCCGTGACATATAAACAATACTGATTTCCGGACCACCACGGCTGCGGCTTACCGTCTTTAGGGGAGATGTGTTGATGTCATACGAGAATCCAAGTCGGAATTTACCCATATACAATGCGACCGAGGGAATGAGCGCATCCTTCCACCGATGATGAATTCCAAAACCGATAGCATAGGGTTGTTGCTTCTCCTGCTGAAGATTTACTTTTAACTCCGCACCAAAATTGAATTCACGAAATTCTTCCTGCAACATATAAATAGCACCCGGCAAAAGGAGCATAGACTCATTTAATTTCAATTGTCCTCCGGTATTGATTTGCCATAAAACAGGACGGCGTACCGCTTCCGTAAAGAAACCCTGATCCGGTCGGTTAATATGTGTGGCAGAGAATCCGGCTTGCCAGAGCGAATTTTCCTGTTGCATATCCCAACCCAGACCGAATCCCATATCGGCCCAGGAGCTGCTATTGCTGTTGAAGGTTTCGCCGTTTGGAGAAAGCGGATTAAAGACATCGCCATCAAACTGCTCATCAAAGGTGAGTTTATTAAAATCGATCGTTCGCTGACTAAAGCCTCCCATGAATCCTCCTCTGAAAAAATGAACAGAATCAGTATTCAACGGAATACGGTAAGCGATGAAGAGGCGAACATCCAGTGATCGAAGTTGTCCGTCGCCGGCTTCATCGTGATGAACTAAAAGACCAACACCAAATCCTTTAAACTTCTCATTTATCGCTGCAACTTTACCATCAGCAGCCATTGAAAATGTTTTATAGGGGACAGTGATGGAGGCCCACTGTCGTTTATGATGTCCCGTAATTCGGAGATCCGCCGGAAACATTCCTGCATCAGCGGGGTTTACCTGTAATGCCGATTGCGCAAATTGCGAATAATGAATATCCTGTCCCTGCAGCACCGTATGGAGCAACAGGAGTAAAACAACAGGTATATAGTGCAATGGTCTCACGTTATCGGATTACCGTAATATTTCCTTTTTTTCTGAATTCTGCTTTGTTGAAGCAAGTGGACTCCACATAGTATACATAAACATCAGGAGGTACTAATTTCCCTTTGTAAAATCCGTTCCATCCATTCCGCTGATCTCTTGTTTCGAAAACTTTTTCTCCCCAGCGATCATAGATGGCGAGATAGAGTGTTTCAATAGTATTCCCTCTCACCATGAATTCATCGTTCTTCTGATCTCCGTTAGGGGAGAAGGCACTCGGAATATAAATTTCAGGTTCATCGCAGAGTATATTCTTCACTTCAATAAATAATGTATCCGTTACTGAACATCCATTCGGGTCCGTAGCGATTACGATGTACGTCGTATTTTCAGGAGGTGTTGCAATGGGATCTGAAGAGCTGCTGTTGTTGAGTGAAGAAGAAGGTGTCCAGCTATACGTGAATCCCGGAGAAGAAGGGTTCGCATGAAGCCCGGTGCTTTGTCCGCTGTAGAGTAAATTAGTATCAGCCGTTGCCGCAATGATCGGAAAGGAATCCACATAATTTACGGTGATACTGTCCGTATAAGTGCATCCTAATCCATCAGAAATGAGTACTGCATAAGTTCCCTGACATAATCCTGTAGCACTTGCACTGGTTTGGTTTTGCGGATCATTCCATTGATAGGAATAGTTGCCATTCCCTCCTGCAGGAAGTGCTGTTGCTGTTCCGCCACAAATCTGATTGCAATAATCGGGAGTGGAGTTCATGGAGAGTGAGAGTGGCAAAGGCTCCGTGATTTGAATGGTGTCAATGGAAGTACAGCCTCTGGCATCTGTCACACGAACAATATATTGACCGGCGCAGAGACTATCAGCAGTTGATGTAGTTTGATTGAGCGGGTCGTTCCACTGAAAAGTATAGGGCGAAAGTCCGTGAAGCGCTTGCACCTGTGCCAGGCCGTTACATTCCGTATGACATCGCGCAGCAAGATTTTGTTGTGTTTGAATATCCAACAGCGGAGGAATGTTCAACTGCTTTATCACCGTATCCTTACAACCTCTTGCAGAAGTGGCAATGAGAATGGCTAGATAATTTCCGGCAGCCGCATACTGATGTACCGGATCTTCGAGTGAAGAAGTGGTATTGTCACCAAATCTCCAGTTCCTGATTGTGGTAACACCGCTGATGGAATTGGAGGTGTCATTGAAGGATACTAAATTGCTGCAGGTATCGAGACTAAATGAATAATCTGCTACATAAGGTGGCAGGACAGTCACCGTACCTGTTGTCGTATCCGTACAACCCGGATCTACATTCGAGTAAGCGATCAATGTGACGTTATATACTCCGGTATCGGGATAGGTGAACACGGGTGAGAAGATGTTGGACGTATCGTTGGTTTGTCCGGTTACGCCGAAGTCCCAATGGTAGGAACCGGCATTGAAACTGAAATTTTGAAAGGTCACGGTATTGCTTCCACAACTGATCAACGGATTTTGCAAGGCAGCAACAACGAGTGAAGGACAGGGGACCACGTTGAGTTGAAAATCTCTTCGGGTATAACCTACCAGAATTCCCCCACGAAATTCTTTAGCACGAATGCCAATTACAAATTGTCCGATGGTAGTAGGAAAACAAGTCAGTTCTCCTGTAACCGGATCTATATTTAAGGGCGGTGTACCTCCTAACATATCCGCCTGAGAGTAAGGGGGCTGAAAGGTGACATTCTGGTACGGTGGTGCCAGAGGCGGTTGTGGCATCGGATCAGGAATGGTACCTCCGTTGAGTGGAGTAATTAATTCATAGACGATGGAGTCGCCTTCAAAGTCAGAGGCCGAATGATCAAAGACAAAAGGAATTCCGGCACAGATGAAAGGAGGAGGCCAGAGATTGAAGACAGGATTGCTGTTCTGGGAGAAGGTATTGGTACCGGCAATCCATGCCTCATAGGTAGCTCCAATAGCATCCGGTGTAACTAAATTCAGTATAGTTATATTACGACAACAACGTTGATAAGAGAGAATGTAACCATTGGCAGAAGGAGGGAGAATTACCGTATCTGAGTACACGGTACGCTCATAGCAAATATTGGTAGGGGGAATAAAGCAGGGTGAATTGATGGTGGGAGGAACAGTATCCAGATCAATGAAATTAAATTGCTTCTCTCTGATGAAATTATAGGTGAGTGCATTGAAGATGCCGACTGAAGCGGGATTATCAAAAGGAGGTACGCCATTGAAACAATCACGGTAAACGGTCAGATTGATTTGGTATACATTGTTGCCCAAATAGCGATAATTGAGTTCTCCTCCAACAATATGGGTTGCTGTAGATACTTGTGACAGGAGCATGTTGATGGAAAAAAACAGCAATATCAGTTTATGGAAGAAGGGCGAAAACATTACTCAATAATACGCATTTCAGGCGGGAATAATGTAGAGAAAAGTAAAAAAACTATCAACGAAACGATGTTGGTTATTATTACCTGATTTTCACCTTTAATAGTTCCGTTTCTTCCAGGCTTGCCACAATAAGATCTCCCTTGCTGACAGGACCTACACCCGAAGGAGTTCCCGTAAAGATCAGATCGCCGATTTTCAGCGTGAAATAGGAGGAAACGAAGGCGATGATTTTATCGACCGGAAAAATCATGTCAGCCGTATGACCTGTTTGTTTGATTTCTCCATTCAAGGTCATGCTGAAATGTAAATCCTGCACCGGTTTGCCGATTTCATCCAGCGGAATAAATCGTCCGAGTGGAGCTGAACTGTCAAATCCCTTGGCTAACTCCCAGGGTAATCCTTTTGATTTCAGTTTCTGCTGCAAATCCCTCGCGGTAAAATCGATGCCCAGACTAACAGCATCGTAGTAACGATGTGCGAATTTTTCTTCAATATTTTTCCCCACTTTCGAAATGCGAATGACGAGTTCTGTTTCATAGTGTACATCCTGTGAAAAAGAAGGGTAGAAGAAGGGCTGACGGTTGGGAATGAGCGCAGTTTCCGGCTTGAGGAAGATCACAGGTTCTTCTTCCACAGCATTGTTGAGTTCTTTCGCATGCGCGGCGTAATTGCGTCCTACACAGATGATTTTCATGAGGGTTTAGCTGAAGTCTTCCTTCTGTAATGCGTTAAAATATTTAGTTTTATTCAGGTAATACGCTTTGGCAATGCTCTTATGATAGATGCCTTTCGAAGCATGCTTCACGACATGTTTTTGTTGACGCATGCGTTTCGGAAATGAGGTGATGACCATGTAATAAAAAGAGAAATGTGCTTTTAACACGGCAAAGGTATCTTTATAATCGCCTTCAAAAAGAAATTTTATTCCGGCTGCTCCATCGAGAAAGAGACGAATCGGTATCAGCCAAATAAGTTGATGTCCGGGTAGATTTTTAAAGAGCATCATCAGGTTATTACGGAAATTATAATAGGTCTTGCGGGGATTACTTTTTGGCAAAGTGCCACCCCCAACGTGATAAACGACGCTTTGAGGGATGACATAAATGTCCATTCCGGTATGCTGAATTCTCCAGCATAAATCAATTTCTTCCATATGCGCAAAGAAGGCATCATCAAAACCACCCTGTTGATGATAAACCGTGGAGCGAATGAACAGACAAGCACCGGTTGCCCAAAACACAGGTTGCGCATCGTCATATTGTCCATGATCTTCTTCCAGCGTATTGTAAATTCTTCCTCTGCAAAAGGGGTAACCGAGGAAGTCTATATAACCTCCTGCTGCGCCCGCGTGCTCAAACATGTTACGATCGGAATAGGAGCGGATTTTTGGCTGACAGGCCGCTGTATTTGGATGTGTATCCATAAACGAAAGCAAGGGCTGCAACCATCCTTCCGTAACTTCCACATCCGAATTAAGAAGTACAAAAAATTCATCGTTCAGATTTTTTAATGCGACATTATACCCACCCGTGAAGCCATAATTTTTATCGTTTCTGATAATTTTAACTTCGGGAAAATTTTTTTCGAGAAATGAAATGGAATCGTCGGTGGATGCGTTGTCCGCCACTACAACTCTGGCCAATTCGCTACTGAACCGGATAACATCCGGCAGGAATTTTTCCAGGAAATGCTTTCCGTTCCAGTTCAGAATGACAATGGCAACTCTTTTCATCAGTGGCTTTTAATAAAGAAGGCCGGTTTTTTTCCGGCCTTGCAAAACTATGATCTTTATTCGGAGTCCCTAGCGGGGATTCTGATATAATTGTTCAAATTGATTGCCATACATATTTCTGGCCTTGGTTTTATCCACATCATTCAGGGTTTCTGTACGACGTTTTAAGATGACCATCCATTGCGACTCAAATACTTCGCCGCGGGCATCGCTATGCAATAAGCTGAAATCATTGCCCCCAATCTCCGGACAATAAAAAACAAATTTCCGGTTGCTCTGATTGCTCAGGGTATAATATTGCCAGATTTCATACGGATAAGTGCTGGGTTCATTGTAGGCTTTTGAAATTTGATTCGGGGCTCCATATTTTAAATAGACGCGTCCGCGTTCCGTCATATAGCCTTTCTTTTTCCCTACTGTATAGGTTTGATTGACCTTACGAACTTCTTCTTTATAATTCAGCCAGGCCAATTCAGGATTCTGCATGTTGCGCTTCTGCCAGAAGTCATAAAAATACTGTTGCATTAATTTGCTATCTGCCATCTCCAACTGATTGATCGCAAATGTATTTTCATTCGGACTGCTGATAGGAAAGAGACAACGGATAAATTCAGCCAGTGAGTCTCTGTTGTTGATTTGAGCGGCAAACGTATTGGAAACATCTAATTTCATATAATTCATATCACCGGCATCAGCCGTAATCGCGATGGGCTTACTGCGCTGGAAAAAACATTCTTTCGAAGCCAGCAGGTTATTGTCTTTATCGCGGATACTCACTAACAAATTATAATTTCCTGAAGGAAGATCAGTGATGTCAAATTCACTGAGCAGGATACCTACTTCCTTTGGTTTTTGCCGCGTGAAATTGGAGTTGGCTTCAACAATACGATGGCTTTCAAAATTGATGATCTGATAAGTAAGTAAAAAATCAGCAGTCCCCAATACAGATTGGGTATGATAATACTCGCAATAAAATTTAAGATGATTACTTTCTTGTCCGTAAAAATTATCGACTAATGGAATGAGCTCGTAGCCATTCTTTACCAGAGGACTTACGGCTTCCGATGGCTTGTACGCTGAAAGCAATTCGATGTCAGAAATCGAAATAACATTCGAATAGAAATTAATGATCACTTCTTGTCGAACGACATTTGGTTTATTACCCGGATTGTTTTTATCACGAATGCTCAATTCCATTTGGTAGGTTCCGTTGGGTAGAGAAATCCGGTGCAGGTCTGTGAAATCACTCACTGCAGCCAAAGTATCTGCCGTTTCCGGCCCGAGTAGATTGAATTTATCGAAATACCGAATACTGTCGCCCTGTTTAAAAAGAAGAGAGGCCTCAATGGAAGCCTGATATAGCCCTGACCCAAGTAGTTGATAATTAGCGCTATGCCCTTCAATAGATAGATACGTCTCAATATATGGCCCTTTCTCGGGAGCATAGAAAGAGGTATAAGAAAATCGGGCATGGAGGTTCTTGGCTTCCAGGTATTGTATGCCGCCAATAACGGTCAACAACAGGATGAGGATGAACTTTTTCATGGGTTAGGTTTTAGTAGAACGAAGGTAGCAATTGCGGCATTGTCTTGTGTCATATAATTGTAAACCATTGATATATAGGCGTAATACGTCAAAGGGTTGGTCAATTGTTTTACCAAAAGCAGAACTGTTATTTCTTGAAGCAGGAACTGTTACAATTTTCTATCGTAAGAATGAATTCTAAATCTATTCAAATGAAAAATTTATTCTTAACAATTGGATTTCTTATCCTGCTAATTCTTCCGTCTCAAAAAGCGGAGGCGCAACTTGTTTATCCCGGAACAGTGGATACACTCACCGGAGAAGAAATGGTATTCGATTTTTCAGCACAAGGAATTCCTAACGATTATCCGGATGCTCCTGCACGCGCTTTCAGAGATGCGAATGGTTATATTCAAATGATTGCCTCGCATTACGATTGTTATCGACTCAAAGGTCTGTCGTTTGAAACGCTGACCCGTGATTATGCCAATGGCCCGGTATATACTTCTGCGTTGAACAGTACTTATTCTAATTTTAATCAGAACACCTGGATTCATTCCCCTTATACTACCGATGGTGTAACGATTCATTCATTGAATCACACGGAATTTAATGGTCCAACCAGTGGTAACTGGCACAATGCAGTCACCTATACCGTTTCAACATATACCGGTAAGACCTATACGCAAAGTGCATCTCCGAATCATCTGGTATGGTGTCTGCCTTATACCTATCTGGCAGGTACCGGTCCATGTGGATATTTTTCACCCTCCAACATTGTTTATAATGCTGCAGATGGGTATTACTACAGCATGCTTCATATGGAAGATCGCGGTATACAGCTCACAGGTGTAGGGTTGATTCGTACCAATGATCTTGCTGATCCTGCCAGTTGGAGAGGGTGGGATGGAAACGGCTTTAACGCTACTGCAGGAAATCCTTATGCACCCGGATTTTCAGGACCTGCCGGACATACCCTTGCGCCGCTGAATGACCTGAATGATAATATCGGGACGATGAGCAGCAGCCTCACTTTTAATACGTATTTCAATAAATGGATGCTCATGGGAGCCAGTTCACAAACCATTAATGGTACCACTGTGTATGGTTTTTACTATTCCCTCTCTGATGATCTTATACATTGGTCATTTCGCAAACTCATCAAACAAATGCCTATTGCATGGGCAACGGCAACTTATCCAAAAGTGCTTTATCCTTCATTAATTGACCCTACAGATACGTCGAGAAATTTCACGTTTTCGGGACAGGAAGCTTATATCTATTACACGAAGCAAATCAGCAATACCAATCGTGATTTGGTTCGGATAAAGGTGCGATTCAATTCAAACATAGTGACACCTTCTTTTACGATTAATACCACAACAGAAAACACCACCACCGCGAACGATGCCAACTATGGAGATGGAAGTGCTCTGTCGAGAATTGCAGGAAATACATCTGTCACCCTGCGTTCCATCATTCAGGAATCCAATGCACGACCCTGGTATTATCGCGATAGCATATACACGGTGAATTTTAATATTCCGGGTGCAGGAGCACAAACCATACAACTGAGTGCAGCGTTGCCGGAGATAAAATATCCTTTGCTGATCAATGGATATAGTCAACCCGGTGCAGCGGCGAATTCCAATAATTTTGGAGAAACAGATAATGCAGCCATGCTCATCAATATTAACTGTAATAATAAGAGCGGGTTTTTAGTAAATGGACAAAACACGACGTTGCAGGGAATGGCAATTTACAATGCTTCAGATGCTGCCGTAAATATTTATGATGGCGGAAATAATTACGTGAAGGGATGTTATATTGGTATCACGAGCAGTGGAATAAGAAATACAACGTATCCCGAAGCCAATATTGAAGGTATTATCATTGGTGGTTCAGGGACCGATGCTTCACCGGATAACATTATTGGAGGTACCAACAATGCTGATCGCAACATCATTACAGGTGGTGTCCACATCTACGGTAACGGTAGTCTGAGAAATAAAATTTATGGTAGCTATATCGGTACAGATATTACGGGAGATACAGCGATCGACCGGAATACCGCCGGAATAATGATTTATGATAGCGCATCTTATAACCAGGTGGGTGGTTCACAGCCATCCATGGGAAACCTGATTTCAGGAAACGACGATTACGGAGTGGTGATTTATGGCTCAGGAACCGGATACAATACTGTGGAGAAGAATTACATCGGTGTAAAGTCAGATTTACAATCCTCACTCGATAATGGACTGTATCAGATTCGAATGTATTCAGGTACCCATCACAATCAGATTGGAACCGCCAACTCCGGAAATGTCATTGGAACGGCCACACAGGCCATCATTGTGGTGGATGATAGTCCCAACAACAGCATTCAGGGAAATTACATCGGGACAGACGCGACACAAACAGCGGACCTTGGTATCAATGATGTGGCGGTGGTGATTGATGGATCTCCGTCAAATAATAACAGGGTAGGAGGTACCGGAACAGGTGAAGGAAATGTTATTGCCAATTCACTGTTTGGAATCAGCACATTCAATGGCGGATATGGAAATAGTTTCCTGAGTAATACGTTTCCAAACATTGAGGAGATGGCCATTGACCTTAAAAGCGATGGTGTGACCAACAATGATAACCTTGATCCTGATCCATCCAGTGGTGCTCCCAATAATTATCTGCAGAATTTTCCGGAGATGTTAGATGCCGACAGTGTTGCAGGTGGAGTTCGCATCTGTGCAGAATTGAACAGTAACATCAACGAGAATTTTATAGTACAGATTTATAAAAGTGTCAGCAATACTACATCCACTTTTGGTGCCGGAGAAGAACTTATCGGTTCCATGAATGTGACGACTGCCTCCAATGGCATCGCGCAGATATCCACTACGATTTCACATAACAATGTACACTCCGGTGAATTTATTTCCATGCTCGTTACTGACAGTAGCGGTAATACATCGGAGTTAGGAGAAAACTGGGTGATCGGTAACGGCAGCAATGCGAATCCGACCTTTATCTGGCTGAGCGCAACAACAGTTCCTGAAAATTCGCCCGCAGGTACGGTAGTCGGCTTACTCACCCCGCAGGACCCTGATTTATGTGATGCACATACTTTTTCACTCGTCAGCGGTGCACAGTCGCAGGGGAATCCTTCCTTTACTATTGTGGGAAATGAACTTCGGACCAATGGCGTATTTAATTATGAATTTCAGAATGTATATAATGTGCGTATCCGTTGTACGGATCAGAGCGGAGGGTATTATGACAAGCCTTATCCCGTTAATGTGACCAACGTGAATGAAGCACCAATTAGTCTGAATTTAAACGGCATGACCGTAGCGGAAAATCTTCCTTCCGGAACAGGTGTCGGACTTTTTTCAACGGTAGATCCGGATGCAGGAAGTCCAACATTTACCTATACATTGGTCACAGGCGTTAATGATCAACACAACGGATTATTCACGATCGTTAACAATCAATTGAAAACTTCAGCGGTATTAAATTCCAATACAACTCCGCAGTGTTTCATCCGGGTACGTACCACTGATCCCGGTGGATTGTATTACGAGAATCCATTTACAGTCACTGTAACCGGTGCCAATGATCCTCCTACTGGTATTACTTCTACGGTATCTACCATTGCTGAAAATCTGCCTGCCAATTCCACAGTGGCTGTGCTGGATGCCGTTGACCTTGATGTACTGGACACACATACCTTCACCCTGGTAAGTGGTGCCGGAAGTACACACAATGCGCAGTTCAACATTCAGGGAAGTAACCTCAGGGCCAATTCTCCTTTTGATTACGAGACGGCAGTGCCATTATCAGTACGTATCAGGGCTGTAGATCCTCAGGGTGCTGCTTATGAAGAAGCCTTGAGTTTTACGGTTTCCAATGTCAATGAATCGCCGTTAAATGTAACGCTCTCTGCTGCTGCTGCAGATGAAAATCAGGTGGCAGGAACGCTCATTGGTGCGTTGAGTTCTACGGATGTAGATGCAGGAGACTCACACACCTATACCTTGGTTTCAGGAGCTGGAAGTACACACAATAGTTCCTTTGCAATTTCTAACGGACAAGTACAAACAGCAGTTGCTTTGGATTATGAAATCACTCCGGTTATGAATATCCGTGTGAGAACAACCGATGCAGGAGGTTTGACCTATGAAAAATCATTAACTATTACAGTAAATGATAACAATGATGCGCCGACTGATCTCAGTCTATCGTCTGCAACTTTTGCTGAGAATCTCTCTGCCGGAACTACTATTGCAGCATTAAGCGGAGTGGATCAGGATGCAGTAGACTCGCATACCTATACACTGGTTAGCGGAGCCGGGGATACGGACAATGCTTCGTTCACGGTTGCCGGAACGCAATTGCAAACACTAAATAGTTTTGATTTCGAATCGCAGGGCCCGCTATCCATTCGTTTGAGAATAACAGATAGTCAGGGTGCAGATTACGAAGAGGCGGTTGTATTAAACGTTACCAATGTCAACGAAGTACCATTGACTTTAATGTTAAGTGCAGACTCCATTGCAGAAAATGAAGCAGCGGGAACGCTCGTTTCTAATTTATCCGCTACAGATACCGACAACAACGATTCCCATACCTATCAATTGGTGACCGGTACAGGTGATGCCGACAATAGTTCATTTTCTGTTTCAGGAAATACTCTTTTGTCCGCCGCGAGTTTTGACTTTGAAATCAAGAATAGCTATTCCATCAGACTCCGCGCTACGGATGCGGGAGGATTATTTACCGACAGTGCGATGATCATCAGAATTACGGATATAAATGAGTCTACTACGGCGATAGGAGAAGTAAATAAACAAGAGGGTATCATCATTTCACCGAATCCTGCAACCCATATTCTGGAAATAAATGCCCCGGGTGTAATTTTTGAGACCATCATTTTCAATGGTTTAGGTCAAGAGATAGTTTCGGCCAGTGGTGGAAATAAGAATCAGATCCGGTTGAGTTGTTCGGAGTTTGAGCGGGGACTGTATATCTGTAAAACCAGGTTGATGGATGGAACCCAATATTTGAACAAAGTGGTTCTGAAATAAGAAACAGCTACAAAAGATGAAAAACGGTCGGACATTTCCCGGCCGTTTTTTATTGCGTAAAGTAGGTTTTAATTATCTGTTATGTAATTATATCGATCACATTGTAAATACCCCTCTCAAAATCAATCCAATAATCTAATAAATCCCAACGGAATAAAATTTCCATTTTCCGCTAACATATCTCCCAATGTACTATTTTTGACCCCGGAGAGTTGGCAGAGCGGTCGATTGCGGCAGTCTTGAAAACTGTTGAGGTGTTAAAGCCTCCTGGGGTTCGAATCCCTAACTCTCCGCCAATTGAATATCAATGCCCCTCACGGGGCATTTTTTGTTTTCGGATACTTTTCTTTCATCAATATTGAACAGGGAAATGCATCTGTTAAATAAAATTAATTTTTACTTTTACTTTTATTCCGTATTCAAATTCTACCAAAATGAAAATTAAAATCTACTCCCTGTTCTGTTATTTATTCCTCCTGACCCTTCAAACCAATGCACAAAACATTCTTCAACTGAAAACGGATCCGGCGCAACCAACTACAAATACGCCGGTGAAGCTGATTGCAGATGTGCAATTCTCTTCGGGTGATTGTAAGGATAAAACGCTTACCTTTAATCAGGTTGGAAATAAGTTTGAAACGAATGCGATGCATTGCCTTGGGGCGCTTTCTGTTATTTGTTATGACTCCGATACCTTTAACGTGGGACTCTTGCCGGCCGGAAATTACAGGTTCTTTTTTCATGTAGAAACCGGAATAGGACCCTCTCCCTGTTCTCCCGGTATTGTTCCCGGTCCCGATGATTCGATTGACTTTGTAGTTACCGTAGCGAGTGGGTTACCCGATAAGGAGAACAAGGCTTTTAGTTTTCATCCCAATCCTGCAGATGATAATGTGAATCTGCGCTTTGCTGCCATCAGTAATGACCGGTTTATTCGCATTCAAAATTTGTCAGGCGCTACCTTGTTAAGCGCAGAAGCAAAGGCAACCCAATTGTCCATCGGACTCTCTGAATTTTCTTCGGGAATTTATTTTATTGAAGTGTATGAAAATGGCAACTGTACCGGAAGGGAGAAGCTGGTGAAGAATTAGCAATTCCTTAATGCAGGAGAATGATGTCTATGTAACTTTTATTGCTGATTAGAGCTCCCCCGGCAGTCTACCTTTGCATAGTTAAAACATCAAAAAATGAAAAATAATCTTCAAGCCGGGAAAAGTTCAACCATCATTGACGTCAGAGAGGAATGGGAGTTTGCCGGTGGCCATGTAGCCGGTTCTATCAATATTCCGCTGAATGAGATACCCGCAAGGCTGGATGAATTTAAATCTATCCACAACACCATAGTACTTTGTTGTGCCTCCGGTAACAGAAGTCGTCAGGCCACTATGTACCTTACTCAACAAGGTCTTACAAATGTACAGGATGGCGGATCATGGTTAAATGTAAATGAATTGATCAGTTGAGAAGATTCACCTAGACGATTACAATTCTTATTTATTAATAGTTAAATTCTGATTTGATTAAGAATAGCTGGTAGCCGGAAGCTGGCGGCCGGAAGCCTTGCAAGCAACAGTCCACCTGTGATTTTTATTTACCCTTCATTCGGTTTCCGATTATAAATTCTATACCTGGCAAACATTTTCAGTTTCCATCTGTTATCTTCGTTCTATGGATTATGTAGTCTTAGTGGATAGCAACGATGTAGAAGTCGGTGTAATGGAAAAGATGGAAGCTCACCGTAAAGGGATTTTGCATCGTGCCTTTTCTGTTTTGATTTATAATTCGAAGGGAGAATTGCTGCTTCAAAAACGTGCTGCACATAAGTACCATTCCGGTGGTTTATGGACCAATACCTGCTGCAGTCACCCGGCTCCCGGAGAGGATTTGCTTGTTGCCGCAAACCGGAGACTCGGAGAAGAGATGGGTATGAAAGGCCTGCTATTGACTGTTGAAAATTCTATGATTTACAAAACAGATCTGGAGAATGGTTTGATCGAACATGAACTCGATTACATTTTAAAAGGAATTTCGGATGCAGATCCCGTTATGAATCCGAACGAGGCAGAAGATTTCAGGTGGATGGCCATAGCCGATTTAAAATCGGATGTAAATTTATTTCCGGAGAAGTATACATTTTGGTTAAAGGAAATGATCCGGAAAAATATTTTGTAATGTTTGGCACGATTTTTCTAAGCCCATACGCCGGGTTTTATTTTCAGGATTTAGTAAGATTATCAGGTCTGATACTTAATTTGACATTTGTAATGTTCTTCTCATTTGGTGAGATGAACTCCTTTTTCAACGGATGCTTTTCTGTTTTTAAATAATTTTCTTTCGTTTCAGAATACTTGTTATTGACCTCATTGTTTTGTTAAAACACTTGATTATCAGCTTGTAGCAATTTGCTTCAAGCCTGCATATCACCATTTACTTACAGCTACAACAATCGGTGTGAATCTGCTGCATTTGACTTCATACGCGCGGTTAGATTTGTTTTTGCCATAAAAGTATTCCTGTGAAATTGAAACAACTAACAGGGAGGCAAAAACGAAAAACCCGATGTTATGAGCCGAAAATTACGAAGATGCTTACTAGTCCTGGCGGTTGCGCTGCTCTCCCTCAGTGGGGATAAAGCGTTTGCAAGCCATGCGATGGGAGCCGACTTAACGTATGAGTGCCTGGGAGGAAATACTTACAAAGTACGGCTTTCGTTTTACCGTGATTGTATTGGAATCCTTGCCCCGGCCAATGTATATGTGAATATCCGTTCTGCAAGTTGCGGGCGCAATCTTGGTGTGACGTGTCAACCCATTCCAGGCACGGGACAAGAAGTTACGTATCTATGTCCGACTGCTACCAGTACTTGTAACGGCGGGACATTTACAGGTATTCAGGAATGGGTGTACGAGGGAATTGTTACCCTCCCCATGCAATGTGCCGATTGGGAATTTTCCTATTCTTTATGCTGTCGAAATGCAGCTATTACAACAATCAGCAGTCCCGGGTCCAACACCTTCTTCATATATGCATCGCTTGATAACCTGAATGTACAATGCAATAGCGCGCCTACTTTTTCCAATAAGCCTGTTCCCTTCGCTTGTTTAGGTCAGCAACTATGTTTTAATCATGGTGCCATTGATCCCGATGGGGATTCGCTCGTGTATACGATGGTAGATCCTCGTCAAACTGCAACGAACGATGTGAGTTATATGGCGCCGTATACCGCGACAAATCCACTTGCATCTACCCCGGCTATTCAATTCAATGGACAAACCGGTGATATATGTTTTACACCAACACAATTGCAAGTGACAGTTATGGCGGTATTGGTACAGGAATATAGGAATGGTGTCTTGATCGGTTCTGTAGTGCGTGACATTCAAATTACAGTGCTGAACTGCGTGAATGATTTACCTACCTTGTCCGGTATTAATGGCACCAACGATTTTTCAATGACCGTATGTGCCAATCAGAATTTCTGTTTTGATGTATTTTCCAATGATATTAATGCCGGCCAGCAAGTAAGTCTTTTTTGGAATACAGGTATTGCAGGTGGAAATTTCAGCAGTGCAGGAAGTCCGCATCCAACAGGAACTTTTTGCTGGACACCTACTACCGCAGATATCAGTAACACGCCGCATTGTTTTACCGTTCGTGTCAGTGATGATGCTTGTCCGTATATAGGATCGAATACCTATTCGTATTGTATAACGGTAACCGGTATTGTAGTAGATGCCGGACCTGATCAATACATTGCCTGTAGTGATCAGGCGACCATCACAGCGAATGCGAGTGGTGGAAATCCTCCTTATACTTATTTATGGAGTAATGGATTTACCGGTCCTACGCAAACGGTACCTGTAGGAACGTATGTAGTCACCGTCTCTGATGGAAATTGCAGCAGTACGGATACTGTCAATGTCATGAGCGCATTTGAACCCACAGCTGCGTTTACGTGGTCCGGTGCTTGTGGAAATGCACCTGTACAGTTCACTGATTTAAGCAGTACTCCCGGCGGTATGCAAAGCTGGACATGGAACTTTGGTGACGGAACAGGCTCTAATCAGCAAAATCCTGTTCATACGTTCCCCGGAAACGGAACCTATAATGTTTCACTCATTGTAGAGAATATTTATGGTTGTGTGGATACCATCATTCAACAAGTAATCATCGCACCTTTACCGGTGGCTGCTTTCAGTGTGGATACTGTTTGTGCCGGATCATCGGTACACTTCACCAATAACAGTACGCCTCCCGGAACTTCATGGTCATGGGTATTCAGTAACGGCAGTACATCTACATCGTCTGATCCTTCGGTAGTACTGGGTCCTCCCGGAAGCTATACCGCTACACTTATTGTGACTGATTCACTCGGTTGCTCTGATACACTTACTCAAAGTGTGACTGTAAATCCTCAGCCTACTGCCGGGTTTACCGTTTCAGGAAATAACTGTCAGGGATTACCGATAACTTTTAATAATACTTCTTCCGGCGGAATCACAGGGTATTTCTGGGATTTTGGAGACGGAGATACGACTTCAGTGGTGAGTCCAACCCATACTTATGGAAATAACGGAACTTATACCGCAACATTAATTGTTACCAATAGTTTCGGTTGTTCGGATACTATGCAATTGCCGGTGCAGGTGAATGGTCCGCCGGTTGCCGTTGCGGGTCCGGATGTGACTATCTGTATTGGTAGCAATGCCACCCTGACTGCGAATGGCGGTACTACTTATTCCTGGTCACCGGGAGGTTTGTCAGGTGGAACCATTGTGGTTTCTCCAGCCTCCAATAGCACTTACACGGTTATTGTAACCGATGCCAACGGATGTACCGGTGTTGACAGTGTGAATGTACTGGTCAATCCATTGCCGGTTCCAACGGTGAGTCCTGATGTGAGTATTTGTCAGGGACAGAGTGCTACCTTCAGCGCAAGCGGTGGTGTGAGTTATAGCTGGAATCCATCCGGAAATATTAATGATACCATTACCGTCACTCCCAATGCTTCCACTACGTATGCAGTGAATGTTATAGATGGAAACGGTTGTCAGGCAACGGCATTTGTTAATGTAACCGTCAATCAGAATCCTGCGGCAGTTCTTCCGGCGGGTGTATTTATATGCAGCGGTGTCAGTGCAACACTTGATCCGGGTGCTGTGGGAACTTCTTACTTATGGAGTAATGGTGCTACCTCGCAATCCATCTTGGTGAATGCACAAGGAGGTTATACCGTGACCGTTACCAATCAGTTTGGTTGTACAACAGTAGCTTCCACACAAGTGACTGTGGGCGGACAGGTAATCAGTAATGCAAATGCGGTGGCTATTTGTCAGGGACAAACGGCTACTTTAGATGCAGGATTTCCGGGATCGACTTATCAGTGGAGCACGGGTTCCAGCGCTCAGACTATCTCGGTAAATGCTGCCGGTGTATATTCCGTTACTATTACCGATGCCAATGGATGTACCGGAACCATTGCCAATACTGTTCAGGTGAATCCATTGCCTCAAGCTGCTTTCACACCTAACGATGAATGTTTAAATGACACGGTATTTTTCTTCGATGCATCTGCCGTGAATGGGGGCAGTATTACCAGCTGGAGTTGGGATTTGGGAGATGGAAATATTTCCTTCGCTCAAAATCCAACGCACGTTTATAATAATCCCGGCGCATATACTATTAATCTGACAGTAACTTCTGATTTAGGATGTACATCTACGTTAGCGGATACACTCAATATTTATCCGATGCCCACCGCCGCTTTCAGTGTTAATCCGGGTTGTGTAGGAACCACCTTATCGTTCGCTGATCAATCCTCAGTCGGATTCGGAAATATCATTGTATGGAACTGGAATTTTGGAGATGGAACGACATCTACACAGCAACATCCTCAGCATGCCTATGCAACACCGGGCAACTACAACGTGACGCTGCAAGTGGAAACTCCGGGTGGTTGTTCCGGAACTATTTCAAGTATCGTACAAGTATATCCTCAACCTGTTCTTTCATTTACTTCTTCTCCAACTATTATTTGTCAGGGCGGTTCTGTCATCCTGAACAATACCAGTACTTCAGCCAACGGTGCTATCAACGCTTGGCAATGGAGTTTTGGTAACGGTCAGACCTCTACACAAATGAGTCCTTCCATGACCTACACCACTGCCGGTAATTATGTGATTACATTGATTGGTACTACTTCGCTGGGTTGTTCAGATACATTGACTCAGAATGTTATTGTCAATGCTCCTCCCATCGCAGATGCCGGTTCAAATCAATCTATCTGTCTCGGACAAAGTGCAACATTAACCGCAACCGGAGGTTCATCTTATGCCTGGACACCGGGTGGAGCTACTACACCAAGTATCACCGTTACTCCCGGGTCTTTAACGAACTATTATGTTGTTGTCACGAATGCCAATGGCTGTACTTCCAGAGATAGTGTACGCGTCACCGTTAGAACATTGCCTGTTGTCAATGCCGGTCCTGATCAGATTACCTGTGCCGGTGGAAATGTTACATTGACCGCAACAGGTGGTGGTACATATAGCTGGACACCGGGTGGTGCAAATACCGCTGCTATTACCGTTTCTCCGGCAGCAACTACCACGTACATTGTCACCGTTACTGCAGCCAATGGTTGTACACGGAATGATACAGCACGGGTAGCAGTGAATGCATTGCCTGTTGCCAATACCGGTCCGGATAAAGTCATTTGTTCCGGAACTACAACTTCGCTTACCGCTACAGGTGGCGGAACGTATGTATGGCAGCACAACGGTGCGACTACATCTACCATTTATGTAAATCCATCTGTAGCCACTTCGTATATAGTTACCGCAACAAATTCAAGCGGATGTACCGATCGCGATACGATTCAGGTTTCGCTGACACCTACACCAACAGTTACAGGAGTCAATTCTTTCTTCTGTGCCGGATTTAGCTCTGTACTTGATGCCGGAAATCCCGGACTGAATTATCTCTGGGCTCCGGGTGGAGAGACCACCCAAACCATTGTGGTTTCATCTCCCGGATTGTACAATGTGGTGGTGACAAATGCCGCAGGTTGCCAGGGCGCAGGTACCTTCAGTGTGATTGAAGGAGGAACAGGACTGGCGTCAAATCCGGTGAATGTGGTAGCCTGTCAGGGTACCAATGTCACTTTGGATGCAGGTAACAATGGAGCCTCTTATCTCTGGTCAAATGGTGCGGCGACGCAAACGATTAGTGTAAACACTCCCGGAACATATCAGGTAACTATTACCGATGCAGGAGGATGTACGGCTACCTTTGCCAATAATGTAAACCTCCAGCCATTACCTGTTGTAAACTTTACGGCGAACAGTGCCTGTATTGGATCAACAACTAATTTCAATAATTTCACTACAATCGGTAGCGGAAATATTGTGAACTGGCAATGGAATTTTGGTGATGGACAGTTCTCCACCGGACAACAACCTTCCGTTAATTATCTTTTACCGGGTACTTACCCTGTTACTCTTGTCGCTACATCAGGATTTGGATGTGTGGATTCTTCAACAGCTTCCGTGCAAATTACACCTGTACCTTCTGCTGCATTCACTGCTGCTGATGTTTGTTTAGGAAGTCCAAGTGCCTTTGTGGATGGATCTGTCGTGTCAAGCGGAAACATTACAAATTGGTCATGGAATTTCGGCGATGGAAATACTTCACAACAACAAAATCCGCAACATTTGTTTTCTGCTGAAGGAGTTTATAATGTTTCTCTGATTGTTTCAACGAATGACGGTTGTATAGATACGACGGTTCAATCGGTAACTATCGATCCGATGCCCTTAGCTGACTTTGCTGCCCCTGAGGTTTGTGAAGGCGATTCTACACGGTTTTATAATAATTCATTACTCACCAATGGAAACATTAGTGATATCAACTGGGATTTTGGTGATGGAGTCACCAGCTCATTAAGTGACCCTGTTCATTACTATTCGAATCCCGGTACCTATACAGTTACACTGACCATTGGTTCTGATCAGAATTGTGAACATACAGCGAGCCGTCAGGTGAATGTAAATCCGAAGCCTGTGGCAAATTTCACTACCAATTCTACCTGTTTCAATACACCAAATGTATTCACCTACTTAAGCACGACTCCTTCGGGAAGTGTAAACGGTTGGTATTGGGAGTTTGGAGATGGATCATTTGCTGCGGTACAACAGCCGAGTCATCAATATGCATCATCCGGCAACTATACGATCACGCTCATAGCCATGACCGATAAAGGATGCAGCGATACAGCATCTACGCAAACTACAGTGAATGCCCTGCCTCAAAGCGGATTTACCGTTACAAATGCATGTCTCGGTAGTCCGGTACAATTAACGGATACCAGTCTGGCAGGTAGTAGTGCAATAACAAGCTGGTCATGGAATTTAGGTGATGGCTCCACCTCAAGTCTTCCGAATCCTACTCATAATTATGCAGCTACCGGTACCTATAATGTACAACTCATCGTTCAAAATAGTGATGGCTGTACAGATACAGTGAACAGAAGCATCAATGTATATCCTGTTCCCGTTGCAGATTTCTCATCCAATGATGTTTGTTTGAATGGAAGTACAAACTTCTTTGATCAAACTCAGATTACCGGAGGAGGAACATTCAATTACAGCTGGAATTTCGGAGATAACACGGTTGACAATAGTGCGAATCCGCAACATACCTATACCGCACCCGGAAGTTATAATGTAAGTCTGACCGTGACGACTCCTGCAGGATGTACTGCGAGTATCAACCGTACCGTTACCGTCTTCCCCTTGCCGGTGGCAGATTTTACCGCCGGAGATGTGTGTATGAATGAGCCTGTACAGTTACTGGATAATTCAACTGTTTCGACCGGTAGCATTACAGGATGGTCATGGTCATTAGGAGATTCATCAACCAGTACAGCACAAAATCCTACACATTTCTATGCCACACCGGGCTTCTATACCATCACGCTGGAAGCTACTTCTAATGCAGGTTGCAGAAATGCAGTGACGGATTCGATTGAGATCTTTGAAGCGCCTTCTCCAATGCCGGTAGCAGGGAATGGTTGCATAGGAGTGAATATTCCCCTGATCGACACGAGCTCAGGTGCCAATAATAATATCGTCAACTGGGATTGGAACTTCGGAAACGGTAATACTTCTAATCTGGCCAATGCCTCTGCTACTTATACCGCTTCAGGAACTTATACAGTGACTCTTACCACCACCAATGCAAATGGTTGTCGTGCTACTGCAACAACCAATGTCATCATCAGTCCATTGCCGGTGGCAGGATTTACTGCCGGTACAGCTTGTCTGAATACTGCAGTCCAGTTCAATAATACCTCTACCATCAACGGTGGTACTATCACCGGTTATAGTTGGGACTTTGGAGATAATGGTGGGACTTCTACTTCACAGGATCCATCCTATGTGTATTCACAAGCCGGGACGTATACGGTTTCATTGATTGTAATGAGTGGTGATGGATGTACTGACACCATCTTCGGACAAGTTGTCGTTAATCCATTACCGGTAGCTCATTTTAATGATATCAATGCACAAGGTTGCGGCCCGATTCTCGTGCAGTTTACGGATTCATCCTTTATCAGCTCGGGAAATGTGGTAGCCTGGGATTGGGATTTCGGTGATGGAGGTACTTCATCTTTACAAAACCCTTCGCATACCTATACTCAAAGTGGAACATATAATGTCAGCTTATCCGTAACTTCTGATTCCGGTTGTGTCAACACCATCACGATGCCCAATGTGGTTACCGTTTATCCGGGACCATTGGCAGAATTTGAGCCTGATCCGGCTACCCAAACGATCATGAATCCGAACTTTAATTTCATCAATTTATCCAGTGGCGGTCTTACCTATGCCTGGACATTCGGTGACGGAGGTTCCTCCACACAGTTTGAGCCATCTTATACCTACAGAGATACCGGAAACTACATGGTGACTTTATGGGTAGTGAACGCCTACGGTTGTCGCGATTCTGTACAACACCCGGTTCGTGTAGAGCCCATCTTTAGCTGGTGGATTCCTAATGCCTTTACTCCAAATGGTGACGGTACGAACGAAGGATTCAATATCAAGGGTATTTATATTGCCGATGTCAAGTTAAGCATCTTTAACCGTTGGGGAGATCAGATTTTCTTCAGCGAAGGAGCAGATAACAGGCCATGGGATGGAAGTGTGGCCGGTCGCCCGGAACCTGCACAGGAAGGTGTTTATGTCTACTCTGTAAAAGTCACTGACGTATGGGGTAAGATTCATGAGAAAGTAGGGCATGTAAGTTTGGTGAGATAACCATTAGAAGAATAGATTAAAAAACAGTTTCGGATTACAGAAGAGGAAGGTGTAGTTAAATTCTAAATGCGACGAGGTTCCATTTAATTTTCACAAAAAACTATATATTTCCACTCTGTAATCCGATTTTTAATGCAGTAAAATTCGATATAACGATCCTCCCCTCCCAAACTCGTCAGTTGACGAGAGTTTCCCCCTGGCGAAGCGATATTTCTGTAGAGATAAATTTTAAAAGATATATTACTCCCTTTTTGATTTGAAAAGTGAATACATCCCAATTCGATTATTTTCTATTCTTTTTCTAAATCTAAAACCTTGGTTTTTACTGCTAAAGTCAGTTTAATAATGCAATTCAAGAATAGTTACTATATTTAGCATTGGAAATGGGTTTGAAGTCGATCCCCAAAAACATCCAAAGCTATGTTCAAATTCAAAAGTTCAATTTCGTTTCTTCTTGTCCTTTCAGCCGGTAATGCAATAGCACAACACCATCCTCAAACCGATTCGCTGGTAAAGATGATGGTAGAACAAAATACATTGACCGGAACGATGAACCAGGGTACCGAACTGGTATTGGAAAACAAGATGGAGCAGGCAAATATTTTTTTTACCAATGAAATTGCTACGGATGCCGGGAGTAGAGAGGCCTATTTTAACCGTGGCGTTGTGAACTGGGCCATGAGCAATCCTGAGAATGCCTGTCGTGACTGGAGTTCTCTACTTGCACTCGGAGATACAGCTGCGTTCAAGTTGCTGGATAAAAACTGTCACGGGAATATGGTCATTGAAGATGATACCATTCCGAAGAAAGTATACCGTCAGTTATTCGCGCAAAAGAAGGATGCCAAAACACTATCAGCGAATTCCGGTGCCCTGAATGTAGCAGATCAAATGCCGCAATTTCCGGGAGGTGATAAAGGAATTCTTTCCTACTTTAAAAATAACATCATGTCCATTAAGGATGCTCAACCGGGCACGGTGTATGTGAGTTTCATCATTACCAAAAAGGGAAAAGTTTTGTATCCGTATGTCACACGAGGCATCAACGCGTCCTGTGACAAAGAAGCTTTACGTTTAGTGCAATCCATGCCCGACTGGCAACCCGGAAAGCTGAAGGGTAAGCCGGTGTTAGTGCGGTATGCCCTTCCTGTTAGGTTTAGTATGAAGTAGGAGGATGGTGGAAGGGATTATACTTAGTCCCGGTTCGCTGATCTTCCAGAGCCACAGTTTGGCGCGGTATCTCTGTAAGGAAAAGATGATCACTTCGTATCACAAGCCCGCACCGACCGAAGGTCGGTGCGGGCTTGTGAGGGGGGGCGACGGCGTCCTCTTGTACCAGTGTTATGTCCCTACGGGACAAGCATGGCTATACGTTTCAATTTTGGACCTTAAACCATGAAGCAGAATCGCCAAAGGCGATACGCTTCATGGTAAACCTTTCCCGTCAGCACAATCCCGATAGCTATCGTCCCGATAGCTATCGGGAGACGGGATCATCTCGTATATCACGAGACCCGTGGACACGTGGCGAGTGTCTCGTCATCACAATCCCGATAGCTATCGTCCCGATAGCTATCGGGATTGTGATGCCGAGATCATCTCGTATGTCACGAGACCTGCGTTCGCAGAGCGAGTGAAAACTTTGAAGCAGAATCGCGACCATGAAGCAGAATCGCGAAAAGCGATATGCTTCATGGTATACCTTAAACTTTAAACCTTAAACTTTAAACTTTAAACTTTCTTATCGAAGATCAACAACCTCAACGCCTGGATATTTCGCTTTATTGAAGGAAAAATTTTCATTCGTAACAACAGCGTTGGGAGTGAATTTTACGATGGAGTAGGTGAGGATGCCTCCGTTTTTTTCAAAAATCCGGGCTTCACTGACGTATTTAGCGGTCTTGTCGATGTTGAGAATGATCTTGAAATAGTTCTTCTTGGAGTCTTCAGGCGTTAGTTCGATTTGTTGAACTTGTTTTCCGGCACTTGTTTTCTCTCCGAGATATTTGGATTTAAATCCCTTTTCATACATCGTGAAAATGGTAGTGGGTGATATTGCACCTTCAGTTGTTTTTGCCTCACTGATCTGTACTTCGTTGGATTCTTTTAAATAGGTCCAGGTAGTAGTACCATCACTCATGACGGTTTGATCGGACATCACAAAATTGAAACGCGTACCGCTGAGCAATATAGTGCCTGTAAAGGATTCTGTTTTTTTACTTTTTTGATCGAGACGGTCAAGTTTAAAAGAGGCTTCGAGCGATTTGTAAGATTTATATTTAGCACTTACGCTTTTTAGTATTTCCTGCGCTTTGGCATCAGTTTGTGCATTTAGGCTATAGCTACAGGAGAAGGCTAGCACTATTAAAGCGCTAATAATTTTGTTCATTTTCATAATCGGTTGGTTCGGCAAAGATAAAGTTTCAAACCATCAGACCCCTGATGGTGACTTCAGGCTTTTCAATAATTGTTCCAAACTTGCCAAATCCTTGCAACGCACCTCTCTTGCCTTACTTCCTTCAAATGGGCCTATGATGCCGGCTGCTTCTAATTGATCTACCAAACGTCCAGCTCTGTTATAGCCCAACTTTAGCCTTCTTTGCAGTAGCGAGGCTGAACCTTGCTGAAACTGTACGACCATATGTGCCGCCTCGTCAAAAAGTGGATCAAGATCATCGGCTCCCATATCACTTCCTCCTCCGGATCCTTCATTTTCACCTACATACTCAGGTAAAAGGTAAGGAGTGGGGTAAGCACGCTGGTTGCCAATGAATTCGGTAATGGATTCAACTTCAGGAGTGTCAACAAAGGCACATTGGATACGAACCAAATCATTTCCGGTGGAAAGGAGCATGTCTCCTCGTCCGATAAGCTGATCTGCTCCACCAGTATCCAGAATAGTTCTTGAGTCAATTTTTGAGGTAACACGGAAAGCCAATCGGGCCGGGAAGTTGGCTTTAATGGTTCCCGTGATAATATTTACAGAAGGTCGCTGCGTGGCAATAATTAAATGGATGCCGATCGCTCGGGCTAACTGGGCCAGTCTTGCAATGGGCGTTTCTACTTCTTTACCGGCCGTCATAATTAAATCGGCAAACTCATCCACCACTAAAACAATATAAGGGAGAAAGCGATGTCCGTTATTGGGATTCAATTTACGGGCGACAAATTTCGCGTTGTATTCTCGGATATTCCTCACTTGTGCATCTTTCAGTAACTCGTAACGGTTATCCATTTCAATGCAAAGCGAATTGAGTGTAGCCACTACCTTTTTAGTATCCGTAATGATAGCATCTTCATCGCCGGGAAGCTTTGCGAGGAAATGGCGTTCGATGGTTTTGAACAAGGTAAGTTCTACCTTTTTCGGATCTACCAATACAAACTTGACCTGTGCCGGATGCTTTTTATATAGCAAGGATACTAAAATAGCATTGAGACCAACTGATTTTCCTTGTCCGGTCGCACCGGCCATCAGCAAGTGAGGCATCTTCGCAAGATCGGTAACAAAGATTTCATTAGAGATGGTTTTCCCGAGACCAATGGGCAAATCAAACTCTGAATTTTGAAATTTCTCAGAGCCAATTACAGAACGCATACTGACAATATCAGGATGCTGGTTCGGTACTTCGATTCCGATAGTTCCCTTACCCGGAATAGGTGCGATAATACGTATACCCAATGCCGCGAGACTCAAGGCAATATCATCTTCAAGATTTTTGATCTTTGAAATACGTACACCCGCCTTGGGTACTATCTCAAACAATGTGACGGTAGGACCAACTGTAGCTTTTATTTTATCGATTTCAATATCATAATGACCAAGTGTTTCGATGATCCGCTTTTTGTTGGTTTCCAACTCCGCCATGATCTCATCACGACTCATCTGTGAGCGAGTGCTCTGATAATTTTCGAGTAGATCCAGTGTGGGATGCTGATAATGGCTCAGGTCGAGTTTGGGATCGTACTCTCCCAATTGCTCCAGCAAACTCGCATCTTCAGGATTGGCCACCTGTAAATTGCCCTCTGCATTTACTTCCGCCATTTTAATTTCTTCCACTTCTAACTGTAAACCTTCTTCGTTGTTTTCCATCTCCAGTTCCATCTCTGTGGAGGGAATTTCTGCGTCGAGCAAATGCAATTCAGGAGTTGGTGCTTTGGTTGTCGGTTCAGTTTCTGCAAAAAGATGTTCAATTTCGTCTCTATGTGCATATTCATCCGGCAGTTCAAGAGGGAGTTCGATTTCGGGAGATGGTCCGCGTTCTTCTTTTAATTTATTTCCAAATTCGAAATCCTCTTCTTCGTCTTCAAACAACTCTTCAGAAGATTCCGCAGCGGTTTGGTTTTTTCTTACAGGCAGACTGAATTTCATATTGAAAGCGGCGACCATAAACGATAAACCGGTAAAGGCAATCAGGAAACCTGTCCCTGCTTTTCCGAGGGACAAAGTCAGCCACATATTAATCTGATATCCGATCCCGCCACCCAGAAACAATAAATCAGGTTTATTGCTGAATAAAAAGGCAAGGGCAGGAGGGAAAAAAACAAGACTAAAGAAACTATATCTGAACGTTTTCTTTAAGGGTAGCAATGCTGCCTGGAATAATATTTTGAATCCTCCAAGGAAGGCCAGCAATACAAACGCATATGCAGAAATTCCAAACCATGTGTAGATAAACTGATGGGAGAAAATGGCACCCATCTTACCCAGCCAGTTCTCCACTTTTTTATCAGAGAATCGCATGAGATCAAACCAGGATCCGGTCACTAAACTTTGATCACTCTTCCATGTAAAAAAATAAGAAGTGAAGGCGATGAGTAAAAAAACGGAAATCAACAGCAGGAATAAGCCGGTGATCTTTTTTGTCCGCTCGTCACTCAGCATTTTTAAAAATGCAAATGGCTTTTCTGCAACTACTTTTTCTTTCCGCTGTTTAACTTTTTTTACCGGTTTTTGAACGACAGGTTGCTCCAGCTCTTCGGTTTCCTGCTCCACCAGCGGTTCTTTAATTCTGTTTCCTTTTCCGGCCATGACAATCAATAGGGTTTAGCGGTTAAAAATAGCAAGCTTTCACTCCCCGTTTACATAGTAGGGGACACGCTTATTTAACATTCGTATGTGCAAAACTGAACGGGAATTGAGGTACTTTATTTGCGATTTTGGTGAAAATTGTATCGAATTAATACTTATTTTAGGACGATGAATGAATTAATCAATACTGATCAGCAGTTTATTCTCGATAAATTGCAGGAATACTATTCGGAACTAGAGCCGGCATTGCGACATGAAATTGCTGCAAATGCCATGATTCGTGAATTTAAAGCCGGTGAAATACTGATGAAACCCGGCCAGTATTTCAAATCTACAATGCTGATTACCAAAGGTCGGGTGAAGGTTTACAAGGAAAGTGGAGATGGAAGTGAATTTTTCATGTACTACCTGGAACCCGGAAACGCATGTGCCCTGTCCATGATTTGTGCAGCTCGCCAGGAGCAAAGTGAGTTGTTGGCCAGGACTACCGAGGAAACGGAAGTCATTCTAATTCCCATCGCATTAATGGATAACCTGATGACAGCCTATAAAACCTGGTACTATTTTGTGCTAGGCACTTTCCGTAACCGATTCGAAGAGTTACTAACGTTAATTGATCATACTGTCTTTAAAGGCCTTGATGAGCGTCTGGAGTTTTATCTTAAAAAACAACGCCTGACTTTTAAAACGGATGAACTGAAAGTTACACACGAAGAAATTGCCGGTGATTTAGGGACATCCCGTGTGGTGATCTCCAGACTACTGAAGAGCATGGAGCAAGCGGGAAAAGTGAAGTTGAACCGAAATTACATTGATCTGAAAAATTTGCCTTTGTAATCAATGTTACCGTTTTCACCGTTTTCCTTGTCGCATCTTTGCATCCGCATTCAAAAGGAAATATGTTAGAAATAATCGGTTACTTCGCTTCTGCACTTATTGGAATTTCACTGGGCCTTATTGGCGGTGGAGGTAGTATATTGACTGTTCCGGTATTGGTTTATCTTTTCCATACTGATGCGGTCCTCGCTACCTCATATTCTCTGTTTATTGTGGGCACAACGAGTCTCGTAGGAGCACTTCCTAAATTTAAACAAGGGTTGATTGATGTGAAAACAGCGATTGTTTTCGGAATACCTTCTATTATTGCTGTTTACCTGACACGTTTATTGCTTGTACCTGCCATACCCGATAGTGTATTTACTGTCGGAGGATTGGAAGTGACAAAATCATTGTTTATGTTATTGCTTTTTGCAGTTTTAATGGTGGCCGCAGCCTATTCAATGATCAGAAAAAATGGCGTGGCGAAACCCTCGGTGCCTAAAAATGAAAGGACGTATAATTATCCTGTTATCCTACTGGAAGGACTTGTTGTGGGTACTTTAACAGGACTTGTGGGAGCCGGTGGAGGATTCCTCATTATTCCGGCACTCGTGTTGTTAAGCGGACTTCCCATGAAGGAGGCTGTTGGCACATCATTGTTGATCATTGCTGTAAAATCACTTTTTGGTTTTATGGGTGATATGGGCCATTATGATTTAAACTGGCCTCTGCTTCTAACGATAACAGCTATTGCTGTGGCAGGAATATTTGTTGGGAATATGCTTACAAAAAAGTTTGAAGGGGAGAAACTGAAGAGAGGTTTTGGATGGTTTGTTCTGGTCACAGGAATTTATATCATTATTAAGGAAGTTTGGTTTAAATAAAACTTGCAGATAGTCGTCATAAAATAATATTAAAAATATAAAAACATGAAAATAGAACAAATTTATACAGGGTGTCTGGCACAGGGCGCGTATTACATTGTTTCAGAAAATGAAGCCGTGGTGATTGATCCCCTTAGGGAAGTGCAGCCCTATATCGACAGGGCTGAAAAAGATGGAGTGAAAATCAAATATGTGTTTGAGACACATTTCCATGCAGATTTCGTTTCAGGTCATATCGACCTGGCGAATGCTACCGGAGCAACTATCGTTTATGGTCCGAATGCTCAAACAGGTTTTACAGCACATGTAGCGAAGGATGGTGAAGAGTTTAAGGTGGGAAAGGTTACCTTTAAAGTTTTACATACCCCCGGACATACCATGGAGTCCACTTGTTTTCTGTTGAAAGATGATAAAGGAAAAGAATCCACATTGTTTACAGGAGATACGTTGTTCATCGGCGATGTGGGTCGTCCTGATCTCGCGCAAAAGGGAGATATAACGCAAGATGATCTTGCCGGTTATCTATTTGATTCTTTACGAAACAAGGTCATGACATTGCCGGATGATATTACCGTTTATCCTGCGCATGGTGCAGGTTCAGCATGTGGTAAAAATATGAGCAAGGAGACGTATGATACACTCGGTCATCAAAAGGAAGTGAACTATGCTTTGAGAGCAAATATGACCAGACAGGAATTTATTAAAGAAGTGACTGCCGGTTTAATGCCTCCTCCTGCGTATTTCCCACAGAATGTCAAATTGAACAAGCAGGGGTATGATAATATTTCAGATGTTTTGAAAAGAGGTACAAAAGCGCTGAGCCCTGAGGCTTTTGAAGCTGCTGCCAATGAAACGGGTGCACTTCTGCTCGATACCAGAGATGCTCAGGTTTTTGCAAAAGGCTTTGTTCCGAATTCTATTAATATTGGTATTGATGGTAGTTTCGCTCCATGGGTAGGCGCTTTGATTCCTGATGTGAAACAAGAGTTGCTCATTATCACCGAACCGGGAAGGGAGGAAGAAGTAGTAACACGATTGGCGAGAGTGGGATATGATTTTACTCTGGGATATCTGGAAGGCGGTTTTGATGCCTGGAAAGCTGCAGGGAAAGAGGTAGATACCATCACGTCCATTTCTGCAGAAGAGTTGGCTGATTTGAGAAAGAAGAATGCTGCAGCTAAAATTGTAGATGTAAGGAAGAGTAGTGAATTTGCTTCTGAGCATATTAAAGAGGCCACCAATGCCCCTCTTGATTTTATAAACGATGCTATGTCACAGCTGGATAAAGATGAGCCGGTGTATATTCATTGTGCAGGTGGTTACAGGTCTATGATTTTTGTTTCGATCCTCAAGGCGCGCGGGTATGATAACCTGATTGATGTGAAAGGTGGTTTCAAATCTATTAAGGAAACTGCGAAATTTGAATTGACAGATTACGTTTGTCCTAGTACTTTATTGTAAAATCAATAGTCATAAATAATTGAACCCGGAAAGTGATTGGAAGTTCCAATAGCTTTTCGGGTTTGTTTTTTTTTATGATAAAACATTGCATTTTTATCTGCTAAGAGATTACATTTGATAGTCTAAGATCTAGGTCATCGAATGAGTTTAAATTGATTTTTGAAAATTCTGCAGATTCTTTTTTAAAAATCAATCTTTCCAATCCAACATTAGCAATGACAAAGATCATAAGATTCATGTAACATAAGTAGCTCGAAGAGGGGAGGGAGCCGTGTAAATTTGTAGAATAAATAATACCCCCGTTAAATATAACCTTAAAAAATAACTATCATGAAAATTGAACAAATCTACACCGGCTGTTTGGCTCATGGCGCTTATTACATTGAATCCAATGGTGAAGCCGCTATCATTGATCCATTACGTGAATTCGCACCTTATATGGAACGGGCTGCGAAGGATCATGCGAAGTTTAAGTATGTCCTTGAAACGCACTTTCATGCTGATTTTGTTTCCGGTCATCTCGATTTAGCAAAAGAATCAGGAGCAGAAATCGTTTTTGGTCCGACAGCTCAACCGGAGTTTAAGGCGCATGTTGCTACAGATGGTGAGATTTTAACATTGGGAAAAATTAAAATTAAAGTATTACATACTCCCGGACACACGATGGAGTCCAGTTGTTTTTTGGTGATAGATGAGAACGGAAAAGACTATGCAGTATTTACAGGTGATACCTTGTTTATTGGAGATGTAGGTCGCCCTGATTTGGCACAAAAAGGTGCAATTACGCAAGAAGTACTGGCGGGCTATCTTTATGATTCTTTGAGAAATAAAATAATGAATTTATCGGATGAAGTGATCGTTTTCCCCGGACATGGTGCCGGATCTGCTTGCGGCAAGAACATGTCAGACGAGACAACAGATACTTTAGGTCATCAAAAGATGTCAAATTATGCATTGAGATCCAATATGACTAAGGAAGAATTCGTGAAAGAGGTTCTAACCGGATTGATGCCTCCTCCTGCATATTTTCCTAAAAATGCTGCCATGAATAAGAAGGGCTATGAGAGCTTTACCGAAGTAATGCACCGTGGCGCAAAGCCCTTAACTCCTGAAATGTTTAAGATGGTAGCTGCCGAAACAGATGCTATGATTTTGGACACGCGTAAACCGGAAGAATTTATAAAAGGCTTTATACCTAATGCAATTAATATAGGACTGGATGGTAATTTCGCTCCGTGGGCAGGTGCATTGATTCCTGACCTGAAACAAGAAATATTAATTGTTTGTGAACCGGGAAATGAAGAGGAAGTCATTACGCGGTTGTCACGGGTGGGTTATGATTTCACAATCGGTTATCTGGATGGTGGATTTGAATCCTGGATGAAAGGAAAACATGAAGTGGATGCGATTGAATCAGTTTCTGCAGAAGAAGTATATAAACTGACCGGCAATGACCCATCTCTTCCTATAATGGATGTCCGTAAAAAAAGCGAGTATGACGCAGAGCATCTCCTGAATGCAGTAAACGCTCCTCTTGATTTTGTGAACGATAGCATGACAAAAATTGATCGCAATAAGAAAACACTCGTTCATTGTGCAGGAGGATATCGTTCTGTAATATTTATTTCAATATTAAAAGCACGTGGATATAATAACCTGGTAAATATAGCCGGCGGATTTAAAGCGCTCAAAGATACCGGGAAATTTAAAGTGAGCGATTACGTTGCTCCTACTACAATGTTGTAAAATTAAATTCCGGGGTCAGGAAATTATATCCTGATCCCGGACTAATTTATTTAAATAGAATCCTCAAAACAAGAAAAGATGTTTAAATTTATTTCAAAGTTATTTGCAAGCGAATTCGAGAGCCTGGACGGTATTGAATTTAAATTGAAATACAAACAAACTCCAAATGCGACGTTGCTGGATGTTCGCACACCGGCTGAATTTAAATCAGGTACTATTCAGGGTTCAGTAAATGTTGACGTGATGAGCACAGGATTTAAACAAGCGTTTGTTAAATTAGATAAGTCTAAGGAATATTTTCTGTTTTGCAGAAGTGGAGCGCGGAGTGCAACGGCATGTAAAATGATGTCTAGTGAAGGTTATAAAGTTTATAATCTGAAAGGAGGAATTAGTTCGTGGAAGTAATCCTATACAACTAATGGATGGCTTACTTTCAAATGCTATAATTGTAATTAACAAATTAAATATTTTATTATGAAAACGAAACATCAGGTACTCATCATTGGCGGCGGTAGTGGAGGGATTATGACTGCAGCTTATATGAAGAGGGTGAATCCCAAAGTAGATATTACAATTATTGAACCTTCCGGTGATCATTATTATCAGGCAGCGTGGACATTGGTCGGCGCGGGCACTTTTAATTTTGAGGATACGCGTCGCAATGAATCTTCGGTGATTCCAAAAGGGGTGCTGTGGATAAAAGATTTTGCTGTTAAAGTAGTTCCGGAAGAGAATAAGGTGATAACAAAAGATTCGGGAGAACATATCTATGATTTTTTAGTCGTTACTCCGGGTTTAATTATGGATTTGGATGCCATGCCTGGCTTGCGTGAAGCATTGAAAACGGATTCGGTTTGCAGCAATTATGTTGATCCCAAACATACCTGGGAAGTATTGAAGAATTTCAAAGGTGGGAATGCCGTCTTTACCCAGCCTTCATCGCCAATAAAATGTGGCGGCGCACCTCAAAAAATCATGTATCTTGCTGAGGAAGCATTTGTAAAGAGCGGTGTTCGCGATAAAACAAATGTTATTTATGCGTCTCCGGGATCTTCCATTTTTGGAGTTAAAGCTTTTGCGGATACGTTGAACGAAGTCATTAAGAGAAAGAAAATAATCACCCGCTTTTTTTACAATCCGGTAAAGATAGATGCTGTGCAAAAGAAAATCTGGTTTAAGTATACCAAGCCGGAGACATCTACCAATAATCTTGCTGCGGATGCTTCTATAAAAGAGAAGTTTGAGGAGGGAAATTTAATAGAGATGTCCTATGACATGCTTCATCTCGCGCCTCCGCAGAAAGCACCTGATTTTATCCGTGAATCTATGCTAGCGCATCAGGACGGTCCTTCTAAAGGCTGGATGAACGTGAACATTAAGACCTTACAGCACGCTCTCTATCCAAATGTTTTTGGTCTTGGGGATGTTGCAGCACTTCCAACCGCGAAGACGGGTGCAGCTATTCGAAAACAAGCACCAGTTGTAGTAGAGAATATACTCTCACTCATAAAACATGGCGGAACACTCTCCCGTGAGTATTCCGGTTATTCCTCTTGTCCATTAGTTACAGGTTATGGTAAAATGGTGCTCGCAGAATTTAAATATGATAATGTCCGCGATTCAGATCCATTACTCAGTAAATTTTGGGATACCTCCAAGGAGCAATACAGTATGTGGATTTTGAAGAAGTATGGTCTCCCGTTCCTCTATTGGAATATGATGATGAAAGGAAAGATGATGGAATAGAAGTTAATTCAGAATTCAGAATTCAGAATGCAGAATTCAGAATTCAGAATTGGGAATAGGTAACCGGGAATATGGAATCGGGATTTCGGAATTGGGATTTCGGAATATTGCACTTGTCTATAGCGAGCTAATCCTACATTCTCATACTTAAAACTATAACTTCCTGTAGCATACCACAATCTACCTGTAGCAAACAGGTTCTGCCTTCTGAACTCTACATTCTGAATCCTACATTCAAAATTCAAAATTCTGAATTCTGCATTCTGAATTCTGAATTAATGATCGTGCATCCCCGGATGATGCGCATGTCCATGCGACAATTCCTCAGCAGTGGCTTCTCTCACGCTCACAACCGTGCCGCTAAAATGCAAATCCTGACCTGCGAGCGGGTGGTTAAAATCTAATAAAATAGTAGTATCTTCTATTCCTGCAATTTTTGCGACCAGTTGATTTCCTTCTCTGTCCAGCAATGGAACCATATTGCCAATGCGTAAAACTTCCAGATCCAATACACCGTCTACCTTAAACATATCGTCCGGAACACGTACCAATGCATCTTCCTCCATCTCTCCATACGCTTCTCCTGAATTGATATTAAAAGCGAAAGGACTGCCTGAAGTTAATCCCATTAAATTTTCTTCAAAGGCAGGAATAAGTTGACCTGAACCTACCAGAAATACGAGTGGATTCTCTTCTCCTGTTTCCTCAACCATGTTTTTTTCACTGCCTGCCTTACTGCTATGTAAAACATAAGTCACTGTTACTACTTTGTTCTGTCCGATTTGCATTGTGTTTAGTTTTTACAAAGGACAGAGTACAAGATGTGATTTCTGACACTTTGGGTTGTTGAATGGCCTACTACAGGCAGGTGCAAATTTACTGAATATTTGGTGTTTTAAATTCATGTGCTCTTCAAAATTAATTGATTGTGAAACAAATAATTGCGGAGAAAGGCCACTCGAAAGTCCTTATCCATTCATAAGAAGTTAGAGATAAAACAAAAATAAATTTTAAAAGTCCCTCCATCTCCATAGATGTCGAGCGGCCAGACTTCTGTACGGCCTCCATGTATTTGAAATCTCTATCATTTTTTGTTTGAGTTCCTTCCTTTCTTCTTTCAGGTTATATAGCGCTATCATCGCTTGTTGTATGCCAATGTCATCAACTGGAAGAATATCGGGTCTGTTTAAGTTAAACATCAATAGCATTTCCGCCGTCCATCTGCCTACACCTTTAATCGAGGAGAGATAGAGGATAAGTTCTTCGTCACTTTTTCTATAAAGTTTGCGATAATCGAGTGTTTGCTCCAACGAAAAGGTGGCAATGTTTTTCAGGTAGCCCGCTTTCTGATAAGATAATCCTGCACTGCGCATCAGCTCAGGGTCTAATTGGAGTATGGATTCCGCTACCGGCTGCTGTTGATCGAAGAGTAAGATAAATCTGCTCCAGATGGTATCGGCAGCCTTTGTTGAAAGCTGTTGTGAAACGATAGCTCTCAATAGTGAAGTAAAAAGATCTTTATGCCCGGTATGGTCGAGTTTGCCGGTTTCCTTAATGATGATTTTCAAATGCGGATCTTTGTTCAAGACTTTATAAGCAGTACTTAAATCCCAATTCATGGTGCAAGGTATGATATATTATTCATGTATTTAACCAACTATTTTTAAGGAATCGCCATTCGAATTCTCCAGTCTTTAGGATAGTAATTATTCCATCGTTGTCGGATCTTCTTTGCCCAACCTAATGCATGACCTTCAAAGTTAATGAGATGCCAGCCTTCCATTTCAGATTCAGCTATGATGGAATCTCCTCTTAAAAAATGTAAAACCTCTTTTAGCTGAAGAGAACAAGCGGGTGTGTCGCTTTTTAATTGAAGACTCATGGCTAATTCCGGTGCGGGAATAAAATCATTTCCCTTGGTCTGTCCAAGAGGTAAGCCCGATTGACGTATATAACATTTTCTTGCTAGTGCTTTTGTCAGAGAGATGATAGCCGGGGTAGCTGCATTCAGATATTCTTCCTGCTGAACTACTTCAAATTTATCCGGTTCTTTCAGCCACAAGCCTTTATTAAAGGAACGATCGGTTTTAAAATTTTGTTCAATGTTTTGTTTTTTATTGCCGGTACCCTTGTATTGTAAAAGGCAACAGTAAAAGCCTTCCGCTGCAACTTTATGAGGAAAGGATTGCCATCCATGAGTGGTAGCTACTATTCCTTCAGGTGCGGGAGGAGTAATGTTAATGAAAGGATGATGTAGGAGTAGTCGTTCTATTTGTTGATCATTTTCGGAAGGTTCATACGTACATGTAGAATAAAGCAGGTACCCCCCCGGCTTAAGAGCGGGAATGATATCCTCTAAAATATTTGTCTGTCGCACTGCACAAACATCCACCTGTTCCGGGCTCCATTCCCGTATAGCTTCCGGATCTTTTCTAAAGAGTCCTTCTCCGCTACAAGGAGCATCTACTACAATAAGGTAAAATAAAACAGTACTAGTCGCTATATCTTTTGCTTCATTTTGCGTGACGATACTATTTGAATATCCCCATTTCGCAAGGTTATGTCTGAGTATTTTATTCCGTCCGGGAATTATTTCATTGCAGATGATATTGCAGTCTTTGGAGAGAAGACTAATCAGATGTGTTGTTTTGCCTCCAGGGGCTGCGCAGAGATCAAGTACATTAGCGGTTTTCAAATCCCCGATCACATCCCTTAATATGGATTCAATAAGCATCGACCCTGCTTCCTGCACATAGTAACAGCCGGCATGGAACAAAGGGTCGAGTGTAAAAACAGGCCTGTCCTTTAAGTATCTTCCTTGTGAACACCAGCTCACCTTTGTGGCATCACGGAAAAGTCCATTGTCTTTTTCGGGATGGATTCGAATACTTACTGGTGAAGGTCCTTGTAAGCAGGCTATAAGAGAAGAAGCTTCACCACCCAATTGATGGTGCATTCTTTTATAAAAATCTTCATATAGTCCTTGCATGGCGTTAGTTCAATTTCTCTTTTGCTTCTCCACAGCGTAATGTAATTTTAGTTTTTCTACCGTGTGAAAAACAATCGGACAAATTCCATAATGAGCTATAATTTTTCGTATTCTATATTTTACAAGAGGTCTTTCCAAATCAGGGAAAGAAATACATGCATTGGGTCGTGATGTGTAGATGGTGCATAAATTACAGGAGAGAAAGATACATGGTTTTTTACTTAGAAACTGAATTTTCGTGTTATCTTCAGTAGAAACTTCTGAATTTGTGAAATCTTCTTGCGAAAGTCCTTTTAAGTGAGCCAACTTTATTAATTCATCAGGTGAGATTCCGGCTTCTAAAACTTTGCAACAATTTGCACATAGCCGGCAGTCGATTGCGGTGGAAATATCTTTTGCTATGGGTAATATGATTTGGTCGAATTCTTTGGCGTTCGCAGCTATTACCTTCTTGAGAAGAATTTGCAATTCTTGTTGTTGAAACCTTGCTGCGTCTGCTATTTTACTTAAATTGATTTCCACCTTGTGTTTTAGTTATTCTTCAATGAAATCGAGATTTTTCCCATATGTTTCAGGTAGATAAAATACAGCGATCAATGCCAGGCTCCAGACGATTCCTCCTGTTATGGCAAGACTTTGAATAAGATCTATTCTGAAATATGATTCTAACCAAAGATGTAGTGGAACCAGCAATGTAACGGCACCACGCATAAAATTGGTGACAGTAGCAGTTATCAAAACTCTGAGATTGGTTCCAAAATGTTCGGCTGTGGCAGTCACAAAAACCGAAAGATAGCCGCAACCTGTTCCCATAAGTAAGGAAGTAAGATATATACCGGAACTATTACTGATGAGAATAAAATGAAAGAGGGTAGATGCCAGAGCGAAAAGCATATAGGCGATCATCACTTTTTTCCTGGTCCTTAGAAGTTGACTTAGAATCCCACTGCTTAAATCTCCAACAGTTATTCCAATTTGAAAAAGGATAAAGCAGGTCGCCAGTTGTAAACCTTCAATGTTTTTTAATGCTGCAATTTCAGGAGAAAGAGTAATTAAAAGTCCCACACTGTACCAAATGGGAATACCGGTTAGAATACAAGCTAAATAAGTGAGTGAACGTTTTCTATTGGAAAATAGTAAAGGAAAGGATCCTCTCATAATGCCATCAGCTGATGTTCGCTTACTAAACATTTCAGGTTCTATCGTGCTCATTCTTAGAAGGAGAAGTAGCAATCCTATACAGCCCGCGGCGAAAAATGCGATTCTCCAGGGAACGACGTTTCCAATTAATCCTGCAGTTACTGCACCCATTGCTCCTAAAGTCGCTACCATAATAGTTCCATAGCCTCGTCGCTCAATGGTCATCGATTCACTCACCAATGTAATGCCGGCACCAAGCTCTCCTGCAAGACCCGCCCCGGCCAAAAATCGAATCACTGCATAAGAAGTAGTATCCTCAACAAAGGCATTCGCAATATTACTAATTGAGTATAACAAGATCGATCCATAAAGAACGTATACCCTTCCTTTCCGGTCACCAATAATTCCTGTGATTATTCCGCCTACAATCATCCCAGCCATCTGAATCGCTAAAATATTTTCACCCGTGCGGGTGAGGTCTTTTCCGCTTAATCCTAAGTCCTTCAAACTGGGAATCCTGTAAATATTAAAGAGAAAAAGATCAAATGCATCAATAAAAAAGCCAAGGCCGGCCGCGAAAACAACGAGATTGAAGGGTGATTTTTGGAGTGACATATTAAAGTATGGCGAATCTAGGTGTTTTTACTGTAAATTCAATTTGTTGATATTCAGTGCGCTATAAGTAGAATATGTACTTTAACTGATATGCGGCAATGATAATTTAATTTATAAGCATTGAACTTATTTCCAATTTAATTGTGGAACTTTGCCCACCGGTAAAAAAATAAATATTCTTAAAACATATAAATATGAAAAAACTTATTCTTGTTTCCTGTGCCATTGTGTTCGCAACCCTGGTTGCTGATGCACAATCTCTGAAAGTTCCTGCTCCTTCACCTTCACAAACATTGAAGCAGGATTTCGCATTATCAACTATTGAAATTTCTTATTCCCGCCCTGGTGTTAAGAATCGTACCATATTTGGGGATATTGTTCCTTTTGGTACATTGTGGAGAACTGGTGCAAATTCAGCAACTACAATTTCTTTTGGCGACACAGTGATGATAGGTGGTGTAAAAGTGAACCCCGGAAAGTATGGCTTATTGACAATTCCCGGTCAAACAGAATGGGTGGTCATTATCAGTAAAAGCACAACAACTACAGGTGCTGATGATTATAAGAAAGAAGAAGATGTTGTTCGCATGAATGTGAAGCCATCTGCATTAAGCAGCAAAGTAGAAACTTTTACCATTCAATTGGAGAACATTAAAAATAATTCATGTGATTTGCAATTGATGTGGGATAAAACAATGGTTTCAGTGGGGATCAGTACTGATATCGATGGCCGGATTATGAAGGATATTCAGAAATTGGTAGTAAATGATAGCCGACCATATGGTGCTGCGGCTAATTACTATATGGAGAATGGAAAGGACTTGAAGTTAGCTGCGGAATGGTATGACAAAGCTATTGCAGGTAATCCTAAAGCCTATTGGTTGGTTCATCAAAAAGCGAATTGTCAGGCGAAGATGGGCTTAAAGAAAGAAGCTGTTGAAACGGCAAATAAGTCTATTGCCATCGCAAAAGAACAAGGCGATGATAATTATGTGCGATTGAATGAAAAGTTAATCGAGACTTTGAAATAATATGAAAGAAAATTTAATAAAAAGGGGAGCTAAAAACTCCCCTTTTTTTATTTAATCACTTCTCCTTCAAATTTCACAGTCAGCCCAATTTTGACTTCAAAGACATGGTCTATAGGTGCCGTAGTAAATCCGGATAACTTGAATTTAAATTTAGATTGTTTAAAATAACTGAGTAGTTCTACATCTGAAACATCGAGGTCAATTGTATTTAAACCGCCGGTGGGAACAGGATCTTTTTTTGCAAACTCGATCAAACCGGTACCACTCAAATTTCCTATTTCTGCATTTATCTTATTGGTCAGATCAAAGGTATACGGTGTACTATTGCTGTCTATCATTGTCAAAGTTACTGCTTTGATTTTTACAGAATTCAAATTATCTATACTTACCCCATTATCAGACACAAGTCCTTGTATATCGGTATCGAATTCAATAGTTCCCATTTCAATATTACCTTGTGTTGTCGTAGGATTAACCTGAATAGTGAATTCTGCATAGTCATTTGTAAATGAAAATGCAGTGGGGTTATCTTTGTCGCAGGAAGTGGTAGTAAGTACCATGGCGACTAACAGAGCGTAGAGGTATCTTTTCATGATTTGGATTTTGTAAATTATAGGAGACCAATTTAGGAAAAATACCAAAGAATTCCAATAAAAAAGTACGATTTTTATCCGGTGACCTGAAATTTAGGAAGAATCAGTTTTAAGAGGAGAGATAACAGAATCACAAAGGCACAACCGATGAGGTTTAACCAAAGAAATGAAATGGTATCGGAAAAATAGATGGCTATCACCAATACTTCAGTAATCAGTGCAGCAATAAACACCTGATTTCCCTCAATTGATTTCAAAAAGAGCGCTACTGAAAAAATACCCAGAATTGTTCCGTAGAAGAGAGATCCCAGAATATTCACTGCTTCTATCAATGAGCCCATTCTTCCTGCTAATTGTGCTACAATAATGCAGAAGATCCCCCAGGCTAATGTATAGTATCTGGATAATTTCAAATTTCGGGCATCCGTTCGATCCTTAGGTCGTGCCAGATGATGCCAGTCGATCATGCAGGTCGAGGCCAGTGAATTCAATGCAGCGGCAATGGAACCCCATGCGGCAAGGAATATGATAGCGATGAGTAATCCGACTAATCCTCGTGGTAAATTATTTACAACAAAGTGAAGAAAAATATAATTGGTATCATTGGAATCTGCAGAGGCATTTGATTTTTGAATGAGTGTTGCCGCTTTCTTCCTTAGACTTGTGTTTAAAATACTTAAAGAATCAAGTTTTGATTTATAGAAATAACTACGCATCTCGTCTCCGGATTTTTCAGCATTCAGGTAGTTAACAGCTACTTCATTCTGCAATTTTTGCAAGGAAGAATAATTTGTTTCAATGTCTGAAATTTCGTTCCCATAGCTACCTTCTCTCGCTGAATCCAGCATTTTCGTGTTAAAATAGACCGGACTCTTATAGAAAGTATAAAAGGTGAAAACCAATGCACCCACCAATAAAATTAAAAATTGCATAGGGATTTTGACAAATCCGTTCATCAATAATCCTGCTCTGCTTTCATTGGTATTTTTTGCAGTCAGGTAACGACCAACTTGCGATTGATCTGTCCCGAAATAGGAGAGCGCGAGAAAGAATCCCCCAATAATACCACTGAAAATATTGTACTTGTCATTCCAGTTGAAGCCATTTTCATTGAAACCGCTCGTGATTACATTTAATTTACCGGATGCCCCTGCAATTTTTAACGCGTCTGCAAATCCCATATCCTCCGGCAGTAAATGAACCACCATGTATCCGGAAAGGAACATGGCAAGAAAAATAATGATGAGTTGCTGCGTTTGGGTATACGATACCGCTTTAACTCCGCCACTTACTGTATAAATGATGAGCAAACCTCCCATCAATAAGTTGGTAAGATGAATATTCCAACCCAATAAGGAAGAAAGTATGAGTGATGGAGCATAAATACTGATACCGGTAGATAAACCTCTCTGAAGCAGGAAAAGAAAGGAGGTGAGCAATCTGGTTTTGGTGTCAAATCTTTTTTCCAGATATTCATACGCCGTATAGATGTTCAGCTTACTGTAAATAGGAATGAAGAAAATGCATATAAATATCATCGCCAGCGGCAGTCCGAAATAGTATTGAACAAAACGCATTCCATCAGTATAGGCTTGCCCCGGAGCTGATAGAAACGTAATGGCACTCGCCTGTGTTCCCATAATGGAAAACAGAACAATATACCAGGGCAAAGAGCGATTGTTTAAAAAATAGCTCTCAAGATTTTTTTGACCCCTGCTTTTATATATACCGTAAATAATTACAGAGAATAACGTAACGATCAATACAATCCAGTCGAGGAGGCTCATTGGAAATAATTACTAAACCATGTATAAAATGCTATTTGGAAAAATAAAAATGCGATCAGATACAGATAATTCTTCCACTTGTATTTTTCATCTTCCTTACTCATAGTTTGGTGATCAGTTGTTTCTATTTCTTATCGTTAGATGGCTTTTGTCCGATGAGGTTGGCAAATAAGCGGAAAGCTCCCGGAACTCCAGCCGGAAGTTGACGAAAGAAGGAGAGCCCGGTATAAATATAAGTTCCCTTTCCATATTTGGTCACTATGAGACTCCCTTCTTGCGGTTGCTCGCCCTTGTCATTCATCAATAAAATATTGGTGAAAGCCGAATCTATTTTTGTCGCGAAATATAGGCCTCGTTCCTGTACCCAGCCTTCAAAGTCTTTGGAGGTAATTTTATTCGGATGATTTAAGAGGGGGTGATTTTCATCCGTTAAGGTTACTACAGCCTCTTCTTCTGTGACTCTGTTCCTGCTGATGGTGTATGGATACGGCGTCATGATCGATGCAGGATGAAGATTAGAATTGGTATTGTACTGTACTAAAAATGTTCCTCCCTTTTCTACATAGGCCATTATTTTGCTGAATACAGATGGAAGATTTTTATCGGTATTGTATGCTCTGATTCCGGTTACAATGGCATCATACTGATCCAGATTAATTTCAGAAATTTCTTCTGCAGTTACTTCATCCGATTGAATTCCGATTTGCTTTAACATGACCGCTACATCATCACCGGCGCCTTTGATGTATAAGATTTTAGTCGCGTTAGTTTTAATATCGGCAAATTTTAACGTTGTCTTAAGTTCAGGAAACCACGTAATAGGTGGAATATGATCATAGGTGATCTCTTTACTACTCTTCAGTTGTTCCGTAGTGGCATTTTTCATTTGAAATCTGAAACTCAATGCAGCATCTTGCAAGGTTTTCTCTGTTGGCTGTATGAAAAAATCGATTTCCTTTTCTTCTCCCTTTAGGGAAAAGGATAAAAGGGTATCGGTAATATTTATTTTCCATCCTTTATCTCCTGTAATATCGGTATAAAGTTTAATCTGCTCCGATTGGGAACCTTCGTATTTAAGTTTAAGTTTATATTTTCTTTTACTAAGATTATTATAAATAGAAGTGTTTTCGGATAGACGACCGGTTAGTAGGGGAGCTATCACTAAAGGTTTTATCGATTCGCCTTTTACTGGATCGGTTACTTTATAAGTGACAGGTATTTCAATGGGGATTCTGCTATCCTTTAAAACAATTTCGGCTTGCAAAATAATGGGTTCGGGATTCCATGCTTGTCCTGTAAGTAAAATATCCGGAATCTTAAAGGTACCTTTGTCGGGAGTTGTTTGCAGCCAATACGGTTGAGTTGTTGCAGATGGTCCTTTCAGAATGATCGCTTTGTTTTGCATCGTTTGGTTGACAAGTGAAAAGGTACTGCTGCTGTCATTGTATTGATTTCGTAGTAAACGAACCGTAACAGAATCATATTCGCGGACGACCATCTGTAAATTCACATGCAAGGTATCGTTTATGGCGTACTTTTCACTGAATGAATAGGCGGATTTCCACAGTCCAAGACAATCCGAAATGATGAGATCGAGTTCTTTTAACTTCTGATTTTTTATACTATGATCAGGGAGTTGTGAAATGATTTTGCGAAGATTTATAAGAGAGGGTATGGATGAGGAAGGCTTTTTGAAATCAAATGCCGTAAGTGTGCTATTAATTAGTTGTATAATTTCATTTCCATCTTTTTGCGAGGCCCAGAAATTATCATTCTTAAAAACATCAGTCACATTGGTATCACCTGCCACCGGACTGAAATACTCTATTTGAGTTCCTCTTTGTGAGGGTACACCAAATCCCTGGCTTTTATGCTGAGATCTGCTTTCGGCAGATAACTCTCCGTAACTTTTTCCAAGCAAAGGATTATAACTACCCACATCAATCTTTAGTTGTTGTTCACTTGTAGTGTTGTTCCCTCCAAACTTAAATGTATTCCAGTAGAGCCTTTTTACTTGCCACGATCCTAACGATGTAACTTGTTGAGGGAACTTAGAAGGATCAGCAGCCATATCAAATGCTTCTTTCGCCAATAGGGCACTGGAGGAATGATGTCCATGTCCTGCACGTTGATCTGGTGGAAAGCGACAAATCATTACGTCGGGTTTGATTTTACGGATAACATACACCATGTCTTCCAATATTTTTTCTCGGTTCCAAAGTGTAATCGTTTCTTCTGAAGTTTTTGAATAACCAAAATCATAAGCCCGGGTAAAATATTGTTCACCGCCATCAATAGTTCGTGCTGCCATCAGTTCTCTGGTGCGAATTAGACCCAGGTCTACGCCAAGTTCTGCTCCGATTAAATTCTGACCACCATCTCCTCTGGTCAATGAAATATATGCCGTTCGAAATAGTTTTTCTTTCGACATCCAGGTGATTAATCTCGTGTTTTCGTCATCCGGATGTGCAGCAATATATAAAACCGTGGTAGTTTGTTCCAGCTTTTTGATACGACGGTAGATGTCTGATGAAGATTGAGCCAGAGCGCTGTTATAGGTCATAATCAATAGCAATTGAAGTATGACCTGAAGAGGTGTTGAATGATTTTTCATGATTGTAGAGGTCCAAAGATACAGACAATGCCATTAAAAAAGGAAAGGTCGTTACCTGTCAGATAACGACCCTTCCTAATGCTTGGTAAATTAATTTACTTTGTGATGACCAGTGTTTTAGTTGCTGTCATAACACCGTTCACGTACAATGAATAGAGGTATGAACCAGCACTCATATCTGCAGCAGAAAGTTGAACCTGTCCGGACTTGTTACCATTGATACTTACTTCACGGATCAATTTACCATCCATAGTAGTGATCATTAATCTTGCATCACTTGTATTTGAAGGGATTTCAAAATTGATAATTGTGGAATTACTAAATGGGTTAGGTTGATTCTGATCTAAACGAACATCACTCAGGCTGGCGCCGGTTTTACTGGTAGAAGGAGCGTTCGCTTCGAGGCGGGCTAAACGTGTTTCAAGGGCAATCAGTTGCTTTTGCATATCAGCTATTGCAGCGTCCTTGGCAGCAATTTGTACTTGTTGTTCCTGAATGGCAGAAGTAAGTACCGGAATCATTCCCATGTAATTTACAACTTTCACATCGGCTTTTTCAGAAATAATTCTTCCTGTTTTCGGATGAATTTTTTCCGGCATTGTAGTTTCTACAACCATATCAGGGAATTGTTGTTGTAAGTTCTCGGCCAGGAAGCCGGTTTGCAAGCCTGCAGGAAGGTGAAGTTTTGGAAATTCAGCTGTTTTATAATTGTAGGTAGCTGTTTTCACATTCATAAGGCGAGACAACACGCTATGAAGTGGCTGTACATTCTTTTTCATTCTTTCATCAGAGAGTTGAAAGTAGCGATATCCGAATACATTTCCCTGAAAATAGCCTGCATAGTCACGAACGCCGCCTACCGTTGCGGTGTCCGTTGCAATTCCCCATACAGATATATTTTGGGTAGAATTTTCGGCGATTCCAAAAACTCCGTTTCCTTGTTCTCCCCCGTCTGATTGTCCCCATACACCGGTTGGAAAACCTGTTGTTCCTGCTACAGAAGATGATCCCAATACTCCAATTATACCGGAACCGCTAACTCCAAATAAATTACTAATTCCTTCTACACCCGCTAAGTTTCCGACCCCCTGAACTCCAATGCCGCTGGTATCAGATGGAGTGGAAGTACCTTTAATAGCAATAACATCTGCACTGCCTACATACTTTCCGGTAACGTTTACTACCGGCTCAGTCGCAGAAGTCAATCCAAGAATATCCAATCGGGATACAGGTGCAGCATTTGCTATACCAACTTTACCGGTGCCGGTGATCACCATTCGGGTTGCATTCTTGGTTTTGAATTTTAAAGGTATGTTGTTTATTGTACCAATAAAATCATTGGTTGTCGCATTTGAATTTCCCTGTAATAACCATCCTGTTTGTGCATGGCTATTCATACTTAGGCAGGCAATGCCTAGTACAGTAATTGTAGTGAGAAGTGTTTTTTTCATAAGTATTGTTTTAGTTTTATTTGATTATAAAATTATGACTTTATTTACTATTTAGAAATAAAAAGCATATTTATTTTCTGTTTACCTGCAGCCACTGCAAATTTTACTGAATTCGAGTGTCTGTTTATTCACAACGCTGAGTTATTTATTGTTTTTGAAACCATTGTTCAATACTATCTGATTGGGGTGTAAATCACGGAAATCATGGCTATTTTCGCTATTGCATTGATTATTAGGGTTATGTTTTTATAAACTTTGAGAGGCCAGGTGACTTTTAACCAATCGTATTCAGCACTGAGCGGTAAAAACATCATTAATCTTCCCGTAAGTGATTTGAAAGCGGGTGTTTACATGGTGAAAGTAAATATAGGTGGTTCCGTCCTAAACAGCCGTCTTGTTTTCAACTAGTTCGTACATTATTAATCATAAAACGGTCTCTTTAATCAGGGGCCTTTTTTTTTGAATAGTTGCAAGCCTCATTATCACTTTTTTGATATCTATGTTAGTTTTGTTCCGATATTCGCAACAATTCACGATGAGAGAACTTCCCGGAAAAATATTGTATTATCTCGTCATACTTCCTGTATCGCTATTGCCTTATTTTTTTCTGTATAGAATATCGGATTTTCTTTTTTTTCTTTTTTATTTTGTTTTGGGCTATCGTAAGAAGGTAGTTATTGGAAATATCAAACGTTCTTTTCCGGATAAAACGGAAGTAGAACATAACCGAATTGCAAAGGCATTTTATCGTCATTTTGCAGATCTGATTGTGGAGAGTCTTAAGGTTTTTACCATTTCTAAGAAGGAAGTGGGAGAAAGAATGAAATTTGTGAATCCGGAATTGATCAACCGGTATTTTGCAGAAGGGAAAAGTGTAATTTTGGCCGGGGGTCATTTTAATAATTGGGAACTTTTTGCGGTGGCCATTGATCAGGCAGTGAAGCATCAGAGCATTGCCATTTACAAGCCTTTGACCAATAAATTTTTTGATCGAAAAAATGCGTGCTACAAGGGGAAAATATGGTCTTGAAATGATTTCCATTAAGGATGTAAAGCCCGTTTTTGAGAAAAATAAATCTACACTGACACTTACTATATTTGGTACAGACCAGTCTCCGGGAAAAGTGAAAAATGCCTATTGGACCAGATTTTTAAATCAGGATACCGCAGTGCTTTATGGGACAGAGAAATATGCAAAAGAGTATAATTGTCCTGTAGTTTTTTGTTGTATTCATAAGATTTGCCGCGGACATTATTCCATTGAATTCCGGGACTTGATTCCCGACCCATCGAAAACCGTGTATGGAGAAATTACGGAGGCACATACTAAGATGCTGGAACAGGATATTCTTCGGAAATCCGGAATTTTGGCTTTGGAGTCATCGCCGATGGAAACATAAAAAGCCGTTGGAGTGAAAATTAAATTGAAGAGTAAATTTCGTACTTTTATTCCTGTACTTCAACTTTTATGGTAGTGATAGATATTCAATTAAGAACAGATGCTGACTGATTCATTTAACAGAAACCATGATTATCTTCGGATTTCCTTAACAGATAAATGTAATCTGCGTTGCACCTATTGCATGCCGGTTGACCCTCCCCATGGATTTTATGCAGGGAAAAATTTGATGAATGCAGAAGAGATCAATCGCCTTGCCGGAATTTTCGTGAAATTGGGCGTAAAGAAAATCCGCCTAACAGGTGGTGAGCCATTGATCAGGAAGGATGTGGCTGAAATCATACACCTGCTTTCACAATATCCTGTAAAACTTACGCTGACCACCAATGGCGTTTTTCTGGATCAGTTTATTGAAGTTTTTAAACAGGCTGGAATAAATTCTGTGAATGTGAGTCTGGATTCTTTAGAGTCGAATGCCTTTAAAATTATTTCGCAACGGGATCATTTTGATAAAGTCATGTCAAATATTCTCTTGCTGCTCAGGGAAGGCTTTCATGTCAAAGTAAATATGGTAGTGTTAAAAGAGTTGAACCATCTTGAAATAATTGATTTTATCCAATGGACAAAGGAATACCCGTTGCACGTACGTTTTATTGAGTACATGCCTTTTCGTGACAATAACTGGAACCATCTTCAGGTTTTTACTGCAGAAGAAATTTTATCTTTAGCAAGCCGGAAATTTAATTTTTATAAATTGAACGATCGTCCGAATGATACCGCCCGGAATTTTCAGGTTCACGATTATAAAGGGACATTTGCAATTATTTCAACGATGTCAGATCCATTTTGCAGCAACTGCAACAGATTGCGATTGACAGCAGATGGGAAAATGAAGAACTGCCTTTTTTCAACCGGAGAAGTGGATTTGCTTTCTGCATTGCGTAATCAGGAAGATGTAGAACAGCTGATTCGTCAATGTGTTTGGGATAAGAAAGCCGAACGGGGAGGGCAAATGGATGCAGCAATGGAAGATTTGAAAGCGGATGCACTAATGAACAGGTCAATGATCTCAATAGGCGGTTGATATGAAAGTGAAAAGAATGATTCATGATCACATGCCGGAGTTCGGAGAAGCGCAGCAAATCGTACTTAAGCATCTTCCCGCTCAATGGTTAAATCTGTTCCTCTATTGGAGGCAGTAGGTCGGGTGTTGGCTGAAAATATAAAAGTGACCACTGACTCTCCTCCGTTTCATCAATCTGCTATGGATGGTTATGCTTTTAATTTTAAGAGGTGGGATAAAGTGTCGCCTCTTCGTATTATTGATGAAATCCCGGCTGGTAAAGTATCAAAAAAATTGTTGAAAGCGAATGATGTTGTTAGAGTTTTCACAGGTTCCGCTGTACCTGCTACTGCTGATACTGTAGTGGTGCAGGAGAATGTGATAAAAGATGGTGCTTTTATTCACTTAAATGATCCTTTTCTGCAACAAGGGGCCAATATTCGTAAAAAGGGGTCGCAAATTAAAGCCGGTAACATTGCTTGCAGAAAGGGTGAAGTGTTGTCTGTGGGAGCTATCTCCTATCTTGCTTCATTGGGAGAGCGTAGAAAAAGTGAAAATATTTGCTCCTCCGGGTGTCAGTATATTGGTTACAGGTTCAGAGTTGTCCCAACCCGGAAATCGACTTCCCCCCGGTCATGTATTTGAATGCAATTCGTTTGGATTGTCTGCGGCTTTAGGGAAAATACAAATAGTGCCTGCCCTTATTGTGCATTGCAAGGATAAGGAGACTGATTTGGTAAAAGCGATCAGGAAATCACTAAAAGTATCGGATATTCTTATCCTGACAGGTGGTGTTTCGGTGGGGGATTATGATTTTGTGGCTGCAAGTTTAGAGAAATGTGGCGTGAAGAAAAAATTTCATAAAGTGCGTCAGAAACCGGGAAAGCCCTTGTATTTTGGAGTGAACGGTGAAAAATTAATTTTTGGTCTTCCCGGTAATCCGGCGGCAGTGTTATCCTGCTATTACACTTTTGTTTTAAGAGCAATAAGTGCTATGATGAAAGTGCCCTATACACATACTGTTCTTTTGCCGGCAATGAATTCATACAGTAAGAAGGGGACTTTAACGAATATTCTAAAAGCCCGGACAGCTGCACGTGGTGTGGAGATTCTGGATCATCAGGAAAGCTATAAGTTGAATGCAATGGTGGTGGCAGATAGTCTGGTTATTTTGCCTCCGGATAAGCAAGATGTGAAACCGGGTGATATGCTGGAGGTTCTATTGATAGATAATTGAACAAAGGATGGAAATTTCGTTTGCATTTTATTTTTTCTTGCTGCTGATTGCCTGCATGTATTCCTGCGTAGGACATGGCGGTGCAAGCGGCTACATTGCTTTAATGTCCATCTATGCTTTTTCTCCCGATTTTATCAAACCTGCGGCTTTGTTGTTAAATATAGTGGTTTCCATGCTTGCCTTTGTTCAATTCTACCGTGCAGGATATTTTAAGTGGGAATTGTTTTATCCTTTTGCTTTGGCTTCTGTTCCCGCTGCTTTTCTGGGTGGCACATTAATGGTGGATGAAGATGTTTTTCATGTGATTTTGGGTCTATTGCTCATCTTCCCGATTTTAAATTTATTGGGATTGTTTAATCCGGGAATAGAAAGTGTACAGCGAAAGCCTCCTTTGGTATGGGCATTTGTTGCAGGAGGATTAATCGGTTTCTTGAGCGGCGTGATGGGCGTAGGTGGTGGGATATTGCTCAGCCCATTACTTTTGTTGGCACGATGGGCAAATGTGAAAGAAACCGCTGCCATTTCTGCGCTCTATATTTTTGTGAATTCGGTGGCGGGATTGTTGGGTCATACCGTTGTAGGTTTCATCTTGGATGGTTCTTACTTTGTTTTGATCACAGTTGTGCTCCTGGGTGGTCTCGCCGGTGCATATATGGGTTCATTTAAATTGAATTCGCTTGTTTTGAAAAGAGTTCTGGCTGCTGTATTGTTAGTAGCAACAATTAAATTGATAATACTATGAGCGCAGCCAAACAAATAGACGGCTATATTCTGGCCGGAGGTAAGAGCTCGAGAATGGGGACAGATAAAGGTTTGTTGAAAGTGAACAACCGTTTCCTGATTGAATTTGCCATTGATCATCTTCGAAATTGTGTAGATAGAATATTCCTCTGTACCGGCAATCCTGAGTATGTTCAATTTGGTTTGGAATTGGTGCCGGATAAGATTCAAGAAGAAGGTCCTGCCAGTGCTATTGCAACAGCATTGCAGCATGCTATAGCACCGAAATTGTTTGTCTTAAGTTGCGATACCCCGTTCATAGGTGAAGTAATTATTCAACGAATTATTTCATTCTCAGAAGGTGCAGAAATTACGGTACCTTTGGTGAAGAACAGGATCGAACCCCTATGCGGTGTGTATGCTTCATCTTGTAAAGATAAATGGAAGGAACAGTTTGATGGCGGTGTGCGGAAAATGCAAACATTAATTGAACATTTTAATTTTAAAACACTGGATGGGGTGTCGGAAATCAAAGCGGACGAAATGGCCTTCATGAATATCAATTCACCGGAGGATTTTGAAATAGCAAAAAAACAACTAAGATGGGTGTAAAAATTCTTGTTTTTGGTAAATTAGCAGAGGTGATCCGGTTAAAGGAAATTGAAATCGCTGAAGTGAAGGATGTAGCTGCACTGCGTAGCCTTCTCATGAAAAATTATCCCGGACTGAACGGATTAAATTATATAGTAGCTGTGAACAGGAAAGTGGTGGCTGATGCATTTCCGATCAGTACAGGAGATGAAGTGGCACTGATGCCGCCCTTTTCAGGAGGTTGATGTATGGAAAAGAATGGGAACGATAGATATAGCCGCCAGATCATTCTTAAGGATTTTGGGCCCGAAGCGCAACAGCAATTAGCTCATGCCCGGGTACTGATCATCGGTGTTGGTGGACTCGGATGTCCTGTGTTAATGTATCTCGCCGCCGCAGGAGTAGGAACAATTGGAATTGCCGATGGTGATCATGTGGAATTGAATAACCTGCATCGACAAATTTTGTTTGACACCCCTGATGTCGGTTTATCAAAAGTGCAGGTGGCTTTTACGAAAATGAAACTGAAGAATCCTGAAGTAAAAATAGTTGCTCACGGTTGCTTTGTTTCTACAGCGAATGTTTTCGATCTGTTATCCTGCTATGATTTGATTGTTGATGCTACAGATAATTTTGCCTCCCGTTATATGATAAGTGATGCATGCCATTTGATGAATAAGCCGTTGGTGTATGGGGCAGTTTCCTGTTATTAAGGTCAGGTTGGTGTTTTTAATTTTAATCCGAATGGTTTTGCATCAAACTACAGAGATTTGTTTCCTGTGCCCCCTGCCCCCGGAGAAGCAAACTCCTGTACTACCGAGGGGGTTTTAGGGGTATTGCCGGGAATTATTGGCCTTATGCAGGCAAATGAAGTAATTAAAATACTTACCGGCGTCGGAATTCCCTTGATCAATAAATTATTTACCATTGATATTTCCGATTACCGTACACTTGAAATGGAAGTCTCCCCGGGTGTACATTCCGGAATGCCAGGTTCTGTTGAGGAGTTCATGCGTTTTGACTACGATTCTTTTTGTTCCGTTAATGCTACCTCTGATGAGGTGATTGCTGCTTTCACTTTGAAAGAATGGATGCTCAATGAAGAATGGAGTATCATCGATGTGCGTGAAAAGGAGGAGGTGAAAGAGAATGATTTGTTTTCAAGCGTAAATGTTCCTCTTTCCACTTTCAAAACTGAAATAGAAAATGTTACTTTAGCGGAGAATGTGATTTTCGTTTGTGCTTCCGGCGTGCGAAGTCGTCTGGCTTTGGATATTGCTAAGAATATTTTTCCTGAAAGAAAATTGTTTTGCCTTAGAGAAGGTGTTCAAGCATTGATTAATTTAGAGTTTCAAAAGGAAAATTAAGATGTCAGAAAAGAAGAAGAAGACAATGTTTGTTGATGGGCCGATAACACCGGCATTCATTGCAGAAGCTATCTCAAAACATAGTGCTAATTTGGAAATTGGAGCTCATGATATTTTTCTCGGACAGGTTCGCGCCGATGAAATCAAGGAGAAGAAGGTGATTTCAATTTTGTATTCAGCTTATGAACCCATGGCAGAAGATGTCGCTTATGAAATCAGGGAAGCCATTTTTGAAAAGTATCCCCTAACTTGTATGCATATTTATCATAGTCTGGGAAATGTGAAGGCCGGTGAGATTTCCCTGTTTATTTTCACCTCTTCAAAGCATCGAAAAGCAGCCATAGATGCCTGTTCTGAACTCGTTGAAAGAGTCAAAGCAGAAGTTCCTGTTTGGGGGAGGGAAATTCTCGAAGATGAGACTTATATTTGGAAAGAAAATAAAGAAATACCTCAAAATTAATATGATTACTACTGAACATTTGACGGATCTGGAAATAGCCCAAAAAGCTGATATTAAGACCATTAGAGATATTGCCAGGGGGATGGACCTTGATTTGGATCTTTTGGAGCAGTATGGAAAGTTCAAGACGAAACTGCCTTTGTCGCTGATAAATGAAGAAAAAGTAGCTAAGGGTAATCTGATCCTCGTTTCTGCAATCAATCCAACCCCTGCCGGAGAAGGAAAAACAACGGTTTCTATTGGTCTAAGCGATGGATTAAATAAAATTGGAAAAAATTCAGTGGTAGTTCTTCGGGAGCCTTCCCTGGGTCCCGTTTTTGGTATGAAAGGTGGTGCTGCGGGCGGTGGTTACTCTCAGGTGATTCCCATGATTGATATCAACCTGCATTTTACAGGGGACTTTGCCGCCATTGAAAAAGCAAATAATTTATTGGCAGCGCTGATCGATAATAATATTCAGAGCAAAGTGAATAACCTGAATATCGATCCACGAACGGTTGTCTGGAAACGTGTCATGGATATGAATGACCGTGCACTTCGTCATATTATTATTGGAGTCGGCGGTAGCGCGAATGGCATTATGAGAGAAGATGGTTTTAATATTACTGCTGCATCTGAAGTCATGGCAATCATTTGTCTTTCTAATGATATTGATGATTTGAAGAAGCGGTTGGGTAATATATTTATAGGCTATACATTCGATAAAAAGCCAATATTCGCCCGCGATCTGAAAGCACAAGGAGCGATGGCCTTATTGTTGCGTGATGCGATTAAGCCCAATCTCGTGCAGACGCTTGAAAATAATCCTGCAATAATTCATGGTGGACCTTTTGCAAATATCGCCCAGGGAACTAACACGATCGTAGCTACGAAAATGGGACTCTCTCTATGTGACTATGCGGTGACGGAAGCCGGATTTGGTGCTGATTTGGGGGCAGAGAAATTCCTGGATATTAAATGTCCGATGGCCGGTTTGAAGCCCAAAGCGATAGTGCTGGTGGTGACCATCCGCGCTTTGCGCCATCATGGCGGTGCGAAAAAAGCGGAATACAATACGCCAAATATGACTTATCTGGAGAGAGGCTATGAGAATCTCGCAAAGCACATTGAGAATTGTAAGAAGTTTGGACTGACTCCGGTGGTTGCAATTAACAGTTTTTACAGTGATACAGAAGAAGAGGTGAATTATGTTCAGACCCGGTGCGCAACAGAAGGGGTGAAAGCGGTTGTTTCTAAAGGATGGGAGTTTGGAGGAGAGGGAACAAAAGATCTCGCTCGTGCTGTGGTGGAGATTATTGAGAGCGGAAAGAATAATTATAAGCCACTTTATGAAATGAGTCTTCCATTGGAGGATAAAATTAAAAAAATAGCTACTGAAATCTATGGAGCAGATGATGTCACCTATTCTTCGAAAGCGAAATCACAATTGAAAGATTATATTGAACTTGGTTTTAATCATCTTCCGGTTTGCATGGCTAAAACACAAATGTCATTTTCTGACGATGAGAAAAAAATTGGAAGACCCAAAGGTTTTAAAGTGAACGTGCGTGAATTTGAACTCGCTGCCGGTGCAGGTTTCGTAGTGCCAGTGCTGGGAACGATAATGCGTATGCCGGGTTTACCTGCAGTACCAGCTTCAGAAGGAATGGATATCGATAACAATGGGAATATAACCGGACTTTCATAAATAATGGATGTTAAAACCTACCGGGGACTTTTTTACAACGAGGGACTTTTTTCCACGGTTGAAGACGTATTGGCTGTTGAGGAAGCATTGAGTATTTCAATCAACAATATTCCTTTTACGATAACGATGCGTTCACCGGGCAGTGAAAAGGAGTTAGTAAGAGGCTTGCTGTTATCGGAAGGAATTTTTAAGGATACTGCTCTCGACCCCGATATTCAGATCACTGCTACTAACGGTAAGGGATATGTTACTTCAGTAAATGTGGTGATTCCGGATTGGCTATTGTTAAAGGATTTTTCAGGATCTAGAAATATGATGTCGGTTTCTTCCTGTGGGATCTGTGGGAAGAAAACCTGGGACGAAGAAATGGATACTATACAGCTAAAGAAATCCGGTGTTATCGATCCGGGTTGGGTTGCTTTGATGTTTGAACGTATGAGTGACCAGCAGAAAGCGTTTACTCAATCCGGAGGGACACATGCCGCTGCTGCATTTACATTGGAGGGTGAATTGTTAGATATAAGAGAAGACATCGGTCGTCACAATGCAGTGGATAAGGTCATTGGTGCCTTGCTGTTAAATAAAAAATCAGACAGCGCGGGATTTTTGACTGTTAGTGGAAGAATCAGCTATGAAATTGTGAGCAAAGCAGCCCTCGCCGGAATTCCTGTGCTCGCTTCTGTTTCTGCTCCGAGTAGTCTGGCAGTAGATTCTGCTGAGAAATGTGGAATGACCTTGCTGGCCTTCTGTAGAAAGAAAAAATTGACCGTGTATTCACACCCGGAACGTGTGTTGCAAAAACAAATAGTGTAAAATAATATTGCCGGAAAATGTCGAAGAATTTAAGCGAATTAGCAGGACGAAAAGGACTTAGCAAGACTCTCTTTGAAGAACTCGGGAATGCCGCTTCTCAAAATGGTACTCCATCCGGGAGTGATATGGATGCTTTGTGCGATGAATTCCTTGTAGGAAAGGCGAATGTATATGGTACGGTTTCCTTTTATGATTTTTTAAAACCGGAGAATCAGGGAAAGAAAGTGTATGTATGCAACGGAAGCGCTTGCATGACAGCAGGAACACAGGATGCTTTGAAAGCGAAGTTGCGAAAACAATACGCAGTTCAGGAGATAGGGGAGATGTGTTGTTTGGGCCGTTGTCACGAGAATAATGCGTTTCATGTGAACGGAAAAAATTATTCTGGCACTGATATTGAAAAATTTAACAGTGCTGCGGATGATGTAACTGCAGAGAAGTACGCCGTTGGAAGTAAGGGTACTCCTGTACTAACTGCACCTTACGGAGATGTAAAATCCTATTATTCGATTTTTCTGGATGCGTTGAAGAAATCTCCTGATGAACTTTTAGCAGAATTGAAAGATTCCGGTTTAAGAGGAAGAGGTGGAGCAGGATTTTCAATGGCGTTTAAATTGGAGTCGTGTAGGAATAGTACCGGTGAAGTGAAGTTTATCGTCTGTAATGCCGACGAGGGTGATCCCGGTGCGTATTCCGATCGATACATTATGGAACAACGCCCGCATGCCATGCTGATGGGGATGATGTTGGCAGGGTATATTACCGGTGCTGCCTATGGAGTGGTGTATATCCGTGCAGAGTACCCGGAGTCCATTACTATTATTGAAGAGTCAATTGCATATTTAAGAAGGGAACAATTAATCGGAGAAGCTATTCAGGGATCTTCATTTTCTTTCGATTTCAAAATTATTAAAGCACAGGGGGCCTATATCTGCGGAGAGGAAACCGCGCTTTTATCCTCTATTGAAGGGCAACGTCCTGAAGTGCGTACGCGTCCCCCTTATCCCACGCAACAAGGACTTTTCAATAAACCAACGGTCGTTAATAATGTAGAGACGCTCGCCAATCTACCTTTCATTTTTAAAAATGGTGGTAAAGCGTATGCCTCAATCGGCACGGCAAAATCTACAGGAACAAAGTTAGTTTCACTCGATGGATTCTTTAATCGACCCGGTATTTATGAAGTGGACATGGGCACTCCATTAAAAGTAGTGATCGACGAATTAGGTGGCGGTTTCCGGAAGCCGGTAAAAGCAATGCACATAGGCGGTCCGTTAGGTGGTTTGGTGCCCGTACCGAAAATTGATAGCCTTACCGTTGACTTCGATTCCTTTGCCCGCGAAGGATTTTTGCTGGGTCATGCTTCCGTAGTTTGTATTCCCGATGATTATCCATTGATTGCCTACCTGGAACATTTATTTCGGTTTACCGCTCATGAAAGCTGTGGAAAATGTTTCCCTTGTCGTCTTGGTTCAACACGTGGTTATGAAATGATTGATAAAGCAAGGAATAGTGATTATAAAATGGATAAAACATTAATGAATGATTTGCTCGAAACACTGGAAACAGGATCACTTTGCGCCTTAGGTGGTGGTCTTCCATTGCCGGTAAAGAATGCATTGAAATATTTTGAAACGGAATTGGCTCCTTACTTCAATAAATTGTAAAATGAGTAAATCAGCATATATCAATGATACCTTGTTCCCAATTCAGGAAGGGGAAACAATTTTGAACTTCGTGCGTCGTCATTTCGGAAAGGATTATGTACCTACTTTATGTGATGCGCCCAACCTCGATCCTTATGGTGCTTGTCGTGTTTGTAGTGTCGATGTGGCCTTGGTGAAAGATGGTCCCGCAAAAGCACAGGCATCCTGTCATACCCCTGTCATTCCGGGATCGTTTATTTTTACAGAGTCTGAGCGAATCCAACGATTGCGGAAAAATATTATTGAATTGGTCTTAACAGATCATCCGCTGGATTGCCTGACGTGCGAGGTCAATAATAATTGTGAACTGCAAACGGTAGCTGCCCGCGTGGGGATTCGTGAGGTGAGATATCCTGCCGGAAAAAATCATTTGCATTATGCAAAGGATAAATCACATCCCTACATGACGTCTGATTTTTCCAAATGTATTAACTGCGGTCGCTGTGTGCGGGCCTGCGATGAAGTGCAGGGCGAGTTGGTACTCAGCATGGCCGGACGAGGTTTCGATAGTCACATCGTGAAGAGCAATAACAATAGTTTTTTTGAATCGGATTGTGTGAGTTGTGGTGCGTGTGCCCAGGCTTGTCCCACTTCGGCCATATCGGATGTATTCGAGTCTAAATCGGTGGTGGCTGATAAAAAAGTGAGAACGATTTGCACGTATTGTGGTGTTGGTTGTAATTTGGATATTGCGGTTGTCAATGGAAAAGTGAAATCCATTCAGGCACCTTATGATGCAGAAGTGAACGAAGGACATACCTGTCTCAAAGGGCGTTTTGCTTTTTCTTTCTATAATCATCCGGATCGTCTCCGTACTCCAATGATCCGTCGTAACGGTGAATTACAGCCTGCCACATGGGACGAAGCTTATGATTATATCACTGCTCATCTTTCTGAAGTAAAATCTAAGTATGGCCCTGATGCTATTGCAGGAATTTCTTCGGCACGTTGCACCAATGAAGAGAATTACCTCATGCAGAAATTTATTCGCGCCGTAATAGGTACAAATAACATTGACTCCTGCGCAAGAGTTTGTCATTCACCCACAGCATTGGGGATGCAACGTGCATTTGGTACCGGTGCTGCTACCAATTCCATCATTGATTTAAAGTACACCGATTGCATCATGGTGATTGGTGCGAATCCCACCGATGCGCATCCAGTTACAGGTGCAAAGTTGAAGCAGTTTGCGATGAAGGGCAAAACAACGATCGTGATTGATCCGCGAAGAACGGAGATTGCACGTTATGCCACTTACCACCTGCAACTGAAGCCGGGAACCAATGTGGCACTGCTCAACATGATGTTGTACTACATTGCTTCTTCAGGGTTGGAAGATAAAGATTTTATAGAGCGACGCACTGAAGGGTATGACGAATTCAAAGCGCAAATTCTGAAAGTGAATATTGATCAACTGGAAGAGATTACGGGTGTAAACAGAGAGCTGGTGAAAGCCGCAGCACTTGCTTATGCCAAAGCACCGAATGCTATGTCATTTCATGGACTGGGTGTAACAGAACATAGTCAGGGCTCTTATACCGTCATGCTGATATCTGATCTCGCCATGATCACGGGGAATATTGGCCGGCGTGGCGTTGGAGTAAATCCATTGCGCGGACAAAATAACGTGCAGGGTGCAGCGGATATGGGTTGCCAGCCTCATCAGGGAGCCGGTTATCTGAATGCATACGATCCGGAAATCAATAAGCAGTATGAGGAATTTTATAAAGTGAAAATCCCGATAGGAAAAGGATTGAAAATTCCGGAGATGTACGAGGCATCCATAGGAGGGAAGCTCAAAGCGATGTGGCTCATGGGTGAAGATTTGATTCAAACCGATCCCAATACCAATGTAGTCATTGCGGCGATGAACAATCTCGACCTGCTCGTAGTACAGGAAATTTTTATGACGGAAACGTGTAAGTATGCGCATGTGGTGCTTCCTGCTGCATCTTTCCTGGAGAAGGATGGTACCTTTACCAATGGTGAACGAAGAATTCAGAAAGTGCAGAAAGTCGTAGAGCCGCTCGCAGGTACAAAGAGTGATGGGCAGATAATGGTAGATATCATGAAGCGTATGGGATTTCCTCAGGAAGATTATCATCCGGCTACCCTGCTCAAAGAGATTTCAAGAATTGTCCCCTTCTTCGCAGGAGTGAAATGGGAGGAACTGGGTGAGAATGGTAAACAATGGCCGGTACTCGCCGATGGATCGGATACGGAAATACTCCACACCGAAACTTTTAAGAGAGGAAAGGGAATGTTTCATTATTTTGACTGGAAAGAATCTGAAGAGCTTAGAAAGAATGGAAAAGAGTTTCCTTATATCATCACCACCAACCGCGAACTGGAGCATTACAATGCCGGTACCATGACCAGACGTACAGGGAATGTGGACATTCTTACTGAAGATGTACTCCTGATTCATCCCGATGATGCAAAGAAACATTTTATTGAAGAGGGAGATATGGTATGTGTTGAATCGCCGAGAGGAAAGGTCGATATAAAAGCCCGGTTAACTGATGAAGTGAAACAAGGTGTGCTAAGTACGACCTTCCATTTCCCGGATCTCACATTGAATGTCATCACCAGTAGTGAACGCGATTCGGAAGCGATGTGTCCGGAATATAAAGTGGTCGCAGTGAATATCAGAAAGAGTAAAGGGAAGTTTAAGGAGAGAGAGAAAGTATGATAAATATAACGCATAAAAGTAGCACGCTACGTAAAGCTATCGCTGCGGCGGTCGTTAAAGTGAGTGCAGTTTCTACCATTGATGCTATTTTGGAGAAGCGTGTGCCGAAGGGAGATGTGCTGGAGTGTTCACGTGTAGCCGGACTTTTTGCAGTAAAGAAAACCAGTGAAATGATTCCCGATTGCCATCCTCTTCCTGTAGAGTATACAGCCATCCGGCATATAATTGAAGGATTGGAAATACACATCGAAGTTGAAGTGCATACCATTTACAAAACCGGTGTAGAGGTGGAAGCCATGCATGGTGCTTCTGTTGTTGCATTGACCATTTATGATATGCTTAAACCCATCGATAAGGGAATTGAGATAAGTCAGATTCGATTGCTGAATAAATCCGGAGGGAAAAGTGATTTTAAGAATAAGCCCATGAGAGCACTCAAAGCTGCTGTTATCGTTTGTTCGGATACCATTTCTGCCGGAAAGAAATCCGATAAGGCAGGATTGGTAATTATGGAAAAATTAAAAGTAGCCGGTATTAGTGATCTGCAGTATGATATTATTGCTGATGAGATAGAGCTGATAGCTGATAAAGTTAAATCGTATTCAGCACAACATGTTGATTTGATCATTTTCACCGGTGGGACAGGACTTTCGAAAAGAGATGTTTCACCTGAAGCCATTCAGCCCTTACTCGACAGAGAGATACCGGGAATTATGGAAGCTGCGCGCAGCTACGGTCAATCGCGGACGCCCTATGCGATGTTATCGAGAGGAGTGGCCGGAATGAGAGGGAAATCGCTCGTGTTGACGTTGCCGGGTTCTACCAGGGGTGCTGCGGAGAGCATGGATGCCTTGTTTCCACACCTGTTGCATGTCTTTGCCGTGGCAGAAGGTGCTCGTCATGAGAAGGAATCCGTGACTGAAAAAGAGGAGTTGAATAATTAAATGGTTGTGAAAAGTAGTGCAGATTATGATTTCATTATTTGAAAAATACTTATTATTAATTTCATTACCACTCTACTCATTGGTCATACTTACTGAAGTAGTGATGAGTAACTGGCAGATGAAAGCATTCTATTCTGTCAAAGAGTTTATCATGAACTTTTACATGACAGTAGTGAATGCCGGGATAGATTTACTCTTTCGGGGTGTATATTTGATTGCATTGTTTTTTATATATGAACTTAGTCCGGCTGAAACAGCATTGAATCCAATTACATATTGGGTTTTATTATTTCTTCTGGAAGACCTTGCATTCTATGTGGAGCATCGCATGGATCATTCCACCCGAATCTTATGGGCGGTGCATGTTACCCATCATTCTTCACCGGAGTTTAATTTAAGTACAGGCTTCAGGTCTTCCGTGTTGCAGCCGCTCTACCGGTTTATTTATTTTCTTCCCATCGCATTCTTAGGTTTTGATCCGGTTGACATTCTGTTCATGTATTCCCTCACACAGGTCTATGGGGTATTGGTGCATACACAGTACATCAATAAAATGCCTTCCTGGTTTGAAGCTATTTTTGTAAGTCCATCACATCACCGCGTTCATCATGCCAGTAATGTGTTGTATCTCGACAAAAACATGGGAATGGTATTAATTATCTGGGATAAACTTTTCGGTACCTTTCAACCTGAAGTCCCCGAAGAGCCCGTAAAATTTGGTATTACAACAATGCCTGACCATCCTTATCATCCCATAAAAGGCATCACCCATGAATTTAAAAACATAGGTCAGGACTTAAGTAAAGATATTCCATGGAAAGCTAAACTGGGCTACGTTTTCATGCCACCCGGCTGGAGCCATGACGGTAGTACAAAAACTTCACGGGAACTGCAAGATGAACTTCAAACGCAAAAACAGTTAGATAATGAACTAAAGAGTATTTTCAAAGATAGATTACTTGAAGAGAGTCTTTAGTAATCGAATCTTTGCTACTAGCTTCTTGCTTCTGGCTGCTTGCTTTTTTTCAGGAGAATTCGAATTCCTGTACCATCCATGAAAATATTTGCAAGAGTAAAGCGAATCCCTGTTTGGATGTTCGCAAATATAGAAGAATAGAATCTTCTGATAATTTTTCAAGCTTTCTGAGCTAGCAGCCAGAAGCAAGCGGCAAGAAGCCAAACGAAATTTTCAAACCTGTTTACTCGCTTTCTTTGACCCGGAATAAATTTCAAATTTTAAAAAACGGCATTCAATCGGACCATTGTACAATTGCATTTTGCGGGAAGGTCGTAATCCAATAAACTTTGCAACTTCCAGATTGCCTGTGAAAATCCAGCAGGTCCAGCCTTTAAAATCTTGTTTCATTTTATCTCCCATGCGTTGATACATATCCATGATGTCTTTCGGTTCAATGCGTAACCCATAGGGTGGATTGCAAATTAAAACACCTTCTTCAGCAGGAACAGGGAATTTTTCAAAAGGACATTTTTTTAAGCGGATCACATCCGATAAGCCCGCATGTTCTATATTTTGTCGTGCTTTGTCCAATACAGTTCCGCTGATATCAGAGCCGTAGAGTAGGAGACCCTCCGGTTTTAATTCTGCTGCTATGGCATCTTTGTAAATTTGTTTCCATAAGGCTTCATCAAAATCTTTCCAGCCTTCAAATCCAAATCGCTGTTTGTGTTTGTTGGGGGCGATATTCAGGGCAATCATGGCGGCTTCAATGAGGATGGTTCCGCTGCCGCACATATAATCAGCCAATGGCATTTTTCTGTCCCATCCACTGAGCATCACTAAGGCTGCTGCCAAAGCTTCGTTGATGGGTGCCTTTTCAGAATTCTCAGGGCCGTACGGCAATGCAAATTTGCTTTGTACATCAATGCCAGATCGCCCTCAAACTCCACCGCCCGGGTTAAAATACGGGTTTCTGTTGCCCCCAGTGCCTCAAGTTCCTGAGATAATATTTCTTCGCACCCGGCGAATGTTTTAGCAATGAGGAGCATATGATTTTACCCGGTGGAAGAATGCCGGACTCCGAAAGTAGTGAATTATTCTCCCGAATGAATAATTTTCGTGTAGAGCTATTCGAGGGTATGTTGCCGGATTGATAAAAACTGAATTGCGGTTTGATCACTATTTTATTTTTCTGAGTTTTCACTATTTTTGAACTCAACTATAACTGTTATATATGATGAAAGCATTAGGATTAACGATTTCAGGCACTACTTTTATACTCCTACTGCAAATTATACCAGTTCAGAGTAAAATTTCAGGTGCACCGGCAGGACATACAGGTTCTCCCGGTGATGGTCAATCCTGTAATGTTTCCGGATGTCATACCGGCTCTCCAACATCCGCATGGGTCTTTGATTTATCAAATTCGATTCCTGCTTCAGGATATGTACCGGGACAAACCTATACGTTCACCGTTTTTATGACCAGGAATTCAACTACAAGATTTGGTTTTCAATGTTCGCCACAAGATTTAAGCGGGAATCTGGTGGGTACTTTGATCATTAGTAATACTGTCCAAACGCAATTAAATGGCAATGGAAAATATGTGACGCATACACAAATTGGGACAACAGGTCCAAACGTAAAAACATGGAGTTTTGACTGGCAGGCCCCGGTGGCGGGATCGGGTCCGGTAGTGTTTTATTCGGGCTTCAATTATGCAAACAATAATTTTTCACCCAGTGGAGATTTTACCGGTAGCGTAGCGGATACTGTAGTAGAAAATACCAGCGTAGGACTGCTGGATATGGTTTCGGATGTTAAGCCCCTATTAGTTTACCCTAATCCTGTTCGTGATGAACTGCAAATCGTGTTAAATTCCGGTTTGAAGGGAAAATTAAATTTTACCTTGTTTCAACTCAATGGAGAACAGATGCTGCAATGGTCGAATGAGGCGGATGCTGTGTTTGATCCGTTTGTTAGAGTTACTTTGCCGGAGAACATCAGAAACGGTGTTTACCTTCTTAAAACCGATGATAGCAACCATTCGTTTATTGAGCGGATTTTAGTCATGAGGTAAATTCACTTTGATGGAAATTGCCTTTTCTATTTCCGGCTTACTACGGAATCGTTTGATTCAAAATTTAAAGGCGATAGCATTGTACTTTTTTATAAAGTATGGTAATAGAACTCTTATTTAATTTCTTGATTTATTTCTTCTGCAGTGATCAGATTATAAATTAGTCATTTCATATTCTTTTAATGCTATAGAAATATTTTTCAAAGTGCTCCAAAAAAATATTTTATCCTACCGGAACATGTTTTTTATTATGCTCGTCGGTACAGTTTTAACGGCTATCACATCCTGACATTGTAGTTGCTAATGCCTCGAACATTGAGTCTCCATTGCCTACCGAACGAAGCTTTAGCGAAAAATGGTTTTAAATGAAGAATACCCTTTAGATGACGATTTCTATTCGCTTGAAATCTCAATCAATAATTTTCGATAAACTGATTTGCTAAACGGTAAAAATCGCGAGGCTTCATGATCATAATTTTCTCGAAAACTTCTTCACTAAAGCTTCGACGTTGCAGATCGTAACGAAGTGAAGATCCCGAGTGGAATGCGAAGCAGGGAGCACCGGGAACCGAAGAGCTGCTATCCAATCTCTTAAGCGTTAATCTCCGCATTTCCCATCTCCATAAAGTTTGTTTCCCGCAAAACCATCTCCGCAAAAACCATCTCCGCAAAAACCATCTCTGCAAAACCCATTACCGCAAAACCCATCTCCGCAAAACCCATTCCCGCAAAACCCATCTCCGCAAAACACATCTCCGCAAAATCCATCTCCGCAAAACACATTTCCGCAAAACCCATCTCCGCAAAATCCATCTCCGCAAAATCCATCTCCGCAAAATCCATCTCCGCAAAATCCATCTACACAAAATCCATCTCCACAATATCCATCTCCACAAAACACATCTGCCCAAAACACATCTGCGCACCACCCATCTCCCCGCAGCCCAATTCTAACTTCTAATTAATTCCTAATTCCTAATTCCTAATTCCTAATTCCTAATTCTGAATTCTGAATTCTGAATTCTGAATTAGCCCTACCGAGGTAAACAAGTGCAAAATCCTTCTTTGCATTGAAATGTAACAAACCAGCACAAAAATAGTATAAAGGTGTTCTGGTTGAAGCGAAAGTTATGTTCATTATTTCTTTAAATCAATTATAATCAAGATCTAAAACAGAGCCCTTCGTTCCAGAAATTCAACTGCAATCCACCATTAAATTATAAAAAATGAATAAAAATTTTACAAAAAAGAACCACCCGTAGCTTGTCAACCACAACTATCGCGTGTCTCCTGTTCGTTCTTCTGTTGACACAGAAATCGATTGGACAAACCTCAGTTACCGCCGGTATAACATCAGCCGGATATTCCTTGAATACTTCAGCCATTGCTGTTGATCCGGGAATAGTCATCACCTCCGGGTCTACTATTAATGGATTTAAGGTGACCATTTCAGCAGGCTTAAAATCTTCAGATGTACTGTCGTATACAGGAGCACTGCCCTCCGGAATCACTGTCACTGCTTATAACAGCAGTACCGGTGTGATTACATTCAACGGTTCCACATCTGCTGCCAATTGGCAAACATTTTTAAGAACTGTTACCTATCAGAATACAAATACGGCTCAATATGGTGATCGTACCATAACATTCAGTGCCGGGAATTTATCGGCAAATTCAAATGGGCACTTTTATGAATATGTGAGTACCGGGGGGTCCTGGACAACGGCTAAATCATCAGCCGCAGCACGAACTTATTTGGGTTATACCGGATATTTGGCTACAATTACTTCAGCTGCAGAAAACGCTTTTATTCGTCAGGTATTAAATGCAGATGCATGGATTGGTTCATCGGATGAAAGAACACAAATAAATACAGCTACCGGAGCTTCTACTTATGCAAATCAGGCAGCAGCAGAAGGTAATTGGTATTGGGTGACAGGGCCGGAAGCGGGAACAAGGTTTTCGATTGGAATAATATTTCCAATAACTCCGCTACAGGTGCACAAGTGATTTGTAACGGTTCATCTGCTTCTGCAATTACAGGCGCAACTCCTTATGGTGGAAACGGATCTTATACCTATAAATGGATCAGTTCGACCACAAGTTCAACATCCGGTTTTGCAGATGCCTCCGGTACAATTAATACGGCCAGTTATACGCCGGGGTCTTTAACCAATACTACATGGTACAAACGCGTGGTTACTTCAGGCTCTCTTTCAGATACAAGTGCTGCAATTATGAAAACGGTGAATCCTGCTTTAAGTTCATCAGCATCACAAACCAATGTTGCCTGTAATGGTGCAACAACAGGAATTGCTTCCATTTCAGTAAGCGGGGGACATCAGGTTATTCTTATAGCTGGTCTCCTTCAGGAGGAACTGCTGCTTCTGCATCAGGATTGACAGCAGGAACATACACCTGCCTGGTGACCGACGGAAACGGATGTACTCTTTCAAGAAATTATACGATCACTCAACCATCTGCTTTAAGTGCATCAACCTCTTCTACCAATGTGAGCTGTAATGGTGCAACTAACGGTACGGCAGCGGTGATAATGTCCGGTGGTACCCCTTCTTATTTCTATTCATGGTCACCGTCAGGCGGAACAAATGCAACAGCAACCGGTCTTGCGGCAGGAGCTTATACTTGTGTGACTACCGATATCAATGGCTGTACGATTGCAAGAAACTTTGCGATCACTCAACCCACCGCTTTAAACATAAGCAATAGTTCTACAATGTGAGTTGCAATGCCGGCACCAATGGTACAGCTTCTGTATCTCCTGCGGGTGGAACAAGTCCTTATACTTATTCCTGGTCAAATGGTGGTACATCAGCTTCTAAAACCGGATTGGCTGCAGGTGCTTATACCTGTACAACAACAGATGCAAACGGTTGTACATCTGTAGCAACGTTTACAATTACACAACCTACTGCATTGAGCGCTTCAACTTCGTCAACAAATATTTCTTGTAATGGCGGTTCAAATGGTACTGCCGGAGTTTCTATCAGCGGTGGAACCAGTTCTTATTCGTATTCATGGGCTCCGTCAGGTGGAACTGCAGCTACTGCTACAGGGTTGTCTGCCGGAACATATACATGTACGGTAACCGATGCCAATGGATGTACACTTTCTCAAAATTATACCATCACGCAACCAACAGTCTTAGCGGCCTCTACCTCTTCTACCAATGTGGCATGTAATGGTGCGACAACAGGTGCTGCATCTATTTCTGTTTCCGGCGGTACTGCATCGTATTCGTATGCATGGACTCCTACGGGTGGTACCGGTGCTTCTGCAACAGGTCTCGCAGCAGGTGCTTATACTTGTGTGGCTACGGACGCGAATGGTTGTACGATTGCCAGAAACTATACGATCACACAACCCACTGCTTTAAGTATCAGCAATAGTTCCACCAATGTGAATTGCAACGGCGGTACGAATGGTGCAGCATCAGTTACTCCATCAGGCGGAACGACTCCTTATACGTATGCCTGGTCAAACGGTGGAACATCTTCTTCTAAAACAGGTTTGAGTGCAGGTACCTATACTTGTACTACGACTGATGCCAACGGATGTACATCTGTAACTACGTTTACCATCACACAGCCCACTACAATGGCAGCAACAGCAACATCAACCAATGTTTCCTGTAATGGTGGTAGCAATGGTCAGGCAGTTATTTCTGTAAGCGGTGGAACAAGTTCTTATTCGTATGCATGGTCTCCTTCAGGAGGAACTTCGGCAACAGCTTCCGGATTATCAGCAGGAACTTATACCTGTGTGGCTACCGATGCAAATGGATGTACCATCTCTCAAAATTATACAATTACACAACCTACTGTTTTAGCAGCATCTTCTTCTGCCACAAATGTAGATTGTAACGGCAATGCCAACGGAACAGCTACTGTAACGCCTTCCGGTGGTACAAGTGGATATACGTATTCCTGGTTCCCTTCCGGACAAACAACAGCAACAGCTACAAGTTTACAAGGTGGATCATATACCTGTACCATTACCGATGCCAACGGATGTACCACTGTTAGTTCAGTGCAGATTACAGAACCGGGTGCGTCATTATCGATTAATGCGGGTGGATCAGATGTGACTTGTAATGGACAGGCAACAGGTCTCGCTGCAACAGGAGTAGGTGGTGGAACATTCCCTTATACTTACCTCTGGTCGAATGGAAGTACCAACGGTGCAGTCAATGGTTTGATGGCCGGTGTATATACTTGCACAGTAACCGATGCCAATGGTTGTTCAACACAAACGTCAATAACAATTAATGAACCAACTGCAATTACTGTTTCAACATCAACAATAGATCCACTTTGTTTCGGGTTAACCGGTAGTGCTTCAGTGAATGCAACAGGTGGCACAGGAAATATTACTTTTAGCTGGACCAATGGTGGTTCAGGTGCTGCTGTGAATAATCTTGCAGCAGGTACGTATACAGTAACTGCAACGGATGATAATTTCTGTACCATCGATCAGACAGTAACGATTACTGAACCCGCACAAATCAGCAGCACAACCGCTATCACAAGTCCTCTTTGTAATGGCGGTACCGGTACGGCAACTATTAACGTGACCGGTGGCACAGGTGCATATACTTACCTCTGGTCAAGTGGTGGTACTACTGATACAGAGCAGAATCTCGGCGCCGGACAATATACTGTTGATGTTACAGACGCCAATGGATGTACTTATACAGAAAACGTTACTGTTACCGAACCTACTGCTATTTCAACAACCTTTAGCACAGTAGATCCATTATGTAATGGTGGAACAGGAAATGCAACAATAGGAGTAACCGGTGGTACAGGAAACATTACGTATGCCTGGTCAACCGGTGGTACAACGGATACAGAAATCAATCTGGCCGCAGGTACTTATACAGTACAAGTGACCGATCAAAACGGTTGTATCGAAAATACTTCAGTAACGATCAATGAACCTGCCGCAATTACTGCAACGGGAACAGCGACCGATGAAAATTGCAATCAGTTAAATGGTACTTTATCCATCACTACAGGTGGTGGTACAGGTAACTTATCTTATTTATGGGATAATGGAAACACCACAAGTGCATTAACCGGTTTGAGTACAGGTTCGTATATGGTTACCGTTACAGACGATAACGGATGTGCTGAATCTTTCACCTTCGCTGTAGGAGCCACTGCAGTTCCGGTAGCCGTTTCAACCGCTGTTGGTGTTACTTGCAACGGGGATAGTAATGGTTCTATTGACTTACAGGTAACTTCAGGTACCGGAAATTATACCTATAACTGGAGCAACGGAATGACCACTGAAGATCTCCAGACTTTACCCGGAGGAACATATCTCTGTACGGTAACAGACGCGGCAGGATGTTTCACTATTGCAACAGTGACAGTGAATGAGCCTTCAGCCATCAACGGAACATATACGACTACCAATGAAGTTGCCGGTAATGACGGAAGTATTGATCTTACCGTGAGCGGTGGAACAGCGGGATATACATTTATGTGGGATAACGGTGCAACGACTGAAGATATCAGCGGGCTTCCCGCCGACGATTATACGGTGATCATTACGGATGCCAACGGTTGTACTACCAGTTATACGATTACGGTGAGTTCTTCTGTAGGACTTGATCCTAATGCAAATGCTATAATCGTTCAGGTTTATCCTAATCCTAACACAGGTGTATTCTTCATTAAAGGCTTACCAGCGGGACAATACCGTGTGGTGGATGCCATCGGTCGCTCCATTACACAGTTTGTAGCGCAGAATTCAGATCAAACGATTCTGGATCTAAGCCATATCAGCAATGGAATGTACTTCATCCATACAGCCGATGGAAGCCTGAACCACATCGCGAAATTCTCGATCATGAAATAAGATATTATTCTATCAGCTGAAATAAAAATCAGTTTCAGGAGAAGTCCTGTCTCACCCGGGACAGGACTTTTTCTATTGTAATCACTTCATTTTTAAGCATTGCAAATTCCGGATCATAGGTTAAGTATAGTTTTGAAAATGGGACATGAAAAGGACGGTCAGCCCCTTAACCCTTAACCCTTAAACCTTAAACCTTGAACTTTAAACTTTAAACTTTAAACTTTAAACCATGAAGCAGAATCGCGAAAAGCGATACGCTTCATGGGACCCCTTAAACAAAAAAAAGGCTCCATCCTGTTACGGAGAGAGCCTTTTCTAATGTAGTAAATATCTGAGTAATTATTTATATCGTTTTAAGCGATAAAAACAATGACAGGTTTTTACCAAAGGATTAATGAGCGTTAGCCAATCTTACGTTGATAGCGTTCAAACCTTTCTTACCTTGTTGAGTTTCGTACTCAACTTCATCATTTTCACGGATGTCTTCTGTTAATCCTGATACATGAACAAATAACTCCTGTCCATTTTCTTCTGTGATAAAACCAAAACCTTTAGCTTCATTGAAGAATTTTACTGTTCCTTTTTTCATTTGTTTTTTTAATTGTGCTCGTGGAATACGAGCGGTTATTGTTTAATTAGTTGGCAATAGCGCCAATGTTTTTATCTTTTTATTTCAGGATTCGAAATGAACCATAGGATATTTAGATCCTGAAATTGAAGTGGAGTGTGAGTTGTTGTTAATTTGCGTGGAATGAAATCTGTTCATTCATTAAAACCACTGCGGTGATGGGTGAGCGTTTAAAATGGAAATGATAATGATCTGTTTTATTATTCGGTTATTACTTATTTGATGTCAAACTATTCTTAATATTAAAATTTCTAATACGCCGAAGTTATTTTAGTTTATTTCAGATGGCTTTTTTACGTGTACTATCTGATAATGTTGCAAATGTACTACGAATTCTTCTCAAAACCTAATTGGGTAATCCCGCATTTCATCGAATATATTTATAAGTATTTGATATATAGTATAATAGATGTATTTTTATTATTATTTTGTCTTGGTTTTCATCCTTTTTGAAGAAAGTAGGTCTATTGTGAATTAAATAAATGTTGGATGTAACCGATTTGAAAGTGAGTGTAATCATCTGGTTCACGATTGACACTATCAGAACTGACATTTATGGATCTGCCGTTATTTTAAAAATTGCAGTAATTCAGTCGCATTAAAGTGAGTTTCTTTTATTTTGAATGAGCTGGTACAATGCCGTTGCCTTAGAAAGTGAAATCCCCGAGTTTTCCGCTAATTTTTTTAAATCGGGCTCTTTGTTGGTATTGATATATGGGAGGAGGATTTTGATAAAATCGTTTATTTTTTTTACTGTCTCCTCATTTTCATCATCAGCTTCATCTTCTTCCGGATCATTAAACAGGTGTGCGAATGGATTAAATTCTATGTCTCGTTTCAATATTTCAGAAGCTGCTATTTTCATACCGATGCTTAAACGAATGTCTGCATCCTCGTCTAAAGGGAAACCGGAAGCGATGAGCGCCTGACTTATTTGCTCAAACCCAAAAGCAGTATGACTCATTCTGAATAGGGAATTGGTATTGGTGTCAAGGTAACCTGCAGCAAAATGAGGAAACTGATGGCAGGAAGGAAGTACAAGTTTATAAACTCCGTTTTTGTTGGTCAATTCAAATGAATGACTTAGTGCATCAATATTATATTCGGTAATGCTCTCATGACTTACATTGTATTCAAATTGATGATTACTGTGAACTACCACCGGCACATCGGAATAGGCCATCAACATAAGAAATGGAAGCGGATGTTGTTGAAGATATCCCACCAAGTCATTTTCATCTTCAATTTTTGGATTTACTTCAGTGGCGAAAAAATAGATGTCATCGGGGTGGAAGCCCTTTAATCCAATGATTGGTCCGTAAGTTTCCCAGCATTGACCATTATAAGCCGTTAGTAATAACCATAGTTGAGGGGTGTAAGATACCATGGTCTGCGTCATTCCCGGCGAATAAAGCAAGTGTCTTTCATTGGTGAAAGCGTTTTCCATTACATAAAAATCAGTAGCCGGATTATCAATTATGACTGAAAATACAAATTTCCATGGATGTTCAATGTAAAAAGCCAGGTGATTTTGTTTTTCAATCTGGAGATTCTTAATGGCATTTTGGTTGATGTATTTATGGATATGTCCATCTTTTTTAAATATTTGATGTGCCATATATGCTGCTCTCAACCTGTTGATAAACTCTACGGGTATTTTTTTCGCTATATGTTTAAAAGGAAAAAGTTTAGCGTCAAACTCGACACTGAGTCTGTTCTTTTCATCTCCATAATAAAGAATGAATTCATCAATAGTATTCTCCTGCATCTTTCTTCTGGAAGATATATGGGCTTTGATTTCATCGTAGTTCATAGGGCGAATTTCAAGACAATTTTAGCAGACTTATGATGGATTAGAAATGGAGATTTTTTTTGATTGTTGAATTTCTTAATTCTAATCAAAGATAACAAAGTGAAGAGAGATGTTTAGAAGGAATAGTTATAAAGTGGGTGAATTGTTTTTTGGTACACTTGTTTTTTAGGAGTTGAGACCTGATACTTTGACTCCGTGCGTAACGCTGAAATTTGTTCACCTTGTTAATTTATTCAACCTTTTCTGATAGGCTTGCAAATAATTGCGCTTCATTGGTTCACTCAAATAGGAAGCTTCGATCAGGATTTTCACTTTATCAGAATTCGTTAAGAAAATAGTAACAAGTGAATTGACTTGTTTTTCACTAATTTCAGCCAACTTAGCCAGGAGATGAAATTGGTCTAAAATTTTCCCCTGTGCAAGATGGGGAGGGAGGAGTCCATCTTCTAACGCAAAATCGGTATCAGCCACATGCATCCTGCTGTTCAATAAGTCATAGGCGGGACTCAAGCGGTAATCTCCCAGAGGAGTTTCAATGACTGAAAAGTTTTTCAGATGCGCATCACCGTTAGAGAAAAGATAATTGAAAAGTAATAGGCGGAGAAGTTTTGGCGCTTCCGATTTATAGGCCGGTAAATACCGTTGCATCAGAAGAAACAATTCCAGATAATTTCCCTTATATTTATAATGTTCCCCATGCGTTTGTGGCGTCCTTTCTCCCAGGGAGGCGAAATCATCCTGCGCCCATTTACTTCCATCTTCTTTTACATCAAAACGTTTGGTGATATATGCGGGGTCGCCATTCCTGAAAAATATCAACGCGTTTTCTGCAGTTTCAATGCCAAACACCTGTCTTGCAATTTGCATGGTTAAGTGTTCGTTGGCTGGCATTTGATTTGCATTTTTTCCCGCACCGGGGATGGGTTTAAGGATATGAGTGCCCTTTTCCCCTTCATAGGTAAGTCGCAATTTATTTTTCTCAAGAACTACTGAGAATTTTTCCTGTACCCCGGAAATAGATGCATGCGTGCGATTATCATGAAACAAATCATTCGCATCCTCCTTCAACAATGGTGAATCGTATGGTAAAATAGGACTGACCTTACGACCGCCGAATACGCGCTTTAAACACGTTTGGCTGTAAGTTCCGAACCCTGGAGCTAATGTTCCCGGACAATTTTTTATTTCAGGCAATGGCATAGCGCTTTCGTTGAAGTGCGATTTACTGTTTGATCACGCGAACTGCTCCTATGGTATCGTGCTGTGCTATGGACATCAATAAACTGAAATGATCATCCGCATCAATCCGTTTCGCTTTGCAAATAATTTGCTTGTTGGAGCCCTCAGGAAGCATGTTGTAAAAAAAGGGAAAGAGATGTCCGGAATGAAATTCACGCCGGGCCTTCGGTAAGGTTAGACTAATAGATGGTTTTCCGGTATCTTTTTGCCAGGCGGGATGGTAAGAAAAAGTAAATGATCCATCATCGTGTTGAGTCAGGATACCTGCTTCCTCATCTTTAAAAAGAATTATTGCTGATCTCATTTGGTCTCATTCAATTTTTTTACCTGCAGGCTCATTTCCAATCCCAGTACATCAGCCAGCTTCTGCATTGTAAGAAGGGTGGGATTCCCCTTTCCGCTTTCCAGTTGCTTCAGCGTCCTCAACCCAACCCCTGAAAGTTCAGCAAGCAGCTCTTGAGTCACTTTAAGCATCTCCCGCCTTTCTTTAACTTTGATGATCAAATCATTCTGGTGCATTATATGGCTCTATTTTATGCAAATATAGACAAAGTTGAATGAAAATATCTTATAAAAGAGCATTAAATCGCACATTTATAAAGTTTTATATGATTATTTGTTAAAAAGTATAGAAAATGTGTATTATACTGCACTATTGGTAGTTGTAGCAGTTTGAATAAATCAAGTTTAGGACTGAAAAAAAAGTAAAGCTATATATTGACTTTTTGAAGAGGAAAGTAAAGCTATAACTTGACTTTTTGAATCCCGGGATGAAGTAGGGGATAGGTTAAAAATGCTCTGGGGGATGAATTTAAAAATGGAAATAGGTTACTTTCCAATACAAAAAGTGAATGTGTACTGATAATCAATTAAATAAGGTGTTTGAGATACAAATGGGCAACAGTTTGTTATTTAAATTGATTTTTTAGATTCGTTTAGTTTGATGTCAATTCTATATATTTGAAATGGTTGTTGAAAATGGAAATTGTTGTAGTTTATGTATATTTTATAAATAATTTATTGTACTGGCTATGTCACTAAATCTGACTATATTGAAATATTTGGGCTTATTTTTTTTCTTTTTACTGATGTTAAGTTGTGGTAGTGAAGAGAAAAAAACTGATCTTAATCTTCAAATTGATAATAGTGATTCAGTTGATCTTATATTGAACATTAATTCTTGTAGTTTATTTTATAAATCTCAGGATGTTTCAATTGTAAATATTTCGTCTTTGGAAAACTTGGAAAATTGTGCTGGTATTCGTGGTTTCAAGTTTGGTGATAGAGTGAGTAAGTTTGGCGATTGTATTAAATATGTTGAGAATATGACCGTTATAAGTTGTTTCATTGCGATTATATCGATTTTTTTGAAAAAGAAATGAGCCTTTCCATAATATTTAAGGACTCATTATTAATTGGCTATAGCTTGGGCTCTTATTTGCAGTCTAATGATGGAGTATGTGGAGTTTTAAAAAAATTTGTAAATATTTATGGTTCGCCAAACGTATTTAGTAATAAATTTATTAGGGGTAATTTAATAGATTCTGATGAGTATTTAAGATTTAAAAATGAAAGATTTGCGAAGTCTTATTATGAAAGCTATAATGACGCTATTAATTCATTCAATTGCGATTATCATGAGCTGAGCTCAGTTGATAGTTTTCTGGATCAATCTCAAGGTAATAATTTTCAAGTATGGTTGAGCCCGGACGATCGTGAAACAAATGATTTTGGATTTTTTCAAGGATGGAGTGTTAATAGGCAATATGCAGCAAATGATGAAAATGGTTATAAAGTTAATTTGCGATTCTATGATTATTTTGAGGTAGCTTATTCATGGAATAAAAAGAGATTTTTAATTATAAGTTTAAAAAGAAATAAAAGATTAAGGCCACCTGGTGATCAATTTAATAGAAGTGCTTATTCAAGATTATATTTTGAAAGTGATTTTGGTATTGAAATTACATTTTTGAAAATATTGATGTTTACAATAACTATACGTTAGCACAATACAATATTAAACATAATATTGTTGATTCGGTTATCCATAGGCAGAACACCATTAAGGACTTTGGAAAAAATTTTTAAATTGAATGTGGATTGACGTATGTAATTTTGTGTAATTTGGTTGTTGATTTATTTCTAATTTAAAATTTTGAATTTTTAGGGAAATAAATTGAGTATGGGGGGGGCATTAAAAAAAAGATGTCGGATTGCTGTAAAAGAAGATATGATACCCTCAGTCATATATTTGAATTGAATATTGATTTTTTAGGTTCCGGTAGAGTAGGAGGGTTAGAATTGAATGAAGAAGTTGTCACCGGATAATTCTTCAAATAAAATTTTGCGATCTGCTTTCAAGAGTTCTCCTTGAAAATGACCCAAGTTAAGCACATTTCCATTATTAAGAACTTCTCGAATCCGGCCTCCGGAAACAATTACTTCTTTATTCAATTGGAGCCCTTTTAAGGATATTAAGCCACCCTGTTTTATTGAAATGCGAAGCTGCTTCCTTTTTGAGCCATGAAACTTTACAATTGGACCAGAGTAAGAGTATTTGCCTGAACGTACTTCTGAGGCAAACCAGGGTTGAAAGTCTGCTGAAGGCGTTAAAAGCCTGTATAAGGAGATATTTAGCTTCCGGGCAAAGAAGCTACAGTAAACCAAACTTGGAGCCATGCTCTTGCCCCTGGCTACTTTTGCGGGATAGTCCTTATTTACATGAACACCCTCAGCTTGGATAGACCGACATAAAGTTTCGTAGGATATCCCAATTGCCTTAAGAACGTGCCTAATATTTGAAATGAAGGTATGGAAGTCAATTTTGGAACACTCCAGAGACTCTTTAAAATAGGGATTATCATATCTTGATCGATTTTCAGGGCTTCCTTTGTACATATTTTTGAGCGAATTTGAATGTATAAATATAGCATGCCTTTCAATTGAATTAGTAAAAATGCTAGCTATTTGTTCAGATATGGAGGTGAGCATAATTTTTTGGTGTTTATTATAAACTGTTAACAGATAACAATGGAAAACAAATGGCAAATCCAGGTTAGTGAAATTTATTTAATTTATAATCGATAAGACACTTTCATAGAGGTGCAAATTTTGGAATCCAAGTGAATATTATAGTGAGCTGAAGCCCGCTTTTTCTAGCCCGTTAAAAGTTAACACTTGTGTTGGTTTGGCTCTTTGGTCCATTTCAGCAAAACTGGACAATGTGCCAAAAACATTGGCTATATAGCCACAAAAGTATGACAGTTAAAAATGGCGACAACACGATAGATGCATTGGAAGCGTTGGCTTTGTAGGTTAGCCACTGCATAAGCTGTGCTTGTGGGCTGGCTCGGGGGATTCAAACGATTCGTGAGGAACGAAAACCGATTTTAATCAAATAATGATTTTTGCAACTCCCCTCTCATTATAAACGAAAAGCATCTCTCCATTGTTACTAAACCAATACCAGGTTCATTAATTAGATCAATCATTGACTTGATAGTTTTACTTTCAACAACCGTGGATATTGTATTTATCCTATCCTTCCTGATGCCTGTAACTTTTTGAATTTGAGTAGAACTAAACGAGCCCCATTTCAATGCAAATGATTCAAACAAATCATCTGGTGCTGATGGATCGTACTCAAATATTTCAACTGGAATTTCACATTTTGATAAATACCTTGTCATTAGCTGATATACCTTATCCCTATCTAACCCACCATTATGATCATCAAGTAAAGGAAATGCAATTGATACTATACCTTGATCTTTATATGTATCAAGAAATTTTTGAAGCCCCTTTTCAATGTATTCTAATTTGCTCGGATATTTCCAATGGAATTTTGTAGGAAAATTGAGAACCCACGGTGCATCCGGTTCACCTTTATATAACCATAATTTACCGATTCCAATGAGTTTTGATTTGCAATGCTCTTGATACAAATCAAACATTTTCGGATACCTTAGCTTGTAAACCAAAGCTATTCCTTTCCCCATAACCCCAACGCAGTTAACGGTATTTACCACTACCTGTGCCTTTGTATTAAATATATTTCCACTTATTAAATCTATTGCCATTTTAGTTCAAATTATATAACTCCCATTTTGTATTTTTTATTTCATCCTGAAAGTAAACTTTCAAAGAAGTGTGATTTTCAAATTTGATATTCAAACTTGGATATGCACATATCATTGATTCGGTTGCATTGATAACATTCCCACTTATCATTTCATATTTTGTACCGGATGGGAATTGAACGATAAACATTCCTGATTTGTACCCATTTCCCTTGTAATTTGTTGAAATATCCAATATGCCATCGTTGTAATTACATGAAATATCCTTGTTCTGATTGTGGTAAATATCATCACCATAAGAAGAAACTTTGATTCTATTAACGTATTGACTTCTTTCTCCAATCCTTCTTAACAATTCTTCCTTATCACTTTGGTTTCGGACTATAATATCAACATTTATAATGTTTGTAAAATCAAACTCATCTTTAATTAGAAATTCTTGTTGTGAATAATTAATATAGGTTCTATAGTCGCCGTCAGAGGTATTGGAATATTGTACTATACACATCACTAAAATTAAACTTCGATAACATTTGCAAGACAGGCTTGACTACTGCCCAATTTGTTTGCATGTTACCATTACTCATATAACATTTATCACGCAACTTCAATAAAACTTCCTGTAAATTAAATCGAAAAAAAACAGGAATGGGGCATTTAGGCAATCCTAATCTTAATGCACTTTCATAATATTTATCGTTTATATCTAACCCCAAACATTCGTTATAAAACTGAGTAGGTGTTTGTGGTCTGAAATAGAATCGTGCAAATTCATGAGCTGTATGTCGCCTGCCAACTACAGCACCTGCTGCATCTGCAAAACCAATGGCCTTATTCCGACTGAGTATCTTTTTATTCTTAATTATTTCAATTGCGTTTTGTCAGATGTGTAAAATTATAAATGTAACCTGACCAACTTGAATGCTTTGCTTTTAGATTTAAATAAAGTTCTAACGCAGGAATACTATTCACTACTTGAATTATATGCTCTCTTATGGTTAAAGGAATTGAAATATTATTTTGCAGATAAAAGTAATCCCAATACATCTTAAACTCATCAACCATTTCAATTGTAAAATTGATTGATGTATTTTGAGAAATGTATTCCCAATCCAAAAAGTCTTTAAATAGCCTCAATTCATTTATGTCAAAAACTATCATACCTGAAATAATCTTCCAGTTTAAAAACTCCTTGAATTTTGATAGTATTTCAGGGGAGGGGGAGAATTTTTCTGATTCGCAAAGCAAATTCCATTTTATTGAATCTTGATAAGAGGATAGTATTGTTATGTCATTAAAATCCAGTTTCCAAGATTTGATTAAAGCAATCCAATCCCATTTGCTTTTGTATTCTAACATTAACTCAGGGTGCTGCTGAAAGTCTAAATTACGATGTCTTGAAAGAGTAACCCACAGCTCGTTATTCAAAACATTATTTGAAACTAATAATTTAATAGAATCGGATGTAATGTGTATGGAATCACTATTCAATATGCTACTCCAATTGGAATCAGTTTGCTGTATAAATAGCCTTAATAAATTAAGATCAAAGATTAAATTTTTACTGCTGCTCAAAAGCGACCAATTCCATTGCTTATCTGATAGTGTAAGCAATGTATCATTGTCAATCCAACTTGCTTTTGAAAGCAAACTGTAATCCCAATCTTTATCCTGAAGTTGTAATAAAAGATCTTTGTCAACTTTTAAGAAACTGTGAGCAGATAAAGCGTGGTAATCCCAGGGCTTTGAGCCATTTTCTAATATAAATTCTTTTGTCAACTCAAAACGTGGGTGAGAAGATAGTTTTTCCCAATCCCAATGATGGTTACTATACTTGCTAACTAACGCTGGGTATAATGTTACTTCATAGCGAATGGATAATGCACCCCAATCAATTAGACTGGAAAACCTGTTCAAGCGTTTTGCATCATATTCTGTAATTCTTTTTTCCTTATTTGAATTTGTGAGTAATGGACTTGCTGCTGATAGTTTATGCCAATCCCATTGATCCTCAAATTCTGATATAATTCTTTCGTGCCAAGTAATATTATTTATAGAGCTGAGAGCCTTAAAATCCCATTGATCTATATATACATAAAGATATTCAAGTGTCCTATCCAGCCATTGTCGATTGTCTTTATAAACTACTTTACTGAATTGAAAAAAAGAAGATATAATGCTATTGCGTGAAAGCAGCTTCCAGTTTATTTTAGCTGAATAAGTTAAAAGGAACTTATGATCAATTGGGATGTGCTTAGATGAACTTATATAGTCCCAATCCCATCTAAAAAGTGTTTCTTCTTTATACTTTTCAATTGAGGATATTAATTTTTTAAAGGGTGTCTTTCTGGTAATTTCTTGCCAAGCCTTTAGACTAATTGCAATCGAAGTACTTTGTAATAATATGGCTAATGGATATAACTTTTCTTCCGGATTTAAGTCCTCAACAGTATAATGTTCCTTTACTAAAAATGGCCAAAACAAGTATTTGGAATACTTAATAAGAAATTTGTCATCATTAAATTTACTTTCATCGATCCTATGGCAAGTCAAAAACTCCCAATCCCAGAAAAGGTCAGGATTATCAAAGATGAAGTCCTGCTCACATTTTTCTGATAAATAATTCCTTAGGCCTTCAGCAGATGGCAATTTCAATAATTCAACCTCGTCCGATAATACAATTTCATTAAGAGATTCTACCGATGCTTCTCTAAGAACTGAAACCCAATTAATGACTATGTTATGAGAATTAAGAAGTTCCCGATTTAATAGTATTTGTTCAAAAGTAAATTCAGTCGATACATGCTTTGATATTAGCGCCAGCATCTCTTTTTCAACTGCCCATTGAATAAAGAAGGCCAAATTATCAGCCACAAGTTCCGATGGAATACTATTGATTAAAATATTTAATGCTAATTTAGCTTGGTGCTTGCGAATAAATTCAGAAGACCATTGTAAGTCTTTTCGATCACAAAGAGCTCTAAAGTTCCAGGGAAATGTTTCATTAAACTCAACTATAGAGATGTTATCAATAGAAAGGGATACATTATCATAGCCAGCATGATTTTTAACTAAACTGCTATATTTTTCAAATAGGTGTGATGACCACTTTAGATTTGGATTTGCTTCTATTCCGGGAATATTTCCATTGCCCCAAAACAATAAGTCATTATCAGATAGAAACTCAAAAATTTCTGAATTTAAAATAACATGCTGGTCCTTTCCAATTTTGAAGTTGGTTCTTTTGATGGAATCAATCAAATACGAACCGAATTTAGATTCGCTGAATGATAATTTAAAATCATCTTCATTTATAAGTAACCTGTTAACTACTGAAATAGGGTCAAGGTATGGCGATAATGTTTCAATATTTGAAATGAAATAATTTATTGAATAGCTAGAACTGATAAGTGACCAATCCCAGTTTAGCCGTGGGTTATTCAGAATTATAATCCCTGACTGTATTTCTCCAAAAGATATTATAGTGTGAAGGTCAAAAGGCAATGATTGAATTTTACTTTCTATAAATTCAAATGAAACTCTTTTTGTAACATTTTTCCAATCATCAATTGCATTAACATTCGTAATGGTTGCTAATAATTGTTCAAGTTCTTCTTGGTCAATACTTTCCAGAAATACATCAATATCCCAAGGAAATTGATTGATGGTTTTTATAATGTAAGGTATTTCAACTTTCTTTGAAAGGCGAGACCAATCCCAGTAATCAGCATATGCCTCGATATTCAATATCAACACATCATCAGGACAATTCTGTATTACCTGATACCAAACTGCGTTACTTGTAACTTCTTCACTAGACAACAATTCAAACCAATTATTATCCCATACTACTCTTGAATCACTCAGTATGTTTTGCCAATTGACATGCTTGGTGTATTGAGAAATTTCTGCCGCATGTATTTCTTTAATATCTCTAAGATATAACTGATAACGAAGCAACAGAATCCAATCAGCAAACAAATTTGAATTTACCTCTTTTAAAATTATTTCATCTAATTCAGGTGAAGGATTGTCATTTAAAGCAACTTGTATTCTATATACTTCATCCTCTTTTAGTAAGGAAAGGGATAAGTTTGAAATACATTTTTCATAATTAAGCACTAACTCATTTACCCATTGAATTTCAATATTCTTATTCTCTTCCAGTGCAGAATTAAAATTGAGTAATGCCTTGTGAAGAAATACATTTTCCTGCTGGTCTTCAGAATTATAATAGTAAGGTTTTATTTCCTTTGTCTTATATATTTCAGAAAAAAGGCCATATTTTGAAAAATTGAATAGATTGTCAAAACTTTCCCAATCAAAGAGAAGATAATGTTCATTAAGGCTGATAACACCTTCGTAAAACAAGTGCTTAACTCCTTTTATTCTTGCTTCTAAACCCCACTGGGTTGTAGAAATTATCTGATTACCATCTTCATTTTTATGAGTTGAAATCAAATGATATTCTGATAGTGTATCAAGTAATGAAGAGAATATCCCAGCTTCAGCTATGTCAAAATAAACCCGTTCCTCTTCATTGGCTTCAACAGCAAAACCTAAAATGGAGCCTAATTCATTGTAACTAATTGTATCCTTATACAAATTCAAAAATGAAAGAATAATATCGTCAAACTCAGTGAGTGGATATGCCTTCCTATATAGCACCTTATGCTTCGCAACCCTAATTGGCCATTCCTCTTTTATCGTTATTAGATTCATTATTTTAAGGATTTGGCATCAAATGTTTTTACAGCACCATTAGGATGTTGCTGTATTGTTTCGTAAACCTTGTTATAAATAGTATGTTTCCTAAAATGCTGAGAATTGCCAACAATTATCAGGAGCCTTTTTGCTCTGGACAAAGCGACATTCAGACGATTGGGAAATTCTGCAAACCCTAAACTTTCTTGGGATGGATAACCCTGCTCAGGATACGCTTCCATATTAGGAGCCTGATTTGGAAATTCTGCAATAGAATTGCTTCTTACTAAAGACACTATTACAATATTCCTCTCCATGCCTTGAAAACGGTCAACCGGTGAGATTCTTAGCGAAACATCGGGATACTTATCCTTCAACTTGTTTAATAACCCTGCTTGAGCACCGTAGAAAGTAATTATGCCAATTTGTTTCTGCTCTATATCACCTGATGGCCAATAATCCACAAAGCTTTTATACCCGGGTGATTTTTTGAAATAACTTAAAAGCCAATCAACAGCCTGTACTTCACCATAGTTAACTCTGGATGTACCGCTTTTTATTTCCGGTGATACTACATCAAGCCAAATAACATGTGTTTGTTTGTTGGCTGTAACACCATGATAGCGATTCAGCGGATGTGACATATCTTCCGAATTGGCTATCTCATCTGGAATACCACATTCTAAACCACCGTCAGCAATGTAAAACTGCTTTATAGTTTCATTTATCGCTGGATGCATTCTATACTGGACATTAAATGAACACTTCAAGTTTTCATCAATCCCAATAAATAATTTTTCAAAATGTGATATTGAAAATTCTTCTTTGTTTCTTTTTATATAACTTATCAGGTCATTGATTTCACTTCTGTTTTTTTCGTCCTTTGTTTTTTTCGACATCATTTTGAGATTGTCGATAAACTCAGCAGTATCAACCATTGGAGGCAACTGTCTATGATCTCCAATTACTACAGCCTTTTTTCCGTAAAGGCATGGTAGGGCTAATTCAGGAGGGGATGCTTTACTCGCTTCATCCTGCACAACAAGATCAAACTCAATGTTTCTTTTCTTTAATGCAGCAATAGTGCTCTTATTTATAGAAAGCCGAAAAGCATCATATTCCTTTGTGTGTACTACATTGCAATAGTCTGAGAAGAACCTTGTAAATTTCTGTTCTGAATTTTCTTTACCAATTGAACTACATGTTGCTCCGATTACATTTGCATTCTGAATATAGTAATTAAAAAATAACGAACGCAGTTGTTCATTTGCGTTTGTCAGGTAGGTTAACCACTTTTCAGATAACTCACTTTTAACACTGGTTCGTTTTCTTCTTGCCCTATTACTGATTAAAGCAATCCAGTCTTGTAAAATATTAGTAGCTGATTTATCTTCAGTTAAATCCTTATTTCCAAATAGAACCCATTGTTTAAGGGATTCCAATGAAAATCTTCTTCCTTCTTTATCTAATTTGTCATCAGAGCCAAACCTAATTGGTTTGATTAATAAATGTGTTTTGCTCCGGAGTTTATCTAAAGCGTTGTCAACAGCAAGGTTAGTCTCTGATGTGACAAGTATCTTATATGGCTCTTTCTTAACAGAAATATTGTAACGGATATGTTGCCATATCAACTCTGCAATTGCTGTTGACTTTCCAGTACCCGGGGGGCCTTGAATTAGGAAAAAGTCGTTTGCCAATAAACACTTTGCAATCGATTCTTTTTGCCGATCATTAATATTTTTTGAAAGCAATGAAGCATCTATTTCGTTGATTGTTTTTTGGTATTCAGCAGTACGTAAAATATCACCAGGGAAACTTATAGCCTTTGATGAATCCATCAATATATCCCGAAGTTTCTCATTTAATATCTTCTGCTTAGTAATAGAAAAAATAATGTCAATCGTATTTGACAACCTTTTTATTTTATCCCTTTCCCCTTTTAAAGTACAACAAACTGTAGTTGAAATAGCTGGAATACAGATTTCCTCCTTCATTGATTCCATTTCAATCACAATATTGGGATAGTTAATCTTTGAAATAGTCCCAAACGAGGCAGGTTTTTTAGCATCCCATATCGAAATTTCCTCGCCTCTTAAATAATTAAATTTGCTATTGATTTCAGCTTCAAATTCTTCTTGTTTAAAGTTTATAAAATATTTTAGTTTCCCTTCCTGAAGTTCTTCAAATACATATTGCATAATGTCGTTTAAATGCGGATCAATTGCGTCTTTTATTTTAGCAACAAGCAATTGCAACAGGTCGTGATTGTCAAAAAAGCAGAAGAATGATAGCTTTAAACCATTGTTAGACAATTTGGTTTTGATAGCCGGTATTTGCTGTAATTCCTCTTGTATTTCCAATAAGGGTGAGTCATATTGTAACTTTATCTTGAAACCATGCTCAGCCCCCTTGTTGTCAATATCTGCAATCTGTAATGCAGATAAATATTCAATTCCAGAATTTAATTCAGATTCATTAGTAAAGTCAAATGATACTGTTTCCTTGTCAACGCTAACATTAAAGCGTTCATCCTGAACAGAATTTTGGAAATATTCCAAAAATAGACTTTTATCAATTTGAAATATGTGTTGGTGCTTTATAGTGAAAGAATCGAGACCAAAATACCGTTCAAATACTTTCTGGTAATGAAATATCTCAAAACGAAAATCTGATAAAGTAATATCTGAATCATATGTTAGATGAAATTCATTATTTATTGGTGTTGGGAGTATGACACCCATTTTATCGTTCTTCCTATCTTCAGCAGAAAAGAATATATTTTTAGATTCTCTTATATCTAAAAAATGTTGAAATAAATCTTCATTAATAGTGAATATTACGCGGTGGTGAGATTTGTGATAGGTAGTGTTTTCTTTTATAAAATTCAGTGCAGGCTCATTTAAAAATATATCTTGAACAATTAGATTGGCAAAACGACCATGATTGGAGACAGACGGAATACCTAAAGTTTGAATCAAAAATCTGCTTGCTATTTCATATTGCTTTTGAATATAGTATTTAGAAGGTTGAACTTTAAAGATCCCACCAATAACACCAGACCGTGTAAACCCAATAAGGCTTTGTATTTTTTCATCAATGCGTTTTATTTCAGAAAAATTGGCAACAATTTGACCTTCCTTATTTGGCTGTTGCTCAGTTATTTCGTCTAACCATTTATATGGATTTTCTTTTAAACTAACATGACCTGAAAAACATGGTTTATAATCAAATTCGAAATAATTTGCATCAGCTATTTCTTTTAGTTCATCTGTATGTTGCGGAAACCTGGAAGAGTCATAAAGCAAATATCCTTCTTTTAAATTTATATCGTTTTGTGATATCTCGGGGAATGATCTTTCTAATGAATTAATAATATTCGTGAGGGGGTTTCTTTGTTCGATTGTGAAGTGAGCTAAATTCGTCTTATCCTTCTTTTTAAACTCAATTGCAAAAGGCTCAGAATATTGATTAACGAATATTTCTTGAGCTTTTATAAAGGCTTTCCAGCTGTTGATTGTTGACATAAACCTTTAGTTTTTTCTTGATATACCATTTTTTACAAATCAAAGGCTTTCCGGTCCGAAGAGTGATATTTTATTATGCTGAAAGTAGGGGTAGATTTCTTTCACCATTTTCGGATACTTTTTTGTTATGGGCAGGTTCTGCTGACTTACGGTCTTCCAATACATTCTGCTGAACTCATATACCTGTTGAATGTGTTGGTTAATCAATGCGGGTTTTCTTTTGTCAACTAAATATTCTAATGCTCCGTTCAAATCTTGTTTGTGATTTGTGCAATAACCCGGCCTGTCCGAAAGGCAGACATCCTTCTTTGCCGTGTAAAAAGCAAATTCGGCTTCCTCAACGGGAGCTGTTAATGGAATAATGTTTAATTGAATTTCTTGATGCATTGAGTGATGTTAATTCATTTTTTAATTCCTTGTTTTATCAAACTCATTATATATTCTAAGTCTTTATCTGTTTTAACCTGTATTTGATAATCACCATTTCCCCAATGCCCAATTTTTGATACATCCTTTGCTAATTTCTTTGGATCCTCCAATTTACCTTTTTTTAGGTTAATCCATATTTTTAGAGAATATTTTAGTATACATATATCTGTGAATACTTTATTTTCCTTAAGAAATCCTATTTCCTTTTTCTTTGGCTTTATCTCTATATTATCTGCTAATTGGATAACTCCCTGCCTGAATTTCTGGTATAGTTCTGCAATAAGTTCAGTAGTTTTTTGAATATGCTCTTCTTCAGTATAGACCTTTATTTCCGCTGCTACTGTTCTGAGGGCTTCCTTATTTTGAGTCAATGGCTTAATACTTTCCGCTGCATTCGATTTTTTAATCGGATTGATGATGATGGTATTATTATCAAATTGTTTTACTTCCCATAATTCAATAGCGATGTCTTTGAAATTTGTTGCTTGAATTTGATTTTCTGTAAAACTCGTTGAAACAAATATAACTCTTGTTTGACTCCAATCTACATCTTCGCGTTTAAGGATTCTTTTCTGGTTCTCATTATATTCTATTATGAAATCAGCTTTATTTTCTAGCATTAAACTCAGGTAAGTAAAGCCTTGGTCAACAACACTGATATTCTTATCCCGCTTGTATTCGATAATTATGAATGCACTAGCTTGTGTATCGTAAGCCAACGTATCAATTCTTTTATTTTTTATAGTAAACTCACTCTTAATCAACTCCAAGCCCATGATGGTAATGAGGTTTGTTTCAAAGACTTTTTGAATGTCTTTCTCCAGTTTAAAAGGCTTTTCTTTTACAACTTTGAGTTTGCCTGTTTGGTTTATGTATAGTGCCATGTTTCTTTTATATTAAGTGTTAAGAATAAGCCTTGAAATTCTCGTTTTGTGCTATCATTAAGAAGTGATCAAAAACAATATCACATTTGTTGCTATAAACAGCCCTATCATAGCTTTGAGGCAAAGTATCATTCAAGACCTTTTTAATCGCAGCTTGTACTTGAAATCTGGTCTGTGTGTCCTTATACCAATCTGTAATCAACACTGTTGGTTTGTCGTCTTTCAACTTGTGCAACAAGTTTTTAGCTGCTAATTTTACTTTCTGTTCCTCATCTTTGGTAAGATTTTCTTTCTTTATCAAATCGAATATTTCTAGTTCCGCTTCGGTCATGCCTTCTCTTGCAGCTCTCATTTCTTCCTCTCTCATTTTTTCTACAAAATCCATTAAATCATCGAAATAATTCTCATTGCTTGCATTGCCGGAATTGTAGCGGTCAATTATTTCCTGTAATTTTTGAGCAAAGCTGGTACGGGTGATATTTCGTTCCATCATTTGCTGCAATTTGTCAGCTATAAAAGCCCTCAAATCTGAGATTTCAATGTTCTTATGAGGTGCTTCTTTATACTCTTCCCTTAACTTTTCAATATTTAATTTGCTAAGGTCGATTTGCTTCCAAGACTTTATAGCATAAGCTGGACTTTTTTCATCGAATTGTTCAAATTCAGCCACTTTAGCTTCATCTTCATGAGCAACAATACTATCATCCAATAATTGACCAATTCGTCTTTTAGCACTGTCGAGATTTCCTCTGTCAGCCCTTCCGTCAATCACCTCACGGAGATAATGGATAATTGCTGCCAACGGAAATTCCTTCTGCGACCTAATATTTCTGGTTTACATGCTTCGTACAAAGCATCAATGGTATTGTCGTAAACTATGAATTGTTTTCTATGTTCATCATTTGCAACAATAGTATCGGCGTATTCATCAAACAGGCTCAGTTTGCTAAAGATCAAGTTTGATTCTTTTATGTGATTTAAATCAATACCAATATTTAGACACCATTCATTGCATTCATTTATTGCATCTTTCAGCAATACATACAACTGGTCTTTTTCCTGAACCGGAGCATCTTCGCCTTTTCCTTCACCAGATCCAATAGAGCCACCACCATATGATGCAAAAGCTTTTTTAAGATTGCGGAAGACATTGTAGTAATCTACTATTAAACCGTTTTTCTTGGGCTTGGTATTTATCAAGAAATCTGTAACCCTATTTGCCCTTGCAATGGTTTGCATTAAGGTATGATCTTTCATAGGTTTATCTAAATACAGAGTAGAAACAGTTGGTGCGTCAAAACCTGTTAGCCACATACTGCATACAAAAACCAATTGTAGTGAATCTTTAGGGTCTTTAAATTTGCTTTCTATATCCTGACCGTTTTCATCCACTGTTAATATCCGCCTTCTATGGGTTTTAATATCTAATTTTTGCTTTTCAAACTTTTCTTCTTCTCCAGCTTCCTCGCTCACGATAACTGCCATATCGGTTTTACGCATCCATTCTAAAATCTGCTTCAAATCATCTTTTGCAACTTTGTCCTTTTCTTCGTTTATCTGACGCTGGATACTCCTCTTTTCTTCTTCCCATAAACGCTTCACTTTATCATACATCTTTACAGCGGTAAATTTATCAATGGTTACAACCATGCCTTTGCCAAGATAACCTCTGCGTGGAAAATGATAGACTATGTCTTTAGCAATTATTTCTAAGCGATCATCAGCTTTAAGCACACTCATTTCCTGAGCAAACTCTCTTTCCAATTTTATTTGATTTTCCTCCGTGAGATTTTCATCACTCACAATATCAGCTAGGTCATCATCTATATCGTCATTTTGAAGTAATACTTCGGGAACCCTTTTATGATAAAAAAGAGGAACTGTAGCCTCATCTTCGATGCTTTGTTTGAAATTGTATTCAGATACATTGTCTCCAAACCATTCATGCGTCAGTTTTTTACTGCCCAATAGCGGTGTGCCAGTAAAGGCCATGTATTGTGCATTTGGCAAGCCTGTACGCATGTTTTCAGCGAGGTCTTTGTACTGTGTTCTGTGGGCTTCATCTATAATAACAATGATGTCGTTGCGAAGTGACAATACAGGATAAGCCTGCCCTTTGGGATAACGAAATTTCTGTATCAGTGTAAAAACATACCGTGTATTGGTTTGCAACATCGCTCTAAGGTCTTCGCTATCTTTTGGTCTGCATTTGGTGTCTTTACTGAATGCACCTGCACCTAAGAAATTACGGTATATTTGACCATCTAAATCATCTCTGTCTGTCACTATCAGGAAGGTGTAATTGCCGGTAAATTTTCTGAACACTTTACGGGCAAAGAAAATCATACTATAGCTTTTGCCACTTCCTTGTGTATGCCAGAAAACACCCAACTTACCTTTATTTCCAACGTCCGTGCCAGCAGCATCGTGTTCTAAGCGAAGTGAGAAATTACTGATAGCATTGTTTACTCCAAGGAACTGATGGTTCTTAGCAGTAATCTTGGCAATGTCGTTGTAGTAGAGAATAAAATTTTCTACATAGTCCATCAATCGTTGTTTTTCACACAGTCCTAATACAGCATAGTCTAAACTAACGCCATATTCTTTTATGCGTTTTTATCCGGGACTTGGTTTTCATTCTCCGCTCTTAGCCAATGAAAAAGTGCTCATACCCCGAATTAAACTCCCACTTTTGTTTCTAAACCATTACTGAGTATGCATATCGCATTGTAATGAAACAGCAATGGAATGTCTTTACGGTAATTGAGCAAATTATCATCGTAAGCATTGCGCAGCGCAATGTTGCTATTTTTAAGTTCAATGAAAATGAGGGGTAAGCCATTCACAAATACTATTAAATCTGGTCTTCTACGAATAAATTGACCTTGTATCCAAAGCTGTGAAACTACCAGGGCAATCATTGTTTGTCTTCTCATTAAAGTCAATCACTTTAACAGTGACAGGCTCTTTACGACCTTGTGTTATTAATTTCAACCTGTACTCCATTTTTTATCCGACCATAGGCTTCTTTATTAGCCATCAGATCACTTTTATCTAATCTTGTTTGGCAAAGCTGTTCGTAGGCTTCCTCAATGGCTGAGGCAGGAAGCGTTGGATTTAATTCAATCAACTTTTTCTTTAGCAATGGCTTAATGATGACATCACTTTCATTCAAACGGCCTGTTAAGTCTTTATCAATACAATTGAGATGACGATACCCGAGGTTATGTACAAACACCTCTATGGTTGCTTTTTCTATTTGATCTTCTGATATAAAATTTGCCATATTATGTAAATCTTATTGGGCTAAGGTTAATGATTAAATCATCTAATTTTTGGATTACCTCATCACTAAAACCTGAATCATGCAGCGCCATCCGCAATTCTTCCTGACGTGGTTGCCCGAATGTTAATCTGTAAAATGTGAGTATTTTAATTAGATTATTGAACTTCTCTATGTCTCTGCTGAAAGGATACAAAGGCACGAATCTTTCGATCTTTATATCACTCAATGTTTCCGTATGCCAATATGGTACTAAATCACAGGAAAACTTAGCCTGGGCTTTTTCCTTTTCAGCATATTTAAAGACCTCTTTCCAAATATTATTTCGGGTATTACCATGGGCTATCTGATCTCTGTATTTACTTGCCAGATTGAGCCTGATTACAAGCCCTTGATAGCGATGTATTCTACCTTCTCTTTGCTCAAAATCAATGGGGTTGGATGGCAGATTCCAATGGAATATTTTTTTACAATACAAGTGAAAATCCAAGCCCTCCTGACCAATGGAAGTTGAGGCTAAAACAAAGGGTCTGAAAGGGGCATTAAAAGCTTGGCGAATATTTATTTGTCGACCTGCACCTTTAGCAGTGTTTATTTTTTGCGTGCCAAAATCAACGGCATAATGCGACCTGATGGCTTTTCGCTTTGGCTTTTCCTTAGTTAGATTGTCTAAAAATGTTGGATAATCTTCAATGTCTGAAGTGGCAGTTCTTACAGAAAGAATATCGGAAATAAAATCACTCAACTCATTTGTAGATTGAATGTTCTCACCATTTATCAGCAGATACACAAATTCATCCAGCATAGCCTGAATATTTCCATCAACCATGTATCGTAATGCCCGTTCCCAGTAATCACCATCCTTTGTGCAACCTCACTATGGCAATACTCTCCGGTTTTATTGAACATAGTTAGAAAAGCAAACGAACATTGAAGGCGGCATCGAATAGATCATTTGACAATTCTTTGTATCTTTTTTGGCTCCTCAAATAGCATATTGCCGGTGAACCAATTGTAAGCTCAGCCATATGTTCACAAATTGCTTCCAGATGCTCATTGCTTAGTTTACTTGCCGTAATGGGGGAGTGGCTGTTGTAAGCAGCATTTGCAAGTTCAAAATGCGTTTTTCTACCGATACTTTCATCTTTATCTGTACCGATACTTTCTGCATCAATCGAAAGTTCAGTTGGCGGTATTCCCTTTGATAGCCATTCTGTTAGCACCTTAATGTTTTCACTTGCTTTATCTAATAAGAGTGGACCTAACCAGTACCACTTTTGCCAGTCACCTTCGCCACTTACATATTGATTAAGATTAAGTTTTTTGAAAGTAGCCATCAACTTATTTCGGATTTCCAATTGAAAGCCGTTCGGCCTCATACGAAACCAATGATGCCACCATACGAGGAACTAATTTCCACGATGAGAAAATTAATGTTTTAGAATACCCCCAGCTATCTTTAAAAGCACCATCTAATTCATAGTAGGGAATGGAAGGGGGGATCCACAAATATTTCCAACCATTATTGTGTACTGTTTCATCTAACAACAAACGCAGCTTAGCATTGGGAAGCGATTTTGCTCTTGGTGGAATAAGCGGTTTGTAATCGTTAATGTCTTTCAGATTAACCCAGCCGTGCTTTGTTTGCCTTACTAATTGCTGAAGTGTCGCATCTTCTAAAATCAGATTTCTGATTTTTTCTTTGTGCTGATAATTGTCTAAGAATGATAAGGCAAAAGGACAAGATTTTACATATTCCAAAGGAACCGGTAGTGATGCTTTATGATCTTTATTAAGCAATAAGGTAATCTGGTCTAAAACTACAAAATCATTGATGTCTTCAGGCTGAATCGAAATTGGTTTATTTACATGTTTTATCAGTGCATCCCTGTCGTTGGAAGCAAGCAGCTTTTCTGTTCTAACAATACTGGTGCGGTATAGGGTTTCTAATTTATTTTTCAATCCTACTGCACTTGGCATCTGATCATCTAAAGTATCCGGATGACGTAAAAAGCCAAACAGTGCTTTACGATCATGTTCATACTCCTTCCAAAATTCAGCGGCTTTATCTGCCATCAAAAACTGTAGAACCGTAATAAATTCATTGTAATGCACCTCTCCATTCAGTTCATCAAAGTCATTGGTGTAGGGCTTAAATGGTGTAGCTGACAGCATGAGGATCTTGGAATCTTCGAATGAAAATATCTCTCTGGCTAACTCTATAGCTGGGCTTACTTTATCATCACTTTCGTAATTGCTTTTACTTTCAATGAGCTTTTGTATCTCTGAAATTCGTCCAAAATAAAAATATCGGCCTGTAAAAACTCAATGCAACATCTTGATAGTTCAAACCTAAGCTTTGAAACTAACTCTTTGCTGAAGGCATAATAAAAGTCCTATTTTTTTGTAAACTTAGCTCGCATAGTTTTTATTAATGTCCATAATTTTACGGGATAAGTGATGCCAGTCGCTTGATATGTTTTTTTTAATTCATCAATAGGCACAATATCTTCCAAAATTTTCCTGAAAGCAACTTTTACTTTATGACGTATCGGTTTAACCCATTTATTATCCTGTCAAGTTTTCCTCTCTCAAATCTTATAGATTGGTCAATTTTCAATTCCATGTTTCAGGTGAAATTTGCTTGTACCCTATCAAGACCCCTTAATCTATCTTGATTAATATCACCGTAGGTAAGCAATCTATACAATAGCACTCTTTCATCAACCTTACCTGCATGTGTCTTATCATCAAATGAGGTGGATGGAGTAAAAGCTTTTATTCTGAATGGATACTCATTTTTTTCTGTTTTAGATGTGTAAGCTAATCCCGTAATTCTGTCGTCATTCTCTGAACTAATCAATAGCTACGTGTCAACAGAGAAGTGGAGCTTCTTTAATTTTTGACTCGACAATGCACTGTTGGAGTAGATAAAATGTCAATGAAAATCTTTTAATTCTGATTGGGAGCAAACTGACCAAATGCCTTTGCAATAATGCCCTTTGCCACAATGGTTTTACCCAAGCCTACCTCATCCGCAATCAACATGGGCGCTGCTCCTACCTTTTACATACAACCGGCAAAACGTAATCCACCGTTTTTAACTTTGGAGGGCTCTTAGCCCTACTAATCGTTTCCTTGATTTTGCCTTCATTATGCATTTTGTTTTAATAAGGTACGGATTACATTCACAAGCTCGAACTCTGCGGAATAATAGGGTTCATCTAATTGGGTTGTTTCTTCTCCAGGCGTTGAATTAAAAGTATCAATTGATTTAACCTTATCCGGAAAACGACTGGATGCTATGAGTAATTTTTCATAAACGGGTGTGCCTGTAAATGCCCACGCATCATTACTATTTGCAGATGATTTATCCTTGTTTCCTTTGGCATTACCAATGAGGTCGGTTTCTTCCCCGGTTAATAAAAATGTAAGGTATTTTAAAAATTTCTCTCTGCTGTCAATGATGGCGGAGAATATTTT